>JADGNX010000205.1 GCA_017883265.1 Thermoanaerobaculia bacterium
ACGACGCCATGCGCTTCCATGAACCGGCGTTTGCTCAGCAGAGCGCCCGCCGGCTCCTTCGAATCGATGTGCGCGCTCGAAAGCTGAATGAAGTGGAGGCCCGCCGCAGCGGTCGCGCGGACCGCCTTTTCGAAAGAGAGATTCCGCAGCGTCCAGCTCTGCACGCCGATCTTCAATCCTTCTGTCGACATCGCCGGCGCAATCTCCGCTACTTCACCCGCTCGCCCGTCCTCAGCGGCTTGCCGAGGTCCTTGAAATCGCGCATGTAAACAGTCAGTCCGTAGTCGAGCCGGTTCTGGTCGTGTCCTGCGACGAGTTGCTCGTTGTAGCGGTCGATGAAGAAGTCGAATGGATCGGACGGATCGGCATCGATGACCTGCATGTCGGCGTCGATCATGAGGAGCTTTCCCATCCGCAGGATCCCATGCCTGAAGTACATCGTGTTCCGCGCACCGGGCTCCGGAAGGGTGAGGGCTGCCGGGACCGTCGGCGACGTGAAGTGCAGGACCAGCTCATCCCCCTCGACGCGAACCTCCGAGAGGTGGCCGTCGATCTGCGGCGGCGGCAGAATCACCTGGGGTTCGAGCAGCAGATCGTTCCCTTCGGCGCGTACCCCGTGCGCCTTGCTCAGATCGAGCATCTTCTCGAGCGTGACGCCAAGCGCCTTCATCAGAGCCCCGCCGTTGAGGTTGCAGATCTCGATTCTGGTCGGATGAATGCGGATCCATCCATCGTGCGTTGCGCTCACGTCCGCCATCATGGTGAAGGGGATGTCGATCACCTTGTGCATGATCCCCTCCTGGCGAAGCTTGTTCCCGACGAACGTGGCGCTCATGGCCCTGAGCGGAGCGCCTGGATAACCGAACACGTAGCGATTCATCAGGTTGTCGAGGCTGGGCGATTGCAATCCGATCGTCGCTTCGAAGATCCGCAGGATGAAGGTACGGCGATCGTCGAAATTCAGAGGCTTTCCGTGTTCCTTGTCGAACATCTGACCGCGCAGTTCATGAATCCGGAGCACCGTGGTCTCGTCGATGTGGAAATCGACGTTGCGCATGAAGCTTTCCGTCGGTCCAGCCTGCTCGGCCGCCGGAGGAATCACCAGTGGCGCGGTGCCAATCGGCGGAATGGCCATAGCCGGCGCTGATGACGTGCTGCGTGGCGAGCGCACGCAACAGCAGGCCGGCAGGAGCAGCAGACAGACGATGACCAGCAGCGTGGCGAAGACGACGGCGGCGGTGCGCCACCGGGCAACAGGGCTCATCGAGAGGATGTCCCCTTCAAGCAACGAGCCAGGAGTTAAGAAAAGTGAAGGGGGAAGGGTGAAGAGTGAAGGGGAACACTCGCCTTCCCAAAATAATCTTCACTCTTTGACCCTTCAGCCTTCACCCTTCACTTTCTCTTTGAACTTTCCAAATAATCGGTCTTACCGATCACATTGCATCAGATTTGCTTCAGGGGCTGTAAGCGGGCGCGAACGGCTCGCTTTAGACTGGTGGGGCCTTCGTCAACAGCCGCGTTCGCCGATCATTCTCATCCTGCCTCAACGAGGCTCCGCAGTTGAACGTTACTCTTCTGCAAACAGTCTTACGAAAATAGTTGCAAGAGACGATATGGCCCGCACTACACTGTGCCTCGCGAGATGAGACGAGGTCTCAAGATCTGGTATTCCAACGCAGTTGAAACCAAGGGAGGATTTCATGTCGCTTGCCCGGAAGTCGTCGTTCCTCTTTGCCGCACTCCTGATCCTTTCGTCCGTCAGCCCGTTGCTCGCCCAGAATCAAACAGTCACCCTCAACGCCGTCCTCACAGCGGGACAGGAGGTCGGAGCTGGCACCTCCATGGGCGTCGGCAGCGGCTTCGGAACCGCCACCTTCACCATCGACACGAGCCGCACCGTTCTGACTGTCGACGAGACAATTACCGGAGTTGGAACGCCTACCCTGGCGCATATTCACAAGGGAGCGGCCGGAGTCCAGGGAGGCGTGGTCATAGGCTTCAACGCTTCGAACTTTGTGAATGGACGTCTGACCCAGACTATCCCCGGGATCGATCCGTCGCTGCTCTCGGACATCGTTGAGCATCCCGATCAGTACTACACGAATGTCCACAACGCGACCTTCGGGGCCGGCGTCATTCGCGGCCAGCTCGCCATCTCAGGCGTCGGTACGGCTACTTCGGGCGGCACTCTCTTTGGCGGCGAGTTACGAGCCTCCAACGAGCCGGCCGGCAACGGCGCCAATTCGCCGGCCGTCGGCGCCTACACCATCACCATCAATCCCTCCAACACGGTTCTGACGTGGGACCTCAACATCGGAACGCTGACGAATCCAACTCTGGCCCACATTCACAAAGGGCCGGCCGGCCAGAACAACCCGGTCGTGGTTCCCTTGGTCACGAGCGCGAGTGGCTTCGTAGGCAACCGGGCACACGGAGTCATTACCTCCCCCAACGTCGACCCGGTGCTCCTCGCCGACATCGCCGCCAATCCCTCTGCCTACTACGTGAACGTACACACCACGGCCGCTCCCGCCGGCGCTATGCGCGGCCCGCTGGCGGCCATCGATCCCAGCAACGAATTGGAGGTGCCGGTCATCGGCAAGATCAACACCTTCGTCACCGACGTCCGGATCTTCAATCCATCGTTCACCGGCAGGGCAGCGGCCCTCCTCGAGTACTTCAGCGGCTCGTCGAACTCCGAGGCAACCGCCAACATGGCCGTAGACATCCCGCCGCGCGGTACGGTCGCCCTCGATGACGTCACCGGGCTGAACGGCCTCAGTTCGCCCGGCAGCATCGGCGGACTGCGCGTCACCAGCCAGAGCAAGCTGGTCGTCACATCCCGTATCTTCGACGATCAGCGTCCGAACGGAAAAGGAACGATTGGCCAGTCGGTCAACGCCATCTCGCGCGCCAATGCCCTTACCAGCGGAGTGGTCCCCGAGCTTTCCAGCGTCAACGGCAGCGCTGGGTTCCGCACCAATGTCGGATTTTTCAACCCGACCACAGGCACCGTTCTCGTTCGCCTGGAACTGCGCAACAACAACGGCGATCTGGTCGGCTCGAATTCGATCAGCCTCGCCAGCTACCAGCAGTCGCAGGTCTCGCTCGTCAGCCTCTTCCCGGGGGTCGACCTGACAAACCAGTCGGCCCTGACGCTCTCCTTTAACGCCAGCGCTCCGATCGACGTCTATGGCTCGGTCATCGACAACACTTCACTCGATCCAATCGCCATAACCGCCCTGGCCGATCCGGGGGTGGCCAGCGCCCCGTAATCAACGCGCTCAGCGCCAGTTACACACCGTGGGCAGCCTCAGAGGCTGCCCACGGTCGTCTTCGGACGGCGCGTCGCGCCATCCCGAGACGAAGAGCCGCCGCTGTACCAGGACGAGAGAGAATCGCATCGCTTTGTCATCCCGAAACGGTCGGGATGACGTGTCTCCCGCCCTATACAATGTGTGGCATCCATGAGCGATCTTCCTGAAACCGTTTCTGAAGCTGTCGAGCACGCTGCTGAATCTCGTCTCAACTCCGTGGTTGCCATCCTCGTGGCATTGACCGCGACCTTCATGTCTCTCGGCAACGTGAAGGACGGAAACATCGGTCAGGCCATGACCGAGGCGCAGGCGAAGACCGTCGATACCTGGTCCTACTATCAGGCGAAGAGCACTAAGCAGAGTCTGGCCGAGGCAACGCGCGACCAGCTCACCGTGATGCGCGATCTGACACCGGGCATGGCCGAGCCCGTACGGACCGAGATCGACCGCCGCATCGCCGACTACACCGCCCGGATCGCCCGCTACGAGCGTGAAAAGAACGACATCAAGAAGGAAGCGGAGGGGTACCAGGCCAGGTACGAGACGCTCAATCTTCACGACGATCAGTTCGATCTTTCCGAGGCCGCGTTGTCGCTATCGATTGCGCTGCTTGGCGTCACCGCGCTCACCCAGAAGCGCTGGCTGCTCGTGCTGGCCATCGCCTTCATCCTGTTCGGATTTTTCTTCGGCGTCGCCGGCTTCCTCGGGTGGACGGTTCACCCCGACGCGCTCAGTTCCCTCCTGTCGTAAGTCGCCCTTCGTCTCCGATTCGCGCGCAGAGGAGAAGACGAGGAGGCCGTCATCGCGCGGGTCGCTCGCGCCGCCTGAAGTGGAGCCTGTGCTCGAAGCAGGCCGCGGGAATCGGGGACGCAGCTTCTGTTGTCTCAGCTTCGAGATCGGCCTTACTCGACCTTGAAACTCTTCCGGAGATCGTAGGTCTGATGAGACGTCTTGTCGGTCAGGGTCAGCGCCAACTCGTACGATCCTCGACCGACGTCGCCGAGGGGAAGCGAGCCGCGCACGAGGTAGCAGCCGGGGAAGCTCGGGATGCCGTCGGGCACCAGGTCGTCGTCGGCAGCCGAGAAGTGGGCCTTCTTCCCGGCCGACTCACCGCTGATCGTCAAGGCCAACCCGAGAAGCGGATCTGTCGTAACGAGTGGGCCGCTGCAATATCGAAAAGCGTATCCGAGATCGTCCTTCGTTGCGAAGAGTGCAACGGCAGCCGTCTTCGCCAGCGGATCTCCCGCGCGCGGATCGATGGCCATAACGTCCTTCGTCAGCACCAGGATGCTAACGCCCACCGGCAGCGCCGGGGCCGACGCCGGAGCCGGAATCGTGGGAGCGACGGAAGGAAGGCCCTTCGGAGCCGATGGCGCGGCCGGCGCCAGACTCGGAACGATGATCTCCGTTGCTTTCGCCACAGCCCAGGCCGGAACCTCGGTCAGGCCGGGGCTCACCATGGCCCTCTGCTTCGCCATTCCCAGCGCGCCGCCGACATTGCCGTGCTGTAGATCGTACCGATATTCGTGGGTGACCATGTTCTCGATGAAGACCACCGGCCCGCTGAGGCCGATATGCGGACCCTCGGGATACGCCCATTCGTAGTGTCCAGCAATGCCGTGATTGATTCCGTTCTCGTCATTGCCGCCCCCAATCTCGGAATGGCCGGCGAACTTCGAGAAATCCCCCGGCGGGCCGAGCAGGATGTAGACCTTCCCCGGATCGGTCAGGGAGCCACGCTTGTTGCCGGCTTTGAAGCCCTCATCGGCGGTGGCCACGCGCGACTCGAATTCGTCCCGGAACTCGTTGCGCGCCGTCCCCGGGGTGGGATCTCGGCGCACCCAAAAAAGATCGATCGCTTTCTGGGCCTCCTCGTCGGTCGTCGTCGAGCGAAAGGCGCGTACTTCATCCCCTGTCATCAGCCATTGCGCCGGCCCGCGCAGAAAGTCGTTCGCCTTCGGCGAGATCGCCCCCTCGCTGCGGACGGCGCAGAAGAGCGCGGCGACGACGGTTACAGCGACGAGCTCCCCTATGCGCATCGAATCGTCTCCGTTCCCCAACAGCTCACCAGCCGGGCGAAGTGAAGGCGCTCCGCCCACGCGCCTCAGACCAGTTTGAAATACACCGTCAGCTCGTGAACGACTTCGACGGCCTGCCCATTCTTGATCAGCGGCTTGAAGCGCCAGTTCCCGATCGCTTTCACCGTCTCTTCTTCGAAGACATGCCGGTCGGCATGCGTGATCACGGTGACCTCTTTGACCCGCCCGTTCTTGCCGATGACGTACCGCACCACGAGCGAGTCCTCCCAGTGGCGTACGCGCGCGTCGTCGGGATAGACAGGGTATACCTGTGAGACAGGATGCAGCGGCAGCGGACGATCGCGCTCCACGTACACCCGTCCGTCGGCGGCCACTCCGCCCAGCTTGCCGCCGATCACTCCGTGTAGATCGCCCCCCACCGTCCCGCCGGCCACTCCCCCGGCGACTCCGCCCGCCTCACCGACCACCCCCTGCGGGCCCGGTGCGGCAACGAGCGCGGCGACCGGCACTGGCTTCTGCGGCAACTCCTCGGGCACTACGGGGATCGCATCAGGAACGAGCGAAGGAGCAACCAGCGGACTCAGATGAACCGCCACTACGGCGACCGGCGCGGGATTCGCCCCCTGCGGTGGTGGGGGAGGCGGAGGGGGAGGCGGAGGCGGATTCTCGATCAGACGATAGGACGACACCAGGCGGGGAGTGTGATGCGGAAAGGAAATCGTCCAGATGCCGGCCAGAATCACCGCCCCGATGGCGACGGCATGGATGCCTATCGAGACCGGCAGGGACTCGTAGAAAACCACCGGCCGCCGCCTGGCCGCCATTTCCGGCAATACGCTTTCAAACATTGAGGCATCCCGCCAACAATCTCGGAAAGCCCATGGTAGCACTGCCCCGGCATTACGCGATCCGGGTCGGACGCGGTTGTAACAAGCATCGCCTCGCCGAGTGTGGTCGTGATCCGACGGCGGGCGTCCAGGAGCGGGCGCCCGTCAAAACTCAGGGGGCCCTCGACCTATTGCCGGATGCTGCGCAGCACTGTGATCGTATCGGCGAGAACCTGGCCTGAAAAGGAGAAGCGCGAAGAGTGAGGGGACCGCGAAGCGTACAGAGAGAGCGAAATCCTCCGGCGAGATCCGGCTCCACCCTTCTTTCAC
>JADGNX010000206.1 GCA_017883265.1 Thermoanaerobaculia bacterium
GCAAGAAGGGGACTGGCTGCCGCCCGAGCCGGACTGGCGGCAGCGACGAGGCCGGCGGCGCTGGTGGTGAACGCGCCGGACGCTCCCAGCCCTCGTCCCATGATCACGAAGGCCGCGAGAAGGACCAGCCCCAGGGCGCTACCGGCGACGTAGGGATCGGCATAGGGGCGAGGGCGCGACGTGTCATCGTGAGCGTCCAGCCGATCCGACTGCGGGCCGCCCGGCGCGATGCCGAGCGGTTGCAAGGCGTGGCTGGCAGCATCGTCTCCTGCCCCCTGCACGGATCTCACGGCTGACCCTTCTTCGAAGGATTCTCGACCGGGTATTCCGTGTGGCGCGACCAGTCCTCGAAGGAGCCGTCGTAGAGCAGCACGGTGTGTCCCAGCGTGCGGGCGGCGAAGAGCATGGCGGTAGCCTGCTGTCCGATGTGGCAATAGCCGATGACGGTATCACCCGGCTTCACGCCTGCTTTCGTGAAGAGCGCTGTCAACTCCTCCGGGGATCGCAGCATGAGGCGATCGTCGGTAATCTCGGTGAAGGGGAGGTTGCGCGCGCCAGCGATGTGTCCGCTTCGATGGGGGTGTTTGGGGTCGCCGCCCGGCTCGACGCCGTCGTAATACGAGGCGGACCGCCCGTCCACCACGGACACGCCGGGAGCTCCGACGTGCGATCGCACATAGCTCGCGTCGACGACGATGGGGCGCGTCTGGAGCGGAGCGAGAGCTCCGGTTCGAGGTGGCGGGATGACCTTTGTGACCGCACCTCCTCCGCGCACCCATGCGTCCATCCCACCATCGAGAAGAGCGCTCCGGTCACCCAGACCGGCGTAGTCGAGAGTGAAGAGGACGCGCGTCGATGGGGACACCCAGTCTTTGCCGTAGTAGACGACGACGTGCGAGCGGTCGGAGATGCCGAGCCCCTCGAGGCGTTGGCGGAGGTCGCCGGCCGGCGGCATTTCGAGCATGAGTCCGTTGCCGCTGTGATCGGACACTGAGATGTCCGACTGCGACACGAGGTGGGCACCGGGGATGTGGGCGGCGGTGTAGTCGGCTTTATCGCCGACGTGAAGCAACACCAGATCGGGATCGCCGAGATGCTGTGAGAGCCAGGGGACCGTGACGACGAGCGATTCGCGGGGTGAGGCGGCAAGAGCATACGAAGCCATCAGAAACGCAGCGCAGGCGAGCGCGAATCCGGCGGCGAATCGATGCCGGGCAGTACCGATATGAGATGGGGTCGCGCGTGGGGTCCGGGGCATCGGATGGTTCGTAGTGATGAGCGCTCGTTTCATGGAGTATCTCCTTGCACGGGAGAATGAACGGGCCCGTCCTCCCCGTCAGTCGTTTTGCAGCGAACTGGATTTGGGCGGATCTGAAGCGATGGTGGCGGCGGCGAGGTGGCGCACCGGGACCTGTGGAGCGGCGGCCGCTTCGGCCGCCGCGGCGGGCGGCGGCGGGCCGCGGTTCGCGCGGGGCGCCCGATAGCGAGCGCCCCTCCACTGCAGCCGGCTCGATTGAGCGTGGTTCTACCGCCGTTCCTGAGGCTGTGAGAAGAGTCCCTCGAAGTCTCTGCGGCGACTGCGGCTCAGCTTGAGGCGGGTTCCGTCAGCCAGCACCAGAGCGCAATCGCCGCGAAAGAGCGGATGGATCTCGCGGACGCGATCGATGTTGACGATTGCGGAGCGATGGACGCGGAAGAAGCGCCGCGGATCGAGCTGACGCTCGACCTCATCCATCGTCTGCCGGAGCAGGTGCGACGCCGAGCCGGAGTGGAGCGATACGTAATAGTCGGCCGCCTCGACCCAGTCGATCTGCGCGGCATCGACGACGATGACCTTATCGCGGACCGGAACGAGGAAGCGGGCATGGGAGGTTCTGCGATCCTCGAGCAGCTCGGCGATCCGGGCGTCGACTTCCCCGCGTCGCTGAGCGAGGGCGCGCTTCCTGGCGTGCTCCAGGGCCTGGGCGAAGCGCTGGTCATCGAACGGCTTGAGAAGGTAGTCGAGCGCATGCACGGCGAAGGCGCGGAGAGCGTACCGGTCGTAAGCCGTCACGAAGACGATGGCCGGCACGGCATCGGCCCCGACCTGGTCCAGAAGAGCGAAGCCGTCGATCTCCGGCATCTGGATGTCGAGGAACATGATGTCCGGGCGGGTGCGGGCGATCAGGGCGGCGCCATCCGTCCCGGCTCCTTCGCCGACCACGCGGATGTCCGATTCGTTTTCGAGCAGCGCGCGGATGGAGTCGCGGGCCAGCGGCTCGTCGTCGATGATGACGACGCGTACCGGCTCGGTCACGCCAGCTCGCTCCAGGGGATGGACAGCGACGCCAGAACGCCGCCGTTGGCGTTGGCCAGCTTGAACCGGAAGGTATCGCCGTAGAGGCTCTGGAGGCGCTCGATGGTGTTGCTGAGACCGAGGCCGCGCCCGGCGGTGATCCCGACGCTGCCGCTGTTGAAGACATCGATCTGCAGGCGATCGTCGCTGCGGAAAGCCCGGACCTCGACCACTCCGGGCGAGGCGCTGACGGCGATGCCATGACGCACGGCATTCTCCGCAAGCGGCTGCAGGAGGAAAGTCGGCACGGCTCCCAGGCGGGCCTCCGGCGAGATCTCGATCTCGAATGACATCCGGTCGGGAAAGCGGGCATGCTGGATCTCGAGATAGCGGCGGAGCACTGCGAACTCCTCTTCCAGGGTCACCCGCTGGTCGCCGGCATGATCGAGCGTGTAGCGCAGCAGCTCGCTGAGCCCGGCCATCATAGCCACCGCCTCGTCGTTGCGCCGATTTCGGACCAGAGCGCTGATGGAGTTCAGCGTATTGAAGAGGAAGTGCGGCTGGATCTGCAGCTCCAGCGCATGAAGCCGGGCATCGCCAAGGAGAGTCTCGAGCTGCGCGGTCTTGAGCGCCTTCTCGCGATAGCGCTCGTAGTAATCGAATGCCAGGGCGGAGCCGAGCACGAGGCAGTAAAGGGTCCACTCCAGTCCGATGCGGTCGAAAAGGATCTCGGTGATTTGGAGGCGCGATGCCTCGACGGTCATCCGGTCGAAAGGCCTGATAAGGATCAGCAGGGCCATCCAGTAAAGGCCATGGATGATGGCGATCCCGCAGGCCGCCAGGATGTGAACGAGGACGTTCTTGCGGTGCGGCGGAACGACCGGCCAGCGGCGAGTCAACCAGACGATGAGTGCGGTTGGAGCGAGCCAGGCTTGCCACACCGCGAAGTAGTAGCCGACCAGACGCAGCACCGAATGGCCGTGCGTCAGCATGCTGATCCAGACCTGAATGCCGGTGATGATCCCGAACAATGCCCAGAACGAGGCGGCCAGGATCCAGCCCATGCGGCGATTGGTCATTTCACTAGTCTGCCGCAGTCGGCCACTCCAATGGGGCGCCATGCAGCGAATTGTGTCCTGGGAGCGGCCAAACGGAAGAGTGAGGGGTGAAGGGTGAAGGGCGAAAGAAAGGTGAACAGGGATGGCGCCGGTGAAGGTTTTCCTTCACTCTTCAGCCTTCACTCTTCACTCTTTCTTCACCCTTCACCCTTCGGGTTACTGTGGAATGTGTACGCCCATGCCCTTGCGGATGGAGGATGCTTTGCCGCTCGACACGGTGCAGATCGAGATCTTCTCCTTGACCTGGCTGACCTCGAGGCGAGCGACCTCGGTGATGGTGGTGTCGAGCACCTCGCCTGAATCGGGATCGCGGATCACCTGAGCCTCACCGACCACGAAGGACTGTCCGACGCTGACTCCCTCACGGCTGCCTCGGTTCACATAGATCTTGCCATTGGTGCTCTGCACGACCGTACCGGTCCAGGGAATCCTGGGGAGCTGGTCTATGAGGAACTTGACCGCATCGTCGCATGCGGCGGTGATCGCCTTGCCGACGTTGTCGTTCTGGTAGCCACTGGCCTCACCGGTAATGGGTCCGCGGTAAAGGCCGACACTGAGGCCTCTTCTCGTGGAGACTCCGGTCACGCTCTTGGAAGCCAGCACCTGTCCGGTCGTGGAGTCGACGACGTAGATGGTCGCGTTCACCTCTCCCTTGCCACCGCTTCCGCCGAGGTGAACCCCTCCGAGATTGACGCCTCCGCCTCCCCCCGAGGTGTCCTGGACGTGAGTGATGGCTCCTTTGACCAGGAGCTGAGCAGGCGTCATCTGGCCGGTCACGGGAGCCTTGTTGCCGCCGGCAGTGCGACCGGATGCGGCGAAGTCCTGTTCGCCGAGTGCCTCGGTGCGCATGTCCTTCTCGCCGAGCACGATGAACTTCCCGGTCTGGGTGAGGAGGTCGGTCAGCACCGTGCCCCAGGCGTCCCCAACGTCAAATCGGCCGCTCCATCCGGCCTTGTTCTCAAACTTCGTCACCGTAATCGAATAGCGCAGTCCTCCTGTGGCCTCGCCGGCGGCGGCGAGAGTGGTTGCGATGAGCGACACACATGCGAAGATCAAAGTCGGCCTGGACAGTCTCATGGAGTCTCCTCTCAAAAAGAATTCGCGTTATTGTAGGCGTTTCAACGCGTAGCAGTCCTGGTCGAATATCACCCGGGTGGGTGACGACCGGGGCCTGGGCACGCGTCGTCGGCGCGCTCGCGATCTCTCAGCGCATCAGTTCCATTCAACATTCACACTAGAATTTCCACCTCTACATCCCGCCGCGCGCTCTGCTCCCGCCATAGGGCGGCGTAGAGACCGCCGGTCGAGAGCAGCGACTCGTGCGTTCCGGTCTCGACGATGCGTCCCATGGCCAGCACGTAGATGCGCCTGGCGTGAGCGATGGTGGAGAGGCGATGAGCAACCAGCACAGTCATCCGGCCGTGCTGCCCGGTAGTCAGACTGCGGATCGTTTCGGTGATGGCCTTCTCCGTGATCGAGTCGAGGCTCGATGTCGCTTCGTCGAAGATCATCAGCTCCGGCTGGCGCAGTAGGGCCCGGGCGATCGCCAGCCGCTGCCTTTCGCCACCGGAGATTTTGATCCCGCCCTCTCCGATCTTCGTCTCCAGGCCTTTTCCGCCGCGCTCGATGATCGGCAGCGCCGCTGCCTGAGCGAGCACCGTGAGGCACTCGGCATCTGTAGCCAGGGGCCGGACGAACCGGAGGTTGTCGCGGATGGTGCCGGCGAAGAGCTGCGTCTCCTGGGTCACCAGGCCGATCCGCCCGCGCAGGGCGTCGGAATCGACATCGACCGCGTCGACTCCATTCACGCAGAGATTCCCCGCAGTGGGCCGATAGAGACCGACCAGCAGTTTCACCAGCGAGGTTTTTCCTGAGCCGGACGGTCCGACGAAGGCGATGGTGTCGCCGCTTCGCAGAGTCAGGTTCACCGCTTCGAGCGAAGGTGTGGATGACGAGGGATAGGTGAAGCTGACGTTCTCGAAGGAAATCTCCCGCAACGCCGCGAGAGGAACCGGGTTGAGGGGCACTGGTGCGGGAGGGATGCGCAGAACTTCCTCGAGCCGCTCCATGCTGGCCTTGGCTTCCTGGTACTGAGCGATCATCGCTCCCAGCTCGGCCAGTGGCGAGAAGATCGGGAACGAATAGAAGAAGAGCGCGAAGAACTGGCCGATCGTTATCTGCTGGCGAAACATGAGCCAGAGCATGAGGAAAAGAAGCGCCGCGCGGGTGGTGTTGACGACCGTTCCCTGGAGAAAGCTGTAGAGACGGACGAAGCGGATCTTCTTGAGCTCCAGCGCCAGGATCTGTCCGTTGACCTCGTTGAGGCGGGCGATTTCCTGCTGCTCGAGCCCGAGCGACTTGACCAGCTCCACGTTTCGCAGGGTCTCGGTCGTGGAGCCGGCCAGCTCCGCAGTCTGGCGGACGATGAGGCGCTGCTGGGTCTTGATCTTCCGGCTGGTGAAGAACATGAAGGTGCCGATGACCGGGGCCAGGAGGACATAGACCGTTCCGAGGCTCCAGTGCACGGTGAATCCGTACGCGGTGACGAAGACGTAGCCGACCAGCGAGACGAACATCATGTTGATGACGTTCGTGATCAGCTGCTGGGCGTCGGCCCGAGCCTTCTGCATCACCTGCAGAATCTCGCCTGATCGCTGGTCCTCGAATACGGCGTAGGGAAGCGAGAGGGAGTGCGACACGCTCATCTCGTACAGTCGGGCGCCGACACGCTGGGCGATGACGTTGACGAAATAATCCTGAAAGTTCTTGGCGATCCGCGACACCAGGGCCACTCCGACGTAGGCCAGGAGGAGGAGCAGAACCCCTCGAATGAATACCGAGGAGGCCATTGCCACCCGGTTCGTCGCGTATCGATCGACGATCATCCGGAAGACCTGCGGATCGAGCAGGGAGAAGACCTGGTTGACCGTGGCCAGCAGCAGCGCGGCGAAGACCAGGTGTTTCCAGCGGCGGAGATAGTCGACCAGCAGTCTCACAGAGGTGCAGTGTAGCGAAACCTCGTCGTCGCGCGGAGGATCTGGACGATACGTATAACTCTTGACGGCGAAACCAGACGCTCGATCGCGGTCATCTTTCTGTTCCGCAGCGGA
>JADGNX010000207.1 GCA_017883265.1 Thermoanaerobaculia bacterium
CCGGCGGTCTCGACGAGCTTCTCCAGCTCCTCGACGTGCTCTTCGACTGCGCTCTTCGAAACGTCAGGCAGAATGACGCCAACGATCAGGACATTTTCAGGCATTCGGGACTCCGGAACAGAGCGGAGGCGGCTGGAATTCGCCATTGGCTGCGGATAGCTTGGTAGCGACTTGCCTCTGGAGTGGAGCGGCGGCCGCTTCGGCCGCCGTGCGCGGGCGGTGGCGCCTGTCAGCGGAACGCACGCTTCCTCGAATCTCCCGGAAAAATCACGCCTCCACGGTTGGCTGGGGAAGGGTTGGGTAGGCAGTTGCCAACCGTGGAGGCCGTGAAAGTGAGTGCACGCGTTTGAGACTGGAAAGTCTACTCCAATCGCTCGAAGTTGGTAAGAGGGTTTTTCGGTGAAAGCGGTGGACCACGGCTCGGAGCTGTGGGGCTGTGAGTCGTTTCCACGCCTTGCGCCGTCGGGGAGCGGCCGCTACAATGCGCCTCCGCGCCGGGGCCCTCTCTCCGCGGAATTCGATATTCTTCTTTCTAGTTACTGCAGCCGGTTTGCACCCATAGCTTAATTGGATAGAGCACCTGACTACGGATCAGGAGGTTAGAGGTTCAAGTCCTCTTGGGTGCACCAAAAATTCGAGATCCAGTGACGGAGACGGCGGGCAGGCAGCCCGCCGTTGTACTCTTTGACAGGTGAATGTAGCGCAGTGCATGGACGAGGCCTTCGCCCTCGCTTCTGAAGCGGCTGCCGCCGGGGAGATCCCGATCGGCGCGGTGGTGGCGGCGGCGGATGGCACGATCATCGGACGCGGCCGGAATCGCCGCGAAGAGGGCGACCCCCTGGGGCACGCTGAGCTGCTGGCCATTCGCGAGGCGGCGCGTGTCATCGGCGACTGGCGCCTCGAGAACACAACCCTCTTCGTGACCCTCGAGCCGTGCGCCATGTGCGCCGGCGCCATCGTCAATGCGCGGATCCCTCGCCTGGTTTTTGCGGCTCATGATCCCAAGGCCGGTTTCTGCGGGTCGCTCGGGAATCTCGTACAGGACGGACGTTTGAATCATCGGGTCGAAGTCACCTCAGGTTTTGAGGCGGAGAGATCGAAGACGATGCTCCAGACGTTCTTTCAACAGTTGCGCGACAGATCGTAAGCCACGGAGAGGTGGCAGAGTGGTTGAACGCGGCGGTCTCGAAAACCGTTATACCTTCACGGGTATCGGGGGTTCGAATCCCCCCCTCTCCGCCATTTTTGCAGATTCACGTTCTTTGACTCATTTCTGGAGAGATGGCCGAGTGGCTTAAGGCGCACGCTTGGAAAGCGTGTGTACGTTAAACGCGTACCGTGGGTTCGAATCCCACTCTCTCCGCCACCATTCCCCGTTGTGATGAGCTCGGGTCCTGTGCAGCAGGAGCACCGAACCTCGTCAGGTCCGGAAGGAAGCAGCGATAAGGTGATCAACCTGCGTGCCGCAGTCAACCTGGGCTCTTCACAACGGGGAATGGAGCATCGCGCGCCGGAATGCGGACCCGGTCCGCATTCGGCGCCGCCGGCGCGCGCTTCCGCACGAATCCGATGACCTATCAGGCTCTGGCCCGCAAATACCGCCCCCAGTCGTTCCGCGACATCATCGGACAGGAGACTGTGGTCCGGACTCTTCAGAACGCCATCGAACAGCGGCGGATCCATCACGCATATCTCTTCTCCGGAGTGCGTGGCGTCGGGAAGACGACGGCGGCTCGCATCCTGGCCAAGGCCCTCAATTGTGTGAAGGGGCCGGCAGTCGAGCCATGCAATGAGTGCGTGATGTGCCGCGAGATCACCGAGGGGATCGATCTGGATGTTCGGGAGATCGACGCCGCGACCTACACCGGCGTCGACAATGTTCGCGAGCTGCGCGACGTTACCCAGTTCCAGCCGGCCCGCGATCGCTACCGCATCTTCATCATCGACGAAGCGCACATGCTGACCACCGGCGCCTGGAACGCTCTTCTGAAGATGATCGAGGAGCCGCCGCCGCACGTCCTCTTCATGTTCGCTACGACGGAGATCCAGAAAGTTCCGCCCACCATTCTTTCCCGGGTGCAGAAGTTCATGCTCCGGAAGATCACCCTCGAGGAGATGATCGGGCGTCTCGAGGAGATCTGCCGGGCCGAGGCCATCGAAGCCGATCGGGACGCGCTGGAGATCATCGCCAGGCGCGGCGAAGGGAGCGTGAGAGACGCCCTCTCGCTGCTCGACCAGATCATCGCCTTCAGCGGCCGGCCGATCACCGCCATCGACGTGGCCACCGTCCTCGGCCTGTCGGACCTCAATTTCTTCGCCCGGATGGCCAGCCTCATCGGCGAGGGCCAGCACGCGGGCATCCTGGCCATGCTGGAGGAGGCCGCCGAGAGTGGACGCGATTTCAAGCTGCTCTTTCGCGACTTTCTCGGCTTCATCCGCAACCTGCTCTTCATCGCCGGCGGGAGTGACCGTGCCGCGGTCGGCATGTCGGGCGATGACGTCAAGGTTCTCGAGGAGAGCGCCGCGCGTTTCAGCTATTCCGAGCTCCTGCGAATCGCCAATCTCCTCTTGCGGGATGACGAGATCGTCAATCGCGCCGAGCATCAGCGCCTGGCCGTGGAGATTGCGTTCCTCAAGGCGGCGACATTCCCCCGTCTGCAGAGCGTCGAGCGGGCGCTCGCTGCCGGCGGCGCCACCGCAACCCCGGCGCCTCGTCGCCAGGTGGCATCGCCTCGTTCCGCCTCGCTCTCGACTCCCAGCCGCACGCTCGAGAGCAGCCCTCCGGAATCCCGCCGGCCCGCGGCTCCTCCGCCGGCTTCGGCAACCAGAGATCCTGTAGCCGGACATGAGGGAATCGTGGAGAGCGTTGGCGACGTCGTCGACGACTTCGTTCGACGGGTCTCTTCGCGTCGACGGCTCCTCGGCTCGTACCTCGAACAGGCCAAGAGCCGCGGGCGTGACGGGGCGACGCTTCTGTTCGAGTTCGATGAGTCAAACCGCTTCATCGTCGACAGTCTCAATGAAGCGGCACCCTCGCTCGACGAGGTGGCGACGGAGCTCTTCGGTCAGGGGGTCAGATTCAAGGCGGAAGTGACTGTGGAAGAACCCGGCACGGGCCGCCGGTCCGAGGATCAGAGGCCGGCGCTCTCCGATGATCCGGTCATCAAGGCGTTCCAGAAACACCTCGGCGGAGAAGTCATCCCGCAGCGAAAAGGGAAGGAGACCCCATGAATATCAAACAGCTGATGAAGCAGGCGCAGCAGATGCAGGAACAGATGCAGGGGCGGATGGCTGAGCTGCGGGTGGAAGGGACCTCTGGCGGAGGGATGGTCAAGGCCACCATGTCCGGCGGCAAGGAGCTCATCGGCATCGTCATCGACAAGGAAGCCGTTGATCCCAACGACGTAGAGATGCTTCAGGACCTGATCCTCGCCGCCATCAACGAAGCGGGACGGAAAGTCGACGAGGAGCTGCAGGGGCAAGTGGCCGGGCTGACCGGCGGAATGAAGATCCCGGGGTTCTAGCCGCCCTCTGCCAAGGCAACGGCGACGACGACATGCAACGATGACCGCTCCCCCTCTCGCGCATCTGATCAACGAGCTGACGAAGCTGCCCGGCCTAGGAGGGAAGTCGGCTGCGCGGCTGGCCTATCATCTCCTCAAGCGTCCGACTGCCGACGTGGAGGCCTTGGCCAGTGCGATCCTCGACGTGAAGTCGAAGATCTTCCGCTGCTCGATCTGCAACAACATGACCGATGTCGAGCCCTGCGTCATCTGTTCGGATACGCGGCGCGATCCGACGGTGATCTGCGTGGTTGAGGAAGCGTTCAACATCCCGACCATCGAGACGACGCGCGACTTTCGCGGTGTCTTCCACGTTCTGCTCGGCGCGCTCTCGCCCCTGAAGGGGGTCGGCCCGCAGGACATCGACGTGGCTGGGCTGGTCCGCCGTGTCCAGGCCGGCCAGATCCGTGAAGTGATCGTGGCCACCAATCCGAACGTCGAAGGAGAGGCAACCGCTCTCTACATCGCGCAGCAACTCCGCCCGCTGGAGGTCAGAACGACGCGTCTCGGGTTCGGGCTGCCCGTCGGGGGCGACCTCGAGTACGCCGATCAGGTGACCATGTCGAAAGCGCTGGAGAGCCGGCGAGAGATCTGACAAGGGTCCGAGTCGTTTCGCCGATCGCCCCCAGTGATTACCAGCCGAAAACCGGATGACGATGAAGCGGATGGGACGTCTGTCCGGCAGCATGAGCTGAGATTCGTCGGCACTGGCCCTGGCCCCGGGGCTCTGCCGGGCCGCAGCTCAGGACTGCAAAACGGGCCTCTCTGTGCTATACACGGATTGCGAATGGCCTCTCCTGACCTTGTCATGTACGAGGAGGAGTATCAGCAGATCAAGGAAATCCTCGCCCGTCTGCAGATTGACTCCAACTCAAAGATCGTTTTTCTGGTCGATAAGAACGGCCAGCAGATCGCCGCTCATGGCGACATGGCCGGTGTCGACGCCACGTCGCTGGCGTCACTGACCGCCGGAAACGTGGCTGCGACCGACGGTCTGGCCAAACTGATCGGCGAGAAGGAGTTCTCCATCCTCTTCCACGAAGGGGAGCGCGACAATATCCACATCTCCCTGGTTGCCCAGCGGGTCATTCTGGTGGTGATCTTCGACGAGAAGTCGTCGCTCGGTCTCGTGCGCCTGCGGGTCAAGAAGGCTTCCCAGGAGCTGGAAAAGGCGTTCGAGATCCTGGTGCGGAAGTCCGAAGAAACAGGGTCGGGCCGGTTCGAATCGCCATTTGCTGAGATCACGGACGAAGACATCGACAGCCTGTTCAGCGAATAGCCTTCTCTCATGACGTTCATCAACTACGCCGCGCGCGAGATCAATTGCAAAATCGTCTACTACGGCCCCGGCCTCTGCGGGAAGACGACCAACCTGCAGTGGATCTATGACAAGACCAACCCGCAGGCCAAGGGAAAACTGATCTCTCTGGCCACGGAGACCGACCGTACCCTCTTCTTCGACTTCCTTCCCCTCGATCTCGGCCAGGTGCGCGGATTCAAGACCCGTTTCCATCTTTACACGGTGCCCGGGCAAGTCTTCTACGACGCGTCACGAAAGCTGATTCTCAAAGGGGTCGACGGCGTCATCTTCGTAGCCGATTCTCAGGAAGCGCGGATGGAGGCCAACGTCGAGGCGCGATACAACCTGGAGAAGAACCTCAAGGACCAGGGCTACGATCTGGCCGCCGTTCCATACGCACTGCAACTCAACAAGCGCGACCTGCCGACGGCCATCGCGGCGGACGAGATGTACCGCCAGCTCAACTTCAAAGGAGAGCCGACGTTCGAGGCGGTGGCCATGAGCGGAACGGGCGTCTTCGACACGCTCAAGTCAGTCGCCAAGCTGGTCCTTCAGGAGCTGAAGAAAAAGTAGCGCCCGCGTTACGCATCCTCCCAATCTGCCTCCCTGTAGCACAGACACTTCTCATCTGCGCGGTGTCAGACGCTTGGAATGACAAGAAGCGGACCCGTGCATGACCCCGTCTCCTTCTCCCTCCGCGGTTAGAATGCCGCGTGCGATCCAGGGGACTGCGCATCGTCGCCATCGGAGGTGGCACCGGACTCTCTACGCTTCTGCGAGGCCTCAAGGCTTACGTCGGATCCGATGGCCGCTGGTCTATCGACACTCTCTCGGCGATCGTCACGGTCACCGACGAGGGGGGGAGCTCGGGCGTTCTGCGCAAGGAATTCGGCATGCTGCCGCCGGGCGATATCCGAAACTGCATCGTGGCACTGGCGGAAGAAGAACAACTCCTCTCGCAACTCTTCAATTACCGCTTCGATACCGATTCCGCCCTCAAAGGTCACGCCCTGGGAAACCTCTTTCTGGTGGCCCTCAAGGAGATCACCGGAGGTTTCGATCGTGCCGTGCTCGCCGCTTCCGAAGTCCTGGCCATCCGCGGTGAGATCTATCCGTCGACGCTATCCGATATCCGGCTCCGGGCAAGGCTGGTCGACGGAACGGAACTGATCGGCGAGCTGGCCATCAGCGGCTCGGTGATCGGGGAGAAACCTCCCACCCAGCAGCGTCATGCCCGGATCGTTCAGCTCTCACTCGACCCTCCCGACGCGGTGCCGGTCGACAAAGCGCTCGAGGCGTTGGAGAAGGCGGATCTCATCCTCATCGGGCCGGGGTCTCTGTATACCTCGATCCTTCCCAATCTCGTGATCCGCCAACTGAGCGAGGCGCTGCGCTCAGCCAGGGCCCTTCGCGTATACATCTGCAACGTGATGACCCAGCCTGGGGAGACCGATGGCTATAGCGCTGAACAGCATCTCGCCGCGATCGTCGAGCACGCCGGCCTGGTCGTAGACGTCATGGTGATGAACGGCCGCAGACCGTCCGAAGCAATACTCGAGAGCTACGCGGCGCAGAATCAGTTTCCCGTACAGTTCGACGTCGACGCCATCCGGGACCTCGGAGTGACGTCCTT
>JADGNX010000208.1 GCA_017883265.1 Thermoanaerobaculia bacterium
TGGAGCGGCGGCCGCTTCGGCCGCCGTGGGGCGGGGCGACTGGCCAGCTTCAGCGCCCGGGTGCCCGAGAGCGGGAGCCTTTCACTGGGCGCGGCGGGGGCTTTCGCCCGAACGGAATCAGCATCACCGGCCGATTTGGTGACTGGGCCTGCCGGGGCCATAATCAAAGATCCGGAACACCGGCCGCTGTGGCTGAAGCGGAGGAGAGACTTCCATGCGAAAGGGTCTGCTGTCGATTGCCATCGCTACCGTCATCGCAATCGCCGCGTCGTCGGCCGGTCATGCCGCGGATCGCGTCGCACCGCTCACGGAGAGAATCGACGTTTCGGTCATCAACGTCGATGTCGTGGCCACCGATCGCAGCGGCAAGCCTCTCGGCGGTCTGACCGCCGGCGATTTCGAGGTTTATGAAGACGGTCATCTCCAGCCCATCACGAACTTTTTCGTCATCGCTAATGCCGGTGTGCTGAGCGCCCCTGCCGGGTCGCTTCCCGGTCAGCCCTCTCCTCCCGCTGACCAGCACTTCAGGCGCAAAGTAGTCCTGCTGATCGACAACAACTTTATCGAGAAGCCACCGCGGGACGCCGCTCTTCAACTTCTCGATCGCTTCATCGACGATCATTTCGCCGGCGGCTATGACTGGTCGGTCACGACAGTCGGACCGGACGTGGAGACGCTCCTTCCATTCACGGATGACAAGGCCAAGATTCACGCGGCGTTGAGTCGGGCGCGAAAGACACCGGCGTTCAACGGCCACGTCGGTCTGGAACGGGAAATCCTTTCCGACCCATCCCACCGCGGGCTGCGCGAAGGGATGGACAGCACCGGCGAGCTCTTCGGCGAGACCATGCGCTTCAAGGGCCGCGAGCAGACCATGCGCAATCTCATGGCCACGCGGAAATCCGCCATTGCCCTGGTCGAGATGTGCCGCGCCTACTCGGCCGAAGAAGGGAAGAAGCTGGTCATCCTGGTCACCGGTGGCATGGAGCGGAACACCAGCTTCAGCGCCTACGACAGCGACAAAGACCGCAACATGCGCGACATGAAGCTGGAGACCGAGCAGATTCTCGATGCCATGACCCGGGAAGCGAACGCCGCGAATTTCAACATCTACGTGATCAACGCAAAGATTCGTGGAATGCAGGCCCTCCAGCATGACGTCTCCAACAAGTCGGCCGGCCTGACCTCGAACGGCAGTGCCTTGTACGACACGACCGGCGCCGAGCCGGTCGACGTGTCGGACGTCGACTCCTCCAGTCTCAAGCTGGCCCTTGGCACGGGCGGTCTCTACATGCCCGGCGGACGTATCGACCAATCGTTCGAGAAGATCGACACCGAGACGTCCAACTTCTATTCGCTCGGCTACCACTCGCCTCACCCGGAAGACGGCATGTATCACCACATCAGAGTCGTCGTCCGGCGGCCGGGGGTTTCGATCCGGCACCGCGACGGATACGTGGACGCCTCGGTCGATCAACGGATCGAGCAGACACTCCGCGCGCCGATGTCCTTTCCCAAGGAGAAGGGGGCCTTACGGGTGACGGTCGAGGTAGGCCGGCCCGACCCCGGCGCGCCGACGCTCAGCGTTCCTGTAACCGTCGCGCTGCCCATGAGCAGCCTGACCATCATTCCGCGCGACAAGGAGTTCGTCGGCCGGGTGCACGTCTACCTCTCCGTCTACGACTCCGCCGGAAGAAACGTCGGTTATCACCATGAGATTCAGAATGTGGCCCTTTCCAGTCAGCAATTCGCACAACTAGCCGAGACGAATTTCCGATACAAGATGAAGGTCGGCCTCAAGCGCGGCGACTACACTGTGGCCATCACCCTGCGCGACGATGTCACCAACGAGACCGGCACCGCAGTCAAGGACGTCCGGCTCTTCTGAGTCACGAACGCGCACCGACAGAAGCGTCCGGAGTGCGGCGGCCATGCCGCCGCCCAGGGTGGGCGGGCGGCGCACACACAGAAGTTCTCTACTGCTCGCCCAGCAGCCGCCGCAGCATCGGCTGGTTCGGGTCGATCTGGAGCGATTGGCGGAACTCGCTTTGCGCGTCCGTTTGCCGACCGAGGCAGAGGAGCGCGAGACCGGCGGAGGCGTGCGCCACCGGGTCGGCCGGCTTGATGGTCGACGCGGCGCGGAAATCGTCCAACGCTCCGCTGCAGTCCTTCGACTCGACGCGGTAGCGGCCGCGAAACATGTGCAGCTCCGCGTCGTTCGGTTTGGCCGACACCGCGCTCTCCAGGAGATGGAGGCTCCTTTCTCCTCGGCCGCTCCGCTGATAGGCGATCGCCCGCTCGATCGTGTACTTCGTCGCCTCCGGCAGACCGTTCGATGCCGCGCGCACCAGGAGCGCATCGGCGCGATCGATCTCCTCCCCCCGGCTGAATAGGAAGTCGCTCAGATTCCAGGCGGCGGACGCCAGGTTCGGATCGATGGTCAGCGCCTTCTCGAAGGCCGCAATTGCTTCGGCAGGATGGCCCTCGTTCTTCTGCACCAGCCCTTCGTTGTTGAAGGCGCCCGCTGTCTTCGTCGAACCGGCGGCGGCCGTCGCCGGCCGCGGCGCAGTCGACTCACCACCCCCGATGTACCCGAGAGCGCGCAACTTCGCGATGGCCTCGTCGTTGGAGGCGGCCGGGGTGGATGCGGTCGCGGCAGGACGCCGCTGAAAGTACTGCCGATAGTCGACCACGGCCGAGGTGAGGTCGTGCGCCGGAGCGAGCGGCGGCTCCTGGATGCCGGCACCCCGCGGAGAACCGGTCAGAGCGAGCAGAGTCGCTGCGATCTGGCGCACGCGCCCATGTTGCAGCGAGGGGGTCCCGTCTCGCTGCGGAGATCGAATGAGGTAAATGCCTTCGCTGCGATGCCACTTCGCCGCGCTGGCGGCGGCGAAGCTGGAGAGCGACGTCGGACGATCCTCCTTCCAGTGAAAGCCGTGATCGGAAGCGAGCATGAGCACGGCGTGGCGCTGGTCCGCAAGCGCGCGATAGCGGCCGAGGAGAGTGTCGATCTCATGGAAGTAGAGCTCGGGAACCTGGTGGAAATGCTCGTAGTCTGCTTCGGAAACCTGCGGTTGGCGCGGGGGAGCGTACGGAGCGAAGGTGTGGCCGATGGTGTCGGTCCCCTGGTAGTAGACGATCGTCAGATCGGGAAGAGTGCCGGCCAGATAGCTCATCGACAGCCGCTCATAGACCTCCGTCTCCACCAGGATCCGGCGGAGAGCGCTGGCCGGTTTGTCATACGGATTCGGCTCGTGCGCGGCCGTCTCGTAATCGGACTCGCTGAGCCAGGGAAGGTACGACTTCAGCCGCGCGTAATCGACGCTTTTCTCGGCGTCGGAAACCGCCTGTCTGGCCCAGGCCTCACGCGATGAGGGATAGACGATCCCCGGCGGTGGAGTCCCTTCCGAGAAGAGGAAGGTGAAGAGGCGGTCGGAGACCAGAAGGCCGCGAACCGGTTCTGCCGGATACGTCGCCCACAGTCCAAAGACAGCGGCCGACTTCCCCGCGGCATTGACCATGTTCCAGATCGCAGGCGCTCGTCGCTCGTCGCTGGTGATCGGCTCCTTCGTGCCCGACGCGGGATTGAAGCGAGTGAAGTCGAGAATCTGATGCTCGAGCGGGCTGACTCCGGTCATCATCGTGGTCCAGATGAGAGGTGACAACGGCGGATGTTCCGTGGTCAGGGTGCCCCGAACGCCGTCGTGTACCAGCGCTGCGAGGTTGGGCATGAGACCTCGGGCCATGTAGTCGTCGAGCAACTCCCAGTCGGCTCCATCCAGTCCGATGAAGAGGACCGGTGCTTCGCTCCGGGCTTTGCTCGAAACGGGAGGAACTGCGCGCACCGCTTCGAGTCCTGCGGGAGCGTCGATGCGCACCGTGATGTGCGCCGCAGAGAGGCCGGCAGCCGCGAGGGGGCGGCTGAGCACGACGGCAGCGTCGTCCTCCAGGGACCGGCGCCGGCCGGCGACATCGTCGATCTTCCATCCGCCGGCGACCTGCCTGAGCTGCTCACCGACAAAATGTTCGAGGCCGGCACACCAATCGGTGGAGCTCCATTCGGCCGGGAGCGAGGATGGGTTCGAATACGTGAAGGCGGCGGACACGGAGAAGGTCTCGCCCGACCTGGTGGTGACAGTGAAATGGTGCGAGAAATACAGACGACCGCTCTGCAGCGGAACCAGACAACTTCTGCCGGCGAACGGCACCGTCCAACCAGCCCGTCCGCCTAGAAAGTGGGACGAGGATCCGCGAACGATAACGCGACCCAACCCGTCAGGCTGCACGCGGACGCCGGCGGCGATCAGACCGAGAACGAGCAGCGCCGCAGCAACCGAGATCCAGCGGGAGCGCGAAGGGAAGGACGAATCGGAAGACACTCGCGCCCCATGTTACACGTGGCCCCTGTCATTCCGAGTGAGCGAGGAATCTGGTGGGTGGGCGGCGCGCGGCGGAAAGACTCGTCGCAACGACAAGAAAAAGGGCCCCGTTGCCGGGGCCCCTTCTTACAACGAGTGAGAAGGCTTAGAACGAAACGCGCGCGCCGATGCGGATGCTGCGCGGAGCGTCGAATGCTGTTCCTGCCTGGAGGAAGCTGGGGTTTGGTGCGGCGGCCAGGTTGACGCTGCCGGCCGGAGTGATCGTTCCCGCAACCGTTCCGATGCCGCCGTCGCCGGTGCAGGCGCCGGTGATGCCGGTGCACTTGGCGTCGTTAATGCGGTTGAATCGCTGATCCAGGACAGTCTTTGCCTGGCGATTGAGGATGTTGAAGACGTCTGCGACCAGCATGATGCGGGTTGGCCCCATGTTGAGCGGGAAACCGATATGCGCACTGGCCTCGTAGTCAGACGGTCCACGGCCGAGAGCGCCGCGAGGAGTCAGGTAATACTCCCAGTTCTGATAGGCGGCCGAATAGCCGACTGCTGTCAAGGGCGTACCAGACTGCCAGTACGTGGTCAGTCCCACCTGCAGGCCGTTGAACATGCCGTTGGAGAACTGATACGACCCATCGAACTTGAGCGTGTGCGTACGGTCGTTGCTCAGGAGGCCACTGTTGTTCACGATGAAGTCAGCGTAGTCGAACGCCGAGTTGATGTTCGGATCGAGCTGACCAGTCGAAGCCTGGAAGGTGCCGTCGTAGTTGCCTTCCAGCCTGGACCAGAGGTAGCTGGCCAGGAACTGGGTGTTGTTCGAGAATCGCTTGCGGGCGCTCAGCTCGACGCCCTTGTAGTTGCGCTGGGCGGCCGGCGTGATGACGTTGCCGCCGTCATAGAAACCGGCTTCACGGCCGATTCCAGAGCCCGGATTGGCGATCAGGTACGAACCGGTGGTCCCGATCAGCATGTCCTCGATGACGTTCGCAAGTTTGCGGTACGTCCCCTTGACGCCGACGACCAGGTTCGACCCCATCTCATGCTCGTAGCCGGCGATGTACTCGTCGATGTGCTGTCCTTTGAGGTTCGGATCGACCGGCTCGGTCGAGCCGCCGAGGAGGCTGGGCCTCTTACCGACTGTACCGCCCGAAGCGATCGGCAAGGTGGCCAGCGGATCCTGAAGGAAGTTGGCCGGATCGGGGCTGAAGTTGTTGCAGATGCACGACAGCTCGCCGCCGAATGCCCGGATGTTGATATCCAGTGGGATGGCTTCGAAGAAACGGCCGTAGTTCGCATACGCCTTGCTGCGGCCGTTGTTCTCGACGTCCCAGATGAATCCGATGCGAGGCGAATAATTCTTACTGAGGTCGATTGCCTGAACGCCCCCGCGTCCGATGACCTGCTGCTTCTCCCAGCGCAAGCCGGCGCTGAGGGTGAAGGTCGGCAGGATTCGCCAGGCGTCCTGAATGTAGGCCGCAGTGTTCTTGGTCTGGGGGGACGAGCTCAGAGGCACGGCGAGCACCCATGTGGCGGGATTCGCACGGTCGAAGCCGGGGGCCAGATCATTGATGAAGTAGCGGTGGGAATAGTAGATCGCGCCTGTCGAGGATTGGAGCTTCTGGATGCGCTCTCCGGCGCCCCCGTCGAACTCGTTCACGTTTGCATTCATGTCCTCGTAGTCGGCGCCGATCTTGAAGTCGTGATTGGCCCAGAACTTACCGACTGCCAGTTTTGCGGTCTTGCGATCGAAGGTGTCGTTCTCGAAGAAACCGAAACCGCCCGAGGCCACGGCCTGAGCGCCGGTGCGGTCGAGGACATTCGGGATCGAGGCGCCTGGGCCGCTGGTGTTCGTCTTCTCGCTGTGCTTGCCGGCCTGGCCCTCCACCACGAACGACGAGCCGAAGACTCCGTTGTAGTGTGCGCTGTAGTCGGCCGAGCCGGTTGCGGTTGTCCCCTGATAGGTGCTGGGAGGACCGGCGAGGACGAACTGCGGGCCGGTGTTTTTCTTTGGATCGCCAAAGACCGACACGGCTACGTTATTGCTGTCGTTGAACCGGAGCGTCAGCTTGCCGGCGTACAGGTCGCTCGTGTTCTTTCTCGGCCCGTTC
>JADGNX010000209.1 GCA_017883265.1 Thermoanaerobaculia bacterium
CGCCGCTCGAGGTATCCCTCTCGCATCCGGACGCGGTAATCAGAGCGATCGGAGATGGCCGCGGCGGCAGCGAACTGGGTCGGCGTGGATACTCCGTTGATGGTGTTGAGAGCGAGCTTGCGCAACCCGTCCATCCACGGCAGGTCGGCGGCGATGTAGCCCACTCTCCAGCCGGTCATGGCGAAACTCTTACTCAGAGTAAACACGCTCAGGGTCCGGGAGAACATCCCTGGAAGCGACCCGATCGAAACGTGCTGCCCGGCATAAACGAGATCCTCGTAGGCCTCGTCGGAGATCACGACCAGATTGTTCTCGATGGCAAAGCGGGCGATGGACTGTAATTGCTCCCGGGAAAGCACATCGCCCGTCGGGTTCGACGGCGTGTTCACATAGATCGCCCGGCTCCTCGGTGACAGGCGGCGGCGGAGCGAATCGGTCAGATCGCCGAGCGATCGGATCTCTTCCCACGGAATACGCACCGGAACCCCTTCAGCGAACGTCACGAGGTCCTTGATCGGGGTCCAGTACGGAGAGAAGAAGATGATCTCGTCGCCGGGATTCAGCGTCTCCTGGAAGGAGCAGAAGAGGGCATGCATGCCACCGTTTGTAACGATGAGGTTCCGCTCGGTGACTTCCAGACCGTTGTGCTCGGAGAGCTTGGCGCCAATGGCCTCGAGCAGCGGCGCAACTCCCGACGATGGCGCATAGCGGGTCTGATCGTCGTCGAGCGCCTTCTTCATGGCAGCCTTGATGAATTCCGGCGTCGGCATGAACGGCTCGCCGCCTTCCAGCTGCAGGACGGTCTCCCCTTTCAGCTTGAGCTCCATGACGCGATTGCGGATCTTCACGATGTCGGAGAATCCGAGTCTGTCGAGTCTCGAAGCAGGGCGAACAAGAATGTCAGCTGTCACGAATACTCCTTCATCAGCCCCCCGAATTCGGAGAGCAGCAACGACGAATCGAGGAATTACAGAATATCAACCAGGTGAAGCCCCTTAGCAGAGGATGAACGGGACGCGCCGTCAGGACGCCGCTTGCGCCACGGCATCCGTCCCCGAGTCACCTTCCCAGTTCGTGTGCGGCTTCCGGTTCAACACGAGGTAGCTCCACAGCAGGGAGCCGTAGCCGCGGGCGACCATGCCCCGCTTCTCGTAGAACGGCAGTAGCAGGCGGTGAAGCCGCGGAAGATTGTAGAAGGGTACCGCGGGAAAATAGTGATGTTCAAGATGGTAATTCGAGAAGAGATAGGCAGCATCCCAGAACCACGACCGGCGTACCAGCGTCGACCATTTTGCGGGGTCCGTCGGATCGATGTCGTAATGCTGCCCGAGGCGATTGAGGGCAAAGGCAATCGGGAAGACCAGAAAGATGGGGACGACATAAAGCTTCCAGGCCAGGAACAAGCCGCCGAAGAAGGCGATCGCGGCGAGGAGCGACAACTGAAAGGCCATGGTGACGAGCCGCTCGGCGGCGATCCGCTTGCGAAGCTCCGTGGGATACGAAACCGCTTCCTGCGCGGCGGCCCGGAAGTAGATGAAGAATAGCGCCGGGGTGAAGTAGAGGATCTTGAGCCAGCGTTCGTTGCGCTTAGGCGAGAGGTAGTGGCGCTTCGGATCTTCCTCGTAGGAGCCGAGCCCGGCGTGATGATCGAGATGCCAGCGGATGAACTGGCTGGCCGAGATGCCGCTGGGAATCGCATAGAGCAGCCCGAGAATCCGGTAGGAGCGATCGTCTGACTGCGGCAGGACCGTTCGATGCACAACCTCGTGGAGCAGGACCGTGAAATCGAACACAGCGAACCCGGCGACGAGCGCGCACGGCAGCCAGAGATACCAGCGGTCCAGGTGGACGATGCCCCACGCCGCGGCCGCGAGGGCAGCCACGTTTGCCAGCGCCACCGCCGCATGAAGCCAGGGCCGGCGCTGATGCAGGATTCGCAGAGCCTCCGCCGGGACCTCGCGCGCCAGATCGCGCTTGAGCTCGCTGGCATGGTCAGCATAGTAGTGGGGCATCGGAACCTCGAAACAGAGCAACGGGACGCTTTATTTTGCGTTGCCGGAGGCAAAATACGCCATCGCGCACAACAAAAGACAGAGATCCGACGAGCATGCTCTCCTCAATCCACACCATTGGCCATTCGACCCGCTCCATCGACGAATTTCTCGAGCTTCTCGGCAACCACGCCATCCGGTGCCTCGTCGACATACGCCGCTATCCGGGCTCGCGACGATTCCCGCATTTCGG
Organism: Thermoanaerobaculia bacterium; assembly: GCA_017883265.1. Taxonomy (GTDB): domain Bacteria; phylum Acidobacteriota; class Thermoanaerobaculia; order Gp7-AA8; family Gp7-AA8; genus JADGNX01. Next base: position 2,245 of record JADGNX010000209.1, read on the forward strand.
CAGCGCGGCGCTGGCACAAAGCCTTGATGCCGCCGGCATCGCCTACGAACACTGCGCCGACCTCGGGGGGCGACGGCGTCCTTCGCCCGATTCCCCGAACAAAGGCTGGCGAAACGACGCTTTCCGCGCCTATGCCGACTACATGGCGACGCCGGAGTTCCGGTCGGCCATCGACCGCCTCCTGGCCAGCGAATCATCGACGGTCATCATGTGCGCCGAGGCTGTGCCCTGGCGCTGCCACCGCAATCTGGTGTCGGACGAACTGGTGCGGCGCAACGTCGCCGTGCATCACATCATCGATCGCGGCACGGTGAGCGTCCACAAACTCAACCCGATGGCCCGGGCCCTGGGCGACCATCTGATCTACCCGGCGGATGAGCAGCTCCGCTTATGACTTCAGAGGCTCCGGAAGCCGCCGCGCGCTCCCCTCGATCCTGCTAACATGGCGCCCCTTCGGCAATGCTCGTACTCCACGACCCGCTCCGGCAGACGGATCTCCCTCGCGGGTGCATCGCAACGATCGGGAACTTCGATGGCCTGCACATCGGGCATCAGGAGATCATCGGCGGTGTCGTGGCCCGAGCCCGGCAGAGCGACCGCCCATCCGCCGTCATCACCTTTCATCCGCATCCGCTATCGATCGTGGCGCCCGATCGCGTCCCCCCACAGATCCTGACTCTGGGCCAGAAGGAAGATCTTCTGCGAGACATGGGGGTCGACGCGCTGCTGGTGATTCCCTTCACGCACGACTTCTCGCGCTGGCCCGCCGAGCGCTTTGTCGAGGAGTTCATCGTCCGCGCGCTGGCGGCGTCCGAAGTCCGCATCGGACGCGACTTCGCCTTCGGCGCCGGCCGTAGCGGCACGCTCTCGACGCTGGAGGCCATGGGCAAACGCCTCGGATTCAAAGTCGATGGAATCGGGGAGGTCAGGATTCGAGGCATCCGTGTCTCGAGCTCCCTGGTGCGCGAAGCCATCCGCGCAGGCGCCATGCGCGTGGCCGCCCGGGCCCTCGGAAGAACCTACTTCATCGACGGACAAGTGGCCACCGGGCGGCGTCTGGGCCGCAAGATCGGATTCCCCACAGTGAATCTCGATCCGGCGAACGATCTCTTTCCCGGCTCCGGCGTTTACATCACGACCTCTCGCTTCGACACCTTTTCATCGACCTTCCAGAGCGTGACGAACATCGGCGTGCGGCCCACGCTCTATGAGAATTACGCCACCACCATCGAGAGTCACATCCTCGACTTCGACTCCAACGTATATGGGGATACCGTGCGGCTCTACTTCCATCAGCTCCTCCGTCGCGAGCAGCAGTTCCGCTCGGCGCTGGAGCTGACCAATCAGATCCGCGCCGACATCGTCCGGTCGCGGAGCTTCTTCATGAAGCGTCCGCTCAAAGCGCTCGCAACGGAAATGCCGGACCACTCATGACCGACTCGGTTGTGGCCCTCGTTCTGATCGCACCGTTCCTCGTCATCATGACGATAGTTCGCTTCTTCAAGACGGCCGATGGTGCGTTCTGGACGTGGGCCCGGGCGCCCATCGTCACCGGATTCATCGCCGGCCTCGTCATCCGCTTCGCCGAGAGCGGAACCGCCGCGGATTACTTCGTGATCGGCGTCGTTCTGACCATCGCTGCCCTCTACGTCCGGCGAATCGGGGACGAGACCGTGACCACCGACGGCATGATTCTCGGCGCCTTCCTCGGCGGCGCGGCTGCTCTGCCGTCTTTCATCGATCAGAGCGGGGCCCTGCTTCACTTCGCCGAGTGTGTGCTGGCCGGGACGATCGCCGGCCTCGGCATCACCTACGCCACCCGCTTCGTCAAGTCGGCCGGCAAGAGGCTGTCGACGGACGCTGTGACCGCTCTCGTAGCGGTCGCCGCGTCCACCCTGCCGGGACTGGCTGTGCGGAATGCGGTCTCGGAGAGCCTGGTGGCTGAAGCGGTTGCTCTCGGCATCCCGCTGATCGTCATCGCTGCGATCTTCCAGCAGTGGAGCGATGTCCGGGGCGAGCTCAGCCACGAGGCGTCACTCGGGTTCATCGACTCCGGTCAGGTGAGGTCGACCGCCAATCCCTTTCTCCGGCTTGGCCAGGCCGGATGGTCCGATCCGCGGGCGCATCGTGAATTCGTGCGGTTGGCGACGAAGCTGGCGGTGCGAAAACGGCAGCAGCGGCACCGGCCGGACGACGTGGCACGCCTCTACCAGCTGGAAATCATCAAGCTCCGGATGCAACTCCAGCAGATGGTGCAGATCGACCGCGACGTGCAGCGCCGGGCGGCCGGTCCCGACGAGATCTCCTCCCCGGTGGCTCCGAACCGCAGCCCCTGATGCCTTACACTTCGCGCGCTGCCGTTCGCTCGGAGCGAGCGCAGAGGTGATGTAACTCGTAGTAGAAACAACACGTGCGTTCAACGGAACGGTTGAGCGATCGTACTGATGAGGGGGCATTTCGTCTTGATGAAACAGAGCACTTTTCGGATGCTGATCACGGTTGCGCTCATAGCCATTGCTGCCTGCAAGGGCACCGGCGGCAAGGCCACCGGATACAAGACGGAGGCGGTCGCCCGCGGAGTGGTGACCATGACCGTCACGGCCACCGGAACGATCTCCGCAGTCACAACCGTCCAGGTGGGCAGCCAGGTTTCGGGCGTGATCGCTCGTCTCTACGTCGACTTCAACAGCCGGGTGAAGAAGGGTCAGCTCCTGGCCGAGCTCGATCCCACGCCGTTCCAGCAGACGGTCGAACAGCGGCGTGCCGATCTGACCAAGGCGCAGGTGGACGCAGCCAACTTCCAGGTCACCCTCAATCGTCAGCGGCGCCTCGTAGCCGCAGGGTTGACTTCGCAGGCCGATCTCGATGCGGCGAAGACCTCGTACGATGGCGCGGCCGCCCAGGTGCAACAGGCCAACGCGGCGATGAAGCAGGCCCAGACGAACCTCCAGTACACCAAGATCGCCTCACCGATCGACGGCATCGTCGCCGATCGGCAGTACGACGTCGGCCAGACCGTAGCCGCCTCGTTCTCCGCTCCCACTCTCTTCACCATCGCCCAGGACCTCACCAAGATGCAGGTCCAGGCCGACGTCGATCAGTCCGACATCGGACGTGTCCAGGTGGGCCAGATCGCACGCTTCACGGTCGACGCCTATCCGGAAGAAGAATTCCGCGGGAAGATCAAGGAAATCCGCCTCAACGCCACCGTGACCCAGAACGTCGTCAGCTATCCCGTGATGGTCGACGTGCCGAATCCCGACGAGCGGCTCCGTCCCAAGATGACCGCGAACGTCACCATCGATGTGGCGCAGGTCCGGGCCGTACTGCGCATTCCCAACGCTGCGCTCCGGTTCCGTCCCGACACGGCTTCGCCGGCAACCTCCACAGCGGCTGCCAGGACGCCGGCCGGCGGTCCCCTGGCCGCGGCAATCCCGACCGGTGGAGGAGGCGGGGGGCGTCGCGGCGGTGGAGGAGGCGGCTTTGGCGGAGCGGCGGCCGGGATGCCGCGTCCTGCCGCGCAGAAGAAGGCCCAGACCGTCTATGTGCTCGGGGCGGACTCCAGCCTCAAACCGGTCCAGGTGAAGACCGGCATCACCGACGGCCATTACACGCAGATCCTGTCCGGAGAGCTCAAGGAAGGCGATAAGGTGGTCATCGGCATGCAGACCTCGAAGGTCGAGTCAGCTCCCCCACCGGGCGGCGGCCGGCGAGGCTTCTAGATGGCTCCGCAACTGGTCATCGAGATCCACGATCTGACCAAGGTCTACACCATGGGTGAGGTGGAGGTGCGCGCGCTCGACGGCATCACCATCGACGTGGACCAGGGGGAGTTCCTGGCCGTCATGGGCCCCTCAGGCTCCGGCAAATCGACGCTCATGAACATTCTCGGATGTCTGGACCGCCCGACCGCCGGCACCTACAAGCTCGACGGCATCGACGTATCGACGCTCGATCGCGACGAGCGCGCCGTGATTCGCAACGCCAAGATCGGCTTCGTCTTCCAGAGCTTCAACCTCCTGGCCCGGACTTCGGCCGCCGAGAACGTCGAGCTGCCGCTGCTCTACGGCGAAACGGGAATGACCGCGGCGAAGCGGCATGAGGCAGCGAGGGAGTCGCTGCGACTGGTCGGGCTTGCCGGACGGGAAGGGCACTATCCCTCGCAGCTCTCGGGCGGCCAGCAGCAGCGCGTGGCCATCGCCCGAGCCCT
>JADGNX010000210.1 GCA_017883265.1 Thermoanaerobaculia bacterium
CTCGTGCCGCGCGGAGTACTGGCGCCGCATCCTGCGCACGTGCCGGGCGAGCAGGCCATCGTCGATCAGAGTGGCCAGGGCGGCCTGCGCCGACTCGTTCCTGGCCGAGCTTCGCCTCGACCCGGACGTCGGTGCCATCGCCGCCCGTTCCTGGCGCCCGGACAACCCCAATGAGCAGCCGTGGATCAAAGAGATGCTCGACGATGATCGGCGCAGACGAGAATCCTCGAAGCCACGCCGTCCGCTCAGTGCGATCAATGCAACGGAAGGGCCGGTGAATTGAGTCGACAATCAGCGCTGCACGCAAATGACCCCCAATTTCCATCGCACTCGTTGACTCGATCGGTCTGGAACGTTACCTTGACGGGCGCCGCACCGATGATCATGCATGAAGCGACACGTTCCTCCGCCTCGGACCGGGCCACGACCGTCACCATCTTCGTGCCAGGATTGCTTCGCCACTGCTGTGACGGGGCGTCGGAGCTGACCATGTCAGCCACGAGCGTGCGCGCCGCCTTCGATCAGCTGGAGCAGCGCTATCCGTCGCTCTACCGCAGCGTCTGCGATGAGACCGGCGCGGTGCGCCGGCACGTGAACGTCTTCGTGAATGCGTTCAATACGCGCGACGTAGATGGACTCGAAACAGCGGTCGTCGCGGGAGACGTAATCACGATTTTACCGGCGGTCTCAGGAGGTTGACATGTCCGAGCGGCTGATCCTCTGCATCGGAACCAGGAAGGGCCTCTTCGTCGCGGAATCGTCGAAGAGCCGGCGCAAATTCGAGCTGCGCGGACCGTTCGCGCCCGGGGTCGGTGTCTACTCGGCCCTGATCGACAAGCGCGGCAAGCCGAGGATCTACGCCTCGAGCTGCAACCCTTTTTTCGGGATGAAAGTCCTTCTCTCCACCGATCTCGGAAAGACGTTCAAGGAGACCAAATCGGCTCCCGCCTTCCCGAAGGACGACGGCCGCGCGATGGCAAACATCTGGTCGCTCGTCCCCGGCGATGGGAGGAAGGAGGTCCTTTGCGGTGTCGAGCCGGCGGCTCTGTTCCGGAGCAGCGATGGCGGCGATTCGTGGGAGATGGTTCCGGGCATCAGCAACCACGAGCACGCTCGGAAGTGGCATCCCGGAGCCGGTGGTCTCTGCATGCACACCATCATCCGGGACGGCAAGCGCGTGCACCTCGGCATCTCCACCGGCGGGCATTACCTGAGCGAGGACGGAGGCAAGACCTTCACGGCGTCCAACAAAGGCGTCGGTGCCGGTTTCCAGCCCGATCCGTACCCCGAGTTCGGCCAGTGCGTGCACAAGATCGCGCGCCACGACGACGCACCGGGCCGGCTTTACATGCAGAACCACGGCGGCTGGGGTGAATGGGAAGGACCGGGCGGCCCGCGTCCGGACATCGGCGTGCTGCGCAGCGACGACTACGGACACACGTGGTACTCGATCGCCAAAGGACTGCCGTCAGATTTCGGTTTTCCGATCGTCGTGCATCCGCACGACGCCGACACGGTCTATGTGATGCCCCTCGAGCCGTCGACGCGGACCTGCCCGGGCGGAGCGCCCGCAGTCTGGCGCAGCGAGGATGGCGGCGGTTCGTGGAAGCGGCTGGCCCGCGGATTCCCGAAGAAGGAGAGCTTCTTCACAGTTCAGCGCGACGCCATGGACATCGACGAGATGAAGTCGCCCGCGCTCTATCTCGGGACCACGACGGGCCAGCTCTGGATGGGTCGTGAAGGCGGCGAAGAGTGGAGTTGCCTGTTCGACTCACTTCCGCCGATCCATTGCGTCAAAGCCGCCGTGGTCTGACTTCCCCGAGCGTGACCTGGCGCTGCGGTCCTCGAGCTCGAGCGGCCTGCGCGATGGCCGTGGGATTCATGCCGAGCGCCAGGTGATAGCCGCTCCGCGGCTTTCGAGGCGGGTGATCTCGAAGAGCTTTTCACCCGGACCGTCAACACACGAGTAGGCGTTCTCCTGGCTTGTATTTCCGGCATTGGCTCGCGGAGATGTATCCGGGGACACGGATCATGTGGATCACGGGTGTGATCTAACCGGAGTTTCCGATGGTGGTGCGACCGGTCGTCGATGCGCTTTGATCACAACCGACAGCTCGTCATTGCGTATGTTGACGAAGCGGAGCCGGATTCGACCTTCCTCGTCGAGCGAGATCGCGGCCGGTGTGTCGACCGACGTCAGCATCCATCCCGCGGGAAGAGTGACGAAGTTCAGCGGCCGGCCCAACGTACGCTTCCACAAGAGCTCGCCGTGCTCCTCGGTGTAGCCAACCGGATCGGTGTAAGTCTCCTGGACGCGGACGCGCGTGGAGCGGCCTTCGGCAACGGGCTGCTCGAGATCTCCCTGGACGGCGAGAGACTCCGCGTCGACGGGGTGTGGGTAGTAACCCAGGGCGTTGACGTCTTTGCCCGAGACGGTGTGTGTGACGAGCGCTTTGCCGGTGTCCAGATCGATCATCTTTGCGTCCGGCGAGACGACGCTTCCTTTGCGAACGAAACTGTGGACGGACTTCTGCCCGGCGCGAGTCACGGTGAGATCGTGCGAGATGCGGAACTGATGGGTGGCCGGATCGAGCAGCCAGTAGCTGATCTCGCGATCCTGTTCGGCGCGATGAAACGATTCCTGCGCGGGAAGGGACAATGGCAGCAGCGTCAGGATTGCGATCAGGGCGCGTCTCATGGCAGCCTCCTCGCCACGATCTTCACGGGGAGCTGATCGTCGCGGTCATTGAGAGAGCTCACGCGAATGCGTCCATCGCCGTCGGTGGAGACGATGCCCGGGGAGGCGCACTCCATAATTTCCCAGCCCCTCGGCAGCAGGATGACGTTCCGCTTGATTCCCAGCGGGCGCACGAACACGAGCTGGCCGTCCTTGACGAAGTAGGACGCGGCATCGGTGTAAGTCTTAATGATGCGCAGGCGCGTCTGGCCGCCCTTCGGTACAGGGCCAGGAAGATGAACTCGGATGAACTGAGCGTCATCAGCGGTCTTGTCCGAGATCAGACCGCTGCTCTTCGCGTCTTTGCCGCTCACGACCTCGAACGGCACGTCCTTGCCGGTGGCGCGGGCAATCACGCGCTCCTTCGAGACCACGGACCCGGGACGGATCGGATTGAAGAAAAGCTCCGCTCCTTCGCGCGTCTGCGTCACCTCGTAGGTGATGGCGAACTGATGGGACTCCGGTGCCAGCAGATCGTAGAGCGTGAACTCATCTGCGGCCAGGGCCGGGCCGCTGGCCAGGAGAGCGAGCATCATGGCTTCGAGGGCGGTTCTGATGGCGAGGTTCATCTTCTCTCCGCTGGCATCGTTGACTAGAACACCAACACCCTGGCCACGCGAAGCTCGTTCTCGTTGCCGAAGCGGTAGGAAATCGCCCACGCGCCACGGGGGTCATTGAGTTTCAGCAGCGGGCCGACCTGAGTGTTCCATGCTCCTCCGGTTCGGAAGAAGCCGCCTTGCACCCCGAGCTCCCACCGCTTGGTCAAGGTTCGCGTGAAATCGGCTGTGTCGAGCACCTGGTAGGCATCGGTTGATCCTGACGCACGGATAAAGGCGCCAACGAAGGAGAGGAACTTCCAGTCGCCCGACTCGAACGCAGTCAGCAGCGCACCCTTTACGCCGCGCTGTCCGCCTTCCTTGCCGATGACCGCGTAGAGGAGCGGTGTCAGCGTGAGCGCACCCCGCTTCAACGCGTAGCCACCGCCGACATTGAGCTCGTTGCTCCCGGGCACACCGACATAGAAGCCGTCGAAGACGACCCCGCTCTTCCGCGTGAAGCTCACGTCGATGAAGCGGTACTGCGTATCCGTGAGGCGGACCTCGACGGCGCCCTGCCCGGCGGCAGTGGCAACGCAGAGAAGCGAGGCGCTGATGGCGGCGAAGATGACCAGCGGGCGAAGTTTCATCTGCGTTCCCGTCCTGAAGAATGCGGTGACGCCGCGCAGAGTACCACCGCCGTCCCTGCCGTCGCGGACGCACAACATTGTGCCAGCCAGGTAATGAACAGAAGCTGCGTCCCTGATGGACCGGGCCCCGCCAACCGGATCAAAATGCCAGGCCGTGCGGGAGGGGCTGCCATGATTGAGCGAAACGGAGCGAGCCGCGGGAGAACCGTTCAGATCATTACCACGGGCGGCACGATCGCCAGTCGTGTCGATCCGGCGACCGGTGGCGCCGTGCCGGCTGTCGGCGCGGCGGAGCTGGTGGCGCTCGCGCCGTCGCTCCACGACCATGCGGAAGTCCGCGTTACCGACTTCGGCATGCTGCAGAGCTGGAACATCGGGACGGACGTGATGCTGCGTATCGCCGGCGTGGCCGGCGACGCGCTGCGGGATGACGCGGTGGCCGGGGTGGTGGTCACTCACGGAACCGATACGATGGAGGAGACGGCATTCGCACTCGATCTCCTCCTCGACGGGGTGAAGCCGGTCGTGGTGACGGGGGCCATGCGCAACGCCGGCGACCCGGGATTCGATGGCCCTCGCAATCTGACCGCGGCGGTTCGGGTGGCAGTGGATGCGGGCGCGCGGGAACGCGGCGCGCTCGTCGTGATGAACGACGAAATCCACGCTGCACGGTTCGTCACGAAGATGCACACCACCGCGTTCGGGACGTTCGCCTCGCCGGAGACGGGTGCGGTCGGTCTCATCGACGACCGCGGCGTCTGGTTCCGGTGGAGACCCGATCCCTTGCCGCGCCTTTCTCCCGCGCGTGCCGAAACGAACGTTCACCTGGTGAAGATGGCTGCCGGCGCAGACGCCCTGCTCCTTCGCGCACTTCTCGAGGCACGCGTCGGCGGAGTGGTCATCGAAGCGAGCGGTGGCGGCAACGTCTCCGATCTGTGGCACGATCCGATTGCCGCGCTCATTGCGGCTTCGATCCCGGTCGTTCTGGTGTCGCGCTGCCCCACCGGCCGCATCGTTCCCGTCTATGGCGGCCCTGGCGGCGGCAGGACTCTACGCGCTCTCGGTGTGATCGACGGCGGCTGGTTCTCCGGTCCGAAGGCGCGAGTGGCACTTTCGCTCGCGCTCGGGAGCGGGATGAACACAGAGACCATCCGCCGGTTCTTCGCGCAACTCACGCTCTGAGACGGCCGGCCGCGGCGTGGAAAGGCCATTGGGGGCCAGAGCCTCTCTTCAATGCCTCTCGATCGCGTTTCCACGTAGCAAACTGTCCGTTTGCTTCCGTTCCTCGGAGTTTCTGTGCGGGCGACCAGCCCGTTCGTCCCTCCCGACCACCATTGGTCCCATTCCTCAGGAAACCATCTCCAGCGCTGCGTATCGTGCGAACGATGGAATCGAGCTTTCTCTCAGGGCGCGTCGCTTCTGGCCATGGCGGCCGTCATTCGGTACCGTCTCAGGATACGACACTCATGGCGGAGCACGGTGCAATGGAGAATCGAGCGATCCGGCCTAAGCGAGTTGCGCTCGCGTTCATCCTTTACTCGGTCGCGGTCTCGTCGTTGGGCTCAGCGCTCGTGGCCCGCAGAATGAACATTCCGGGTCATCCGACACTGCTGCTGTTGCTGTTCTGGCAGGCGCCGACCTATGTCGTTTGGGGAGCGCTCATCCCAGTCGTCGCCCGCCTGACGCGCGTGCGGTGGTCTTACGTGGCGGCGGCACCTCTTTTCGTCGGGGCCATGAGCGCGTTCAACGTGTGGTGGCTGCATTTCAGCCATCCTGACGCTGCGATGGCCTCGATGCGCAGTTTCCGATTCAGCGACCGCTTTTGGCAGCGATGGCCGATCGATCTGCTCATCTACTCGGTCATCGTTGCGGCGGCGCTGGCATACCGATGGATGCTCCGCGCGAGCGACGCAGTGGCGGCGCAGGCTGGGGCGGAGCAGGCGATGACCGCCGCGCAGCTCCAGGCCATCAAATCGCGGCTCCATCCCCACTTTCTTTTCAACACGCTGCACACGATCAGCGCACTGGTGGAGCCTGAGCCTGCCCGGGCTGTCAGAATGATTCAGAACCTGTCCGAGCTGCTGCGGCTGACGTTGAATCGGCGCGATCAGCAGATGACGACTGTGGCCGGCGACCTCGAATCGGTTCGTCTTTACCTCGCCATCCAGAAGGACCGTTTCGGTGAACGCCTGTCGTCGGTTGAAGCGGTCGACGAGAGAGCGCTGCAATGCCTCGTCCCCGACATGTTGTTGCAGCCGATCGCGGAGAATGCGGTGCTCCACGGCATCGCCCCTCTTCGCCGCGGCGGAGAGGTCTCGATCGAGATTCGTGCAAACGGTCGATTGAGCATCTCGATTGCCGACAACGGCGCCGGCCTCCGTGATGACTTCGAAGAAGGCCTCGGACTCGGCGCTACACGCGAACGGCTCGAACAACTCTACGGAAAAGCTCATCGCTTCTCGATCGACCCACGACCGGGAGGCGGCACGATCGTGATGATCGATCTGCCCGTGAGGAGA
>JADGNX010000211.1 GCA_017883265.1 Thermoanaerobaculia bacterium
TGCCCCAATCGTCCCTGATGATCTCGACGTTCTGCGCGCGTCGTTTCCATGTCGTAGCTTCCCTCTTGTCCGCGTGGCCTGCCTGAGTGGACGGCACACAGACGGCGATGAGGAAGACGAGGACAGGCTTCTTGATGAGTGTGAGAGGTTGCATCAGGTTTCGCACTCTAACACTGGTGAAAGGCCGGCCCGCAGAGACACCACCAGGACGCTGAAGCCTGTAGCACAGACACTTCTGTCTGTGCGCGTCTCTGCTACAGGCCTCGAGAACGAGGCACACAGACAGGCGCACAGACAGAAGTGTCTGTGCTGGCTGTGCTACAAGTTAGTCCGATGCCCGAATTACCTGAAGTCGAGCTTTACACACGCTACTTTGCCGAGCATGCCCTCGGTCAGAAGATCAGCCGTGTCGTTGTGCGCGACGCGCGGATCCTCGGGGCGACGACTCCGGCGCGGCTGCGGGCGGCGCTCACCGGTCGCCGCTTTACACGCGTGCGGCGACACGGCAAACACCTCTTCGCAGAGGCGGAATCTCTCTGGCTTCATCTGCACTTCGGAATGACGGGCGAACTCGCGTACTACCGCGACACCAGGGACGAGCCGCGATTCGCGCGCCTGGTGATCGACTTCGCCGGCGGCGGCCATCTGGCCTACGACGACATGCGGCTCTTCGGCGTCATCGATCTGAGCCCGGCGCCGGACGAATTCATCTATGCCCATGGTCTCGGTCCCGACGCCCTCGATCCGAGGTTCACCCCTGGCGCATTCACGCCAAGGCTGGTCGGACGGCGCGGGGCCATCAAAGCACTGCTGATGTCGCAGGAGATCATCGCCGGTCTCGGGAATCTGTACGCCGATGAAGCGCTCTTCGCCAGCGGCATCGATCCGCGACGGCCGGCGGAGAGACTCTCAACGGCGGAGGCTGGCCTTCTCTTCCGCGCGGCGAGGCAGATCCTGCGGCAGGTCATCAAGCGAAAAGCGATGGGACAGACCTACCCGCCGCGCTACCTCATCCCGCATCGGGAGGAAGGGGAGCGCTGTCCTCGCTGCGGAGGCGAGATCGGTCGCGCAGTCGTCGGGGGACGAACGACGTTCTACTGCGGGCGACATCAGAAGTAACAGCCGTAAGGTGAGGACTAGTGGAGGGTCAACGGTCCTCGATCTTCTTTCGCACGCATTCGAAGAAGGCATCGGTGAGCTTTTTCGTCACCGTTCCCATGAGTCGCGCCGCCAGGCTGGCGATAGTTCCGACCACGGTGACGTCCGACGACCAGTCGAGGACCGTGGCGCCATCCGCTCCGTCGCTGAGGACCATCTCGCTCATGCCGTCGACCTTACTCCCCGGGGCGGTGCCATGAATCTTCATCCGGGCGCGATTCGGCGGATCGAGGTCCATCCAGGTGGCGTCGGTGACGAACGTGGCCTTCACAGCCCCGAAACCGATCGAAGCTACGGCCCGAAATTTTTCGTTGGGCGTGATGACGTCGAGCGACTCCAGTCCGGGCGCGCATTCGGTGAGCTGCTCCGGTGTGGTAAGGAACTTCCATACCCGCTCGCGCGGCGCGTTGATGGTGACGGTGCCCTTGAAGTTCATTTCGTCCTCCGCGATTGACGGTAAGCGTTCACACCAGATTGCAGCACTTCGAGCGGCAGCAGAGCGCATTTGCGGCGCGACGGCTTGATCTCGGTACGCAGCGCATCGATCACCTGGCCCTCGGCGATTTCGCCGACGCGATCGAGCGCCAGGCCGGTGATCATCTCCGTCAGCAGCGATCCCGCGGCCTTGGCGATCATGCAGAGATCGCCCTGAAAGCGGGCCGCGCTCACCGTGCCGTCGCCGGCCAGCGAGAGCTCGATGCGGACCCGGTCGCCGCAGAGCGGATTCTCGTCCTCATGGCGGATGTCCGGAGCCTCCAGCGAGCCGTAGTTTCGCGGATGGCGTGAGTGCTCCTGAATCATTTCACCGTACGGGTTCATGACCGGCCTCGGGCAGCTTGCGCCGTTCCCGGGCTCAGGATGCCGCCGTGCCCGAGCCCGGCAAGCCCTTCATCGTCGATTTTTCCCTCTGCCAGGAGCTTCGGAAGAACGAGATCGAACGCCGTGAGCTGCGTTCCCAGGCCGCACGTCGGCAGCCCGATGATGGTGATCTGCCGCCACGACGCGATCCACAAGAGCGTTCCGGGATGCACCGGCATTCCTATCCTCTGCATCGTCGCCCCGAGCGACCGCAGCGCTTCGAACACCGGATCGAGAGGATCGAGGGCGTTCGATCCCGAGACCAGAAAGAGCGCGGCTCCCGATCCGGCGTGGCTCTCCATCGACTCGGCGATGGTCCGAGAGTCGTGCGGCAGGTCGACCACCTCGCGAACCGGACAGCCGAACCAGCGCAGCTTCTCCGCGAGCGCAGTCAGGTGACGGTCGTCGAGCGTCCAGACGACCGTGTCGCGCGGCACAAAAGGAACAACACGAATCACGCTTCCGCTTTCACCGGCGATCGTTGTTGCCGCTTCGAGCGACGGACCATCGATGGCCAATGGCGTGATCTGAGCATCCGCCACGACCTGATCCTTCGCCACGACCTGATCATTGCCCAACGTGTAGACAGCGATCCCCGGGATGCTGTTGAGTCGCTCGAGCGCCGCGACATCGATCTTCAGCAGGCCGTTCTTCGCAGCCTTCAGAACATGCCTGTGTCCGGCAGCAACGGCTTGCACCCCCTGGCAGCAGAGAATATCGGCCAGCCGCTGCCCGGCCTCCCGCTGACCGATGTCGCCGGGGCCAAGCTCGATGAGATGGATCTCGCTCCAGGATGCCTCAGCGAGCCTTGCCAGATCCTCGACACGCAGCGAATGACCTTTTCTGAAGACCATCTCGTTGCCAGGTCCGCGAATGTCGTGACAGAGGACCCGACCGACCAGCTCCCCTGCCTCCACTCCCCGTTGGACGGCCAACGCCCTCATGATCGTTGCAGCGCCGCCTCACCGGCCGGAGCTGCGGGTCGCGCACTCATGGCCGATCCACTTCTGCCGCGCATGACGGCCACGACTTCGGAGATGATGCTGAGGGCGATCTCGGCCGCCGTCTCACCGCCGAGGTCGAGACCGATGGGGACACGGACGCGGGAGATCTGCTCTTCGGGTACCCCATCGTCGCGTAACATCTGGAGGATGGCCGAGCCGCGGCGACGGCTGCCGAGGAGTCCGATGTATGGCGTGTCGCTGGCCAGGGCCTTCTTCAAAACAGGGACGTCGATCTTGTAATCGTGAGCCACGAGAACCACCGGCGTCGCCGGACCGAGCTCCATCTGCTCGGCGATCTCCGAGGCGATGCCGACTTTGATTTCGTCCACATCAGGAAAGCGCTCGCGGCTGGCAAAGCGGGCCCGCCCGTCGATGACGATGGTGCGGAAGCCAAGCTCGCGAGCGAAACGGACCAGAGGAATCGCTACCGCGCCGGCGCCGAATACGAAGAGCCTGGCCGACGGTCGCAGGATTTCGATGTAGACCTCGTGGGCTCCGAACGAGACTGTGCGCGATCCGGAAGAGGATCGGAGCATGCGGGGAACCTCGCGGCTCAGCTGTTCAATGAGATCCGCGGGCGCCGAGCCTCGCGCTGCGCCGCTGCTGTCGATGAGGAGGCGCGACCCTACGGCATCACCGGAGATCACGGTGGCCAGAGCAACGCTGTTCCCGGCCTGCCACTCCCGGCGCGCCGTCTCGTAGAACTGCATGATGGGATCGCTGAGAGGCTCGACGAAAACCTCCACCGATCCGCCGCAGGTCAGGCCGATCTCCCACGCTTCTTCGTCTCCCAGCTGCATCTTCAGGAGCTGCGGTGCGGAGGTGCCGAGAACCTCGCCGGAGTGCTCGATGACGCGGGCGTCGACGCAGCCTCCGATGGTCACTGATCCGAAGATGCCTCCGTCGTCACCGACGAACATCTTCGTTCCTTCCTTACGGGGCGTAGTGCCGGCCGTGCGCACCAGCGTGGCCATCGCAGCGGGCCTTCCGGCCTGGCGCAGCCGCTCGATCAGCTCGAAAGTCTCATGCGACATGGGCGTATCGCTGCGGTTCCTTTTCGAAAGTACGCTGGCAGCCCTGGCAGCAGAAGTAATAGCGCTGCCCGTGATGCTCCGCCGTGTAGCGGGCATCGGCAATCGTGACGGTCATCTGGCAGATCGGATCGATGGCGGTGAGCGGCTCGGCGACCGCGGACGGCTCGGCGGCGGGCGCCTTCTTCAGTCTGCCGGCTCTCCTCTCGCGGACGATCTCGGCCACGATGCTCAGCGCGATCTCCTCGGCACCCTCGGCGCCGATGTCCAGTCCTGCCGGCGATTTGATCCGGCTCAAGGCGCTTTCCGTCAGCCCGCGTTCGCGCAACTGTTCGAGGATCACGCGCCCCCGCCTGGGACTCGAGACCAGCGCGATGTACGACGCATCGGTCTGCGCCGCCTGCTCCAGCGCCTCCTCGTCATAGCGCCCGTGAGTGGCGATGACGATGAACGACTCGCTTCCGAGCGGGAGGTCGGAGAGCCTCAACTCGTTCACGACGTCGTCGGCTTCGGGAACACTCTCTCTGGAAGCCAGCGGATCGACGACCGTCACATGAAACTGCAGGGTTTTGCTGATGCGCACGAGCGCGCGCGCCACGGTCTCGTATCCGACGACCACCATCTGCGGACGCGGCAAATTCGGCTCGATGAAGACGTCCAGCACGCCGCCACTGTAGCACTGCATGGGAATGTCGATCACGCCCTGGCGCTGCATGCCGGAAGGGGACGCGCTGCTCAGCGTCAGGAAGCGCGGAGTGCCCTCATCGAGTGACTGGAGCGCGTTCCTGACCACGATGTCGTGCGCGCAGCTGCCGCCGATCCAGCCGGTCAGCGTCCCGTCCGGAGCGATGATCGCTTTGTCGCCCGGCTTCGACGATGTCGGCCGCTCGGCTCGAACGACGGTGGCCATGGCGAAGGGTTGCCTCCGTCTGCGGAGGTCGACGATGGTTTCGAGGAGATCGGAATCATTCCGAACGTGCGCGTTGTCATTCCGAGCGTAGCGAGGAATCTGGTGGTCGGGCGGGCGCAAGGAAGTGTCGTGTTGAACCTGGGTGGGTGTTGGGCCTGAACCGTCATGGTCCCTCCCCGTCCCTCCAGATCCCTCGCTATCGCCGGGGATGACAAGGCCACCCTGCGTTACGACGTTCTCCAGGTCCTCCGGCGTATCGATGTCGGTCACTACGCCTCGATCATCGACCGCCACTTTCACGATCGACCCGGCGTGATGGCCGAAGATCGAGCGGCATCCGATGTCGCCCCGAATCGACATCATCTCGGCGAAAAGCGACCGTTCGACGAGGACCGGATTGCCGCGAAAGCCGTTGTACGTCGGGACGACCACGGCGGCACCGGTCCGGCGGTATCCATCGACAAGGGCATCGTAGGTCTGTGACCTGACCAGCGGCTGGTCGGCCAGAACGATCATCGCCGCCTCGCTCGCCGCCGGCAGCGCGCGCAATCCGGCCTGGATCGACGTACTCATGCCATCCGCGTAGTCGGGATTGACGATGACTCGTTCGTTGTCGAAACGGACCTCCTGCCGGATCTGGCCGGCATGGGCGCCGAGCACCACGACGACGTCGTCGATCCCCGACTGGCGGAGGTTGTCGAGAACGTGTCCCAGCAGCGTCTTCCCGCCGAGCGGCATGAGCTGCTTGCAACGGCCGAAGCGGGTGGCCTGGCCGGCTGCTAGAACGATGGCCGAGATCATGGGAATTCGGAGTCCTGCCGGTCTGCGCGTCAGAAACGATCGGGCGACAACGGTGGCCGAGCCCTTGGGCAACCAACGCCGCCGGCCGTACCGGCCCGGCCGTGCCGCTCTACTCGGCCACCCCTTTCTCCTGGAGAATCTTCCACACTTTCGGCGGCGTGATCGGGATGTCGATGTTCCGTACACCGAGGTGCCAGAGTGCGTCGACGACGGCGTTGGCGATTGCCGGCGGTGCGCCGACCGTGGCCGACTCACCGACCCCCTTCGCGCCGAGGGGATGATGCGGCGATGGCGTGTAGGTCTTGTCGGTCTCCCAGTTCGGCGTCTCCATCGACGTCGGCACCAGGTAATCCATCAGGCTTCCGCCCTGGATGTTGCCGTCGGCGTCGTAGTTGATCTCCTCATATAGCGCCGGCGCCATTCCCATCGTCAGGCCACCGTGGATCTGACCATCGACGATCATCGGATTGATAATGTTGCCGCAGTCATCGACGGCCACGAAGCGGCGGATCTTCACCTGTCCCGTGCCGCGATCGATGTCCACTACGCAGATATAGCTGCCGAACGGAAACGTGAGGTTCGGCGGGTCGTAGTAATTGACCGCCTCGAGGCCGGCCTCCATCCCCTGCGGATGGTTGGTGTAGGCGGCGAA
>JADGNX010000212.1 GCA_017883265.1 Thermoanaerobaculia bacterium
TGGGTTTTCCCGCTGTCGGAGGTCTATCTCTTCCTGCGCGCCGGAAACGTTCTTCCGCCGGATGAGCACACCGCGCTTGTTCGGGCATACCTCGATCTCGCCCCACGCGATCCGGAGCGGCGCGATCAGGACCGTTCGCGCGTCGTCCTGGTCGGAATGTTCTGCGAACAGCCGCCGCACGGCCTGGTTCTGACCATCGAGCGCGCCGGTTGCTGGGTCGTGGATGACGACCTCCTCCTGGGTTTGCGATGGCTGCAGGGCGATGTTCCGCTGGACGGCGATCCCCTCGACAATCTGGTCGATGCCTATCTGAATCAGAGCGCCTCCACGGCTTCGCGTTATGAGCCCAAGGGCGATCGCGGCCGATGGCTGGTGGAATCGGTCGAGCGCAATCAGGCCGAGGGTGTGGTCTTTTGCGCCCCGAGCTTCTGCGATCCTGCGCTGCTCGAACAGCCGATGCTCGTGGCCGCGCTCGACAGGCGCGGGATTCCCCACACTGAGTTCAAGTACTCCGAAGACACCGGACAGTTCGCCGTGATTCGCGAGCAGGCCGGGACGTTCTCCGACTCGATTCGTCTATGGAGCGAAGCATGACCACAGTGCGCAAAGAAGACAGCATGCTGCTGCAGAAGCAGATGATCGGCGACCACTATGAGCGTCTTTCGCACGCCGGCGATGAGGGCCGTAAGGTGGTGTACACCTTCGTGCCCGGCAATCTCAACGAGCTGGTGCGCTCGTTCGACCTGTTGCCGCTGCTGCCGGAGATCAACGCCTTGCAGTCCGGGATGCGCAAGCTGTCCGGCAACTACATTGCCGAGGCGGAGAAGCAGGGGCACAGCGAGGACGTCTGCACGTATGTGAAGTGTGACATCGGAATGTTGAAGAAGGGGAACATCGGGCCGACCGGCAAGCCGCTGCCGAAGCCGGATCTTCTGCTGCTGTCGTACACCGGCTGCTTCACCTTCATGAAGTGGTTCGAGCTGCTGCGCGAGGAGTATCCCGGCGTTCCGGTGGCCATGCTCCATGTGCCGTATCAGGCCAACGGGCGCATTGAGCCCCATTATCGAGACTACGTCGTGGAGCAGCTTCGAACGGAGGTCATTCCCAAGCTCGAGCAGGTCAGTGGTCGTGCCTTCGATGAAGATCGCCTCCGCGAGATGTTGGGCCGTTCCGCGCGCGCCGAGGACGATCTGGTCTGGGTGCTCGAGAGCGCCAAGCACACGCCTTCGCCCATCGATGCATATTTCGGCGGCGTCTATTACATCGGGCCGATCTTCAGCGCATTTCGCGGCACGGAGGGGGCGGTCGATTACTACCGTGCCCTGCGCGCCGAAGTGCAGGAGCGGCTGGACGCAGGAGAGGGGCCCATGACTCCTGACGGCCCGCTGCTGCACGAGAAATACCGGCTTGTGGTCGAAGGTCCGCCGAACTGGACCAGCTTTCGCGAGTTCTGGAAGATGTTCTATGAAGAAGAGGCCGTCGTCGTGGCCAGCACCTACACCAAGGTTGGCGGCCTCTATGACCGTGGCTTCCGCCACGATCCCGAGCACCCGCTCGAGACTCTGGCCGACTACTGTCTCGGCTGCTATACGAATCTCAGCCTGCCGGCACGCGTCGATCTGATCGAACGTTACATCAAGGATTACAACGCGGACGGTTTCGTCATCAACAGTGTGAAGAGCTGCAACTCGTTTTCAGTCGGTCAACTTCTGATGCTGCGCCAGCTCGAGGAGCGCACCGGCGTTCCCGGCGCGTTCATTGAGAGCGACCTGGTCGACCCGCGCTATTTCTCCGCCGCAAATATCAAGAACCGGCTGGAAAGCTATCTGCAGATGCTCGATCAGAAGCGGGGAGCAGCCGCATGATGGAAGTCTACGTCGGCATCGACCTCGGCTCCACGACCACGAAGGCCATCGTCCTCGATGACGGCGGTCACGTCATCGGCCAGGGGATCACGAACAGCCGGAGCAACTACGTCATCGCCTCGAAGGTCGTGCGGGAGGAGGCCTTCGTCCGGACCCGATTCACCATCACCCGCGAGAGCGCCCTGCGAGCCGTCAGCGACGCCGGGGTTGCGCTGGAAGCCGATTTCTTTCCGTCGATCGAGCGCAACTTCCGCCTGCAGCAGTACCTGGAACAACTGGGCGCATTGCATGACGCCATGTTTCGGGTAGCCGAGACGGCACGACACAAAGCGTACGTAGACGACCTCAAGAGCCGGCTCGACGCGATGTGCAGCGGCATGCGCAACGATGCTCGCGTCTACTTTGCGCCGGGCGCGGTGCGCAAGAGCGACTTCTTCCGCGATCTGGCCGGCGCCGACTACATGGCCCGCGCTGAAGCCATGGCTGAACCGAAGGGAATCACTTTCGACACCCTTTGCGGGGTATTCGACTCGGCCATCCTCACTGTCGAGAACATCACCTTCGAAGGAGCTTTCGAACGGCACATCGGCGTGGCGCTCGAGGACACCTTGCGCGAGGCACCTCCCGAAGTCCGGCGCTTCTCCGATCGATTGCGCGACATCGTCGAATCGGCGCGCCTGCTCTATCTCTCCGAGTCAGGCACGGCAGGCACCGGCTACGGGCGCCAGCGTCTCCCTTTCCCGAAGGAACAGATTCGCAGCGAGATCCTCTGCCACGGACTCGGCGCTCACGCCATGTTCCCCGGCACGCGCACGGTGCTCGACATCGGCGGCCAGGACACCAAGGCCATTCAACTCGATTCCGAGGGCCTGGTAACGAGCTTTCAAATGAACGATCGCTGCGCGGCCGGCTGCGGCCGTTACCTCGGATACATCGCCGACGAGATGAACGTCGGCGTGCATGAACTGGGACCGCTGGCACAACAGAGCAGTCAGCGCGTCAAGATCAATAGCACCTGCACTGTATTCGCCGGTGCGGAGCTGCGCGAGCGGCTGGCGCTGGGACAGAGCCGGGAGGACATTCTCGCCGGACTGCATCGGGCCATCATTCTGCGCGCCATGTCGCTCCTGGCGCGCAGCGGCGGCGTGCGCGACGAATTCACATTCACCGGCGGCGTGGCCAAGAATCCCGCGGCGGTCGCGGCGCTGCACGACCTGGTACGCGAGAATTACGGAAAGCGCACACTCAACACGTCCCCTGATTCGATCTATACCGGTGCCCTCGGCGCGGCCCTTTTCGCGTTGCGCGCCGCAGAAAGGAGAGCGGCGTGAGCGCTGAAGCGGTCATCGCGGCAGGAATGGATGTCGGATCGAGCGCCGTCAAGACCGCGATCGTGCGCGATGAGCAGGTCATGGTCCTGCGCACCGATCGCGTCCGCCGCCGCGAACTGCGCAAGGTCATCGACGAGTCGTATGAAGCCGCGCTGGAAGAGGCCGGGATTGCGCGCCACCAGGTCGACTATCTGGCCACGACAGGTGAGGGGGATCTGGTCGACTATCGGCGGGGGCACTTCTACGGGATGACGGCGCATGCTCGCGGCGCCGCGTTCTTCATCCCCCAGACGCGCGCCGTGCTCGACATCGGCGCGTTGCACGCCCGGGCCATGAAGATCGACGAGCGCAGCAAGGTGCTGGCGAATCGAATGACCTCACAGTGCGCGTCGGGCTCCGGCCAGTTTCTCGAGAACATCGCTCGCTATCTCGGCATCACACTGGAAGATGTCGGCCCGCTGTCGCTGAGCGCCACAAACCCGGAGATGGTCAGCAGCATCTGCGCGGTGCTGGCGGAAACGGATGTCATCAACATGGTCAGCCGTGGCATCAAGACGGCCGATATTCTGAAAGGGATTCATTTGTCGATGGCCGGGCGGTACGTGAAACTGCTGCGTGCCGTCGGGGCCGAGGGGACAGTGACCATCACCGGTGGACTGGCAGCTGACGTCGGCCTGATCGAGGCCCTGCAGGAGAAGATCGCGGAGGACAAGCTGGCGCTCGATGTGCGCACCGACGCGCGGTCGATCTATGCTGGTGCGCTGGGCGCCGCGTTGTGGGGCGCGTTCCGCCATGGCGTGCTGGCGCGCCGGAGCGCGGCATGACGCAACCGCTGGCGGGGCGAGTGGCTGTGGTGACGGGAGGTGCTGGCGGAATCGGGCGCGTCATTATCGCCGCACTGCGCGAGATGGGCGCGACTGCGGTCTCGCTCGACCTGGCCGAACCGCAGCCCTGTGACGTTCGCGACGATGCGTCAGTCGCCGCGGCCATCGAGCGCGTGGTCCACGACCACAAGCGTCTGGACATCGCCATCCACGCTGCCGGAATCGCGCGCGATGGCGTGGTTTGGAAGCTCACCCTCGATGACTGGGATGCCGTGCAACAGGTCAATCTTCGCGGCGCGTTTTCGCTGCTGCGTCATTCCATCCCGGCCATGCGACGGGCCGGCGGCGGGCGAATCGTCCTCATCGGCTCGATCAACGGCTCGCGTGGGAAGTTGGGAACCTCGGCATACTCGGCGAGCAAAGCCGGTCTGCTGGGACTGGCGAAAAGCGTGAGCCGCGAGGTCGGACGATTCGGAATCCTGGTCAACGTCGTCGAGCCAGGATGGGTGGAGACGCCGATGTCGGAGCGCGTGCCCCAGACCATCAAGGACGCCGCGATCGCCGAGACGCTGCTCGGCCAACTGGTCGAGCCGCAGGACGTGGCGTCGGCGGTGGCCTTTCTATGCGGCCCGGGCGCACGACGAATCACCGGGCAGATTCTGCGTGTCGATGCCGGGCAATACCTGTGAGGAGATTGTGATGGATCAACTAGTTGACGACCTGCAGACCGAGACCACAACCGTACGCACGATGCTGGGGAGCGATCTCGACGCCGTGGTGCACATCGATTCCGAGGCCAGTGGACGGCGGCGACCGCGTTACTTCGAACTGATGCTGCAGCGCGCGCTGCAGTTCGCGGGGCTGCAGGTCTCCCTCGTGGCCATCGTGGACGGAGCGCTGGCCGGCTATCTCATTGCATCGCTGTATTACGGCGAGTACGGCATTACTGAGCCCAGTGCCTCGATCGACGCCATCGGCGTGGCCGCCCATGTCCGCCGCCAGCGCGTCGGCCACTCCCTCCTGCAACAGCTTCGATCGAACCTCGCAGCGATCGGTGTGACCACGATCCGCACGGAGGTCGACTGGGACGACTTCGACCTCCTGCCCTTTTTCAGCAGCGAAGGATTCGCTCCATCGAAACGGATCTGTCTCGAGCTGGAGTGCCGCGACAACGTCAGGACACGATAGTCGGGGCTAGATTCTTGAAACCAGAAACCAGAAACCAGAAACCAGAACGGCCTTCTTCTGGTTTCTGGTTTCTAGTTTCTGGTTTCCGCTATAGCCAGTCGTCGGACCACATGCCGGCCGTCTCATCGTCCCGATCGGGGCCTCGCTGAATATCGATCTCAGCAGAAGGGATCACCGAGCGGATCAGTCGAAGCGCTTCCTCGGCCCGTTCCGGAGCGTAGGCCACGATGAAGAGCTGCTTCGCGCTGGTCGTATCGTCTCGTAGCGCCTCGGCCATCGCGGTGACCGCACCATCGAAGTTGAATCCGGCATGCCCGGTTGCGAAGAGCGGCATGGCCACGCTCCTGCAGCCCGCCGCTTCGGCAAGGGCCAGGGCATTCCTCACGCAGTTGCCAATGATTTCCGCGGATGAGCGATGCGCGGCATCGCTGGCCACACAGTGCACGATGATCTTTGCCGGCAGATCGCCGGAGGTCGTGACGTACGCCGATCCGGCCGGCAAAGAGCGCAGACCGGATCGGCGAAACTCCGTCTCCACGATCTCCTCGCATTCTCTGAGGATCTGATAGCCGCCGCGATCGCGGACCGATCCGCCCGAGCCCATAGCCAGCGAGAGCCGCGGGTTCGTCGATGTACAGAGCGCCTCGGCCTCCACATCGCAGAGGTCGCCGGCGAATACGGAAATCTTCATGGGCATCACCAAGGATAGCGTGCTCCGAACGTACGCGGCCTGCGGCGGGCCACGTCACCCACGATTGTGACGGCCACTTGCGCGACCGAGGGGGATGGCAGGGCGTAGGCGGCCGCCAGTTTCGCGCGGAGACGCCGCAGAGTCGGAGCGAAGGCCGAATGACGATCGAAGGCGGGGTTGGCGAGGGTGACGGTCAGAGCGCGCTCGTCTTCGGTCAGCGGCAGAGGCCGCACGGTTGCCGTAGGTGCGATGCGGTACCGGCCGTCAACCCGCTCGATTGGCAATCCGCGCTGCTCCAGATCGCAGAGGTCGCGATAGACCGGACGAGCCGAAGTCTCCAATTCACGCATCAGCTCATCGAGCCGGATGAACCGCGATCCCGACAAGTGTTGCACCAGCGCGAATAGTCGGTCTGCCCGTGGCATCTTCGGCCTCCCGTCGGCACGGCATTGATTTGGATGGAGTGAATTCTGGCAGGCAAGGCCGCCGATGTCATCCTGTATC
>JADGNX010000213.1 GCA_017883265.1 Thermoanaerobaculia bacterium
GGGCGACGTGCGCGAAGAGATTCGTACCCTCCTCAAGTCGACTCAGCTTCAGCAGGAGATCGACAAGTGGACGACTCAGCTCCGCGCTCGAGCCAACGTAGACATCTTCGCCGTCAGGTAAGGAACTCATTCGGCTGCCTCAGTGATAGGGGGTGCCCGCCTCGGGCACCGGCGCGCAAACCGTGGCTGGCCGGCCCACCCTCGGGGGGCCGAGGCGGCCGCCTCGGTCGAGGCTAGCCTTCCCCTACCATTTCCAGGAACTCGTCTTCCGTGAAGACGGGGATACCGAGCGCCTTCGCTCTCTCCAGCTTCGAGCCAGCGGCCTCACCGGCCACGAGGTAGGCGGTCTTCGAGGAGACGGCGCTTCCCGCCTTTCCCCCTTCGCGCTCGATCAGTTTGTGGATGTCGTCGCGCGAGTAGCGCGCCAGAGTCCCGGTGACGACCACGGTCTTTCCGGTCAGACGGTCGCCGCGAACCGGCGCAACAAAGGTGGGCGCCAGTCCCAGACTCCGCATCCGGTCGAGGCGGTCGCGGTTTGCCGGGATCGAGAACCAGAACGTCACCGACTCGGCCACCCGCGGTCCGATCTCCGGAATGGCCACCAGCTCTTCGGTCGTGGCGCTCATGAGAGACTCGATCGTCTGGAAGCGGCCAGCCAGCAATTTCGCGGCCCGCTCGCCGACGAAGCGGATACCCAGCGCAAAGATGAGGCTCGAGAGCTCCGCCGAACGAGAGCGATCGATCTGCTCGATGAGGTTTTCCGCCGACATCCGTCCCCATCGCGGCAGTCCGGCGACCGAATCGACTGTCAATTCATAGAGCGATGAATAGTCGGCGACCAGCCCTTCGGCCACGAAGAGATCGACGGCTTTCTCGCCGAGACCCTCGATGTCCATGGCCTTCCGGCCGGCGAAGTGAATGAGCGCTTCGCGGACGATGGCCGGACATCCCTGGTTGATACAGCGAACGGCCACCTCATCCTCGAAGCGGTGAAGAGGCTGTGCGCAAACCGGACAGCTCTCCGGCGGCACGACGGCGACGCTCTTTCGGGGCCGATCGGCAAGAAGCACTCCGGTCACCTTGGGGATGACATCGCCCCCCTTCTCGACCATCACGGTGTCGCCGACCCGTACGTCTTTACGGCTGACCTCGTCGAAGTTGTGGAGGGTGGCGCGGCGCACCGTGGATCCGCCGATGTGCACCGCATCGAACTCGGCGACCGGCGTCACTGTCCCGGTGCGCCCGACCTGAAAACGGATCTCGCGCACGACGGTCTTCGCTGCCTCGGGAGGGTACTTGTAGGCGATGGCCCAGCGCGGAGCCTTGGATGTGCTACCGAGCTCGCCCTGCTGCTCGCGACGGTTGACCTTCACCACGATGCCGTCGATCTCAAAGTGCAGTGCGTGGCGACGCTCGTGCCACTCCTCGATGAATCGCTCGACACCGTCGAGATCGCGGAAAACGCCGCGCCCCGGATTGGTCGGGAAGCCGAGTCCGTCGAGTAGCGCGTAGCAGTCGCTCTGCGACTCGAGGCGGCGGCCTTCCGCCGCCACGACGTGGTAAACGAACGAGCGGAGATGCCGCTGGGCTACGAGCTTCGGATCCTTTTGACGGAGCGAGCCGGCGGCCGTGTTGCGCGGATTGGCCAGGGGAGCCTCTCCCGCTTCCTCCTTTTCCTGATTCATCCGAGTGAAATCCTTCTTGGAGATGTAGATCTCCCCTCGCACTTCGAGCCGGGAGGGGCCCCGGTCGAGACGAAGGGGCAACGCCCGCACCGTGCGGACGTTGGTCGTCACATCATCGCCGTGCACGCCATCGCCACGCGTCGCCGCGCGCGCCAGCAATCCGTTCTCGTAGAGCAGGTCGATCGACACGCCATCGATCTTCAGCTCGGCTTCATATTCCACATCCGGAATCCCGAGTCCGCGCAGGACCCGTTCGTGCCAGGCCCGAAGCTCCTCGAATGAATAGACGTTGTCGATCGAAAGCATCGGCGGATCGTGGGTCACCGAAACGAAGTCTCCTTCCATCGGCGCACCGCCGACCCGAAGAGAAGGAGAGCCCGGATCTGCGTGCTCCGGATGCTCCGCCTCCAGCTCCTGGAGGCGCTTCATCATCTGGTCGAAGTCGTAGTCGCTGATCTCTGGTCTTGCGTCGATGTAATAAAGGCGTTCGTGGCGGAGAATGTCCCGCCGCAGGGTCTCGATCTCCTTTTTCGGATTCATGCGCCGCGTAGTTTAGCGGAGGGCGGCATCCCGGGGCTCGCCACCCACCGCCCGGTAGCGCCGCTGAGGCAGGCTCTGCTGAGGGGCGCCCGGGCGCCGAACCCGGCCCCGAAACGCCCATGACACGGTTCGACACTCGCCGGCACGGACTACGGGGGCGGGGACGACGCGCGGGGACGCAGCTTCGGTTCTCTTAGTACGGGGGGCGGGGACGCAGCTTCGGTTCTCTTAGCACAGAACGTACAGTTATGGAATCTGCTGCCTCTGTCTTGGCAAAAACCGAAGCTGCGTCCCCAGGAACGCGCGGGGACGAGGCGCGGGGACGCAGCTTCGGTTCTCTTAGCGCAGAACGTACAGTTATGGAAATCCGCTGGCGCTGTCCTGGCAGAAGACCGCAGCTGCGTCCCCAGGAAATAAGGAGTCCCCGCAGGGTTGGGCGTAGGCCAGGGCGCCCAAAGAGCACGCACTCGCGGAGCTCGCGCGCGGGAGCAGCGGCGCCTTGCGCTCCATGCGCCGCTCTACTCCCTCGTGTCGCGCTAGACTCTCGGCTCAAATGGCGAATCTTCGAGTCGTGCTGGTGGAGCCGCAGGAGGCCGGGAATGTCGGGGCAGTGGCCCGGGTGATGAAGAACTTCGGGTTCTCCGAGCTGGTCATCGCCGGCAAACATCCTCAGCTTCTGCCGGTTGCCGGCTGGTGGGCCAGCGGCTCGGACGACATCCTGGAGTCCGCCCGCAAGGCGCCAACACTCTCCGCAGCCCTGGCCGGCGCCCACCTCACCGTCTCGACCACTTCAGCACGAGGGCGAACCAGCCCGGCCGATCTGCGACCCGACGCCGTGCGCGAGCGCTTTGACGAGCTCGGAGCGGACGATACGATGGCCCTGGTCTTCGGCCGTGAGGACAGCGGATTGACGCGTCGGGAGGCGATGCTCTGCCAGCAGACCGCCGTGATCCCGACGGCCCCAGGGTTTCCGACCATGAACCTGGCGCAGGCAGCCGGCGTATTCTGCTATCAACTCTCGCAGGCCGCCGGTCCGCTCCGCCCTCCCCGTCAGCGCGCCGATTCCGCTATCCTGGAACGGCTCCACGAGCGCCTCCAGTCGCTGCTGCTCCAGATCGGCTACCTTCACCAGAACAATCCCGATCGTATTTATGACGATATTCGGACCATCGCCGGCCGCGCGGATCTCGATCATCGTGAAGTGACGATTCTCCTGGGAATCGTGCGGCAGCTCGAATGGCGATTGCGTCAGTGACTGCCGTTGAGGCAATCGCCGATCATGTCGATGAATCGCTCGAGGTCGAAAGGCTTGAGGATCGAATTGCAGACCGACGCGGGCGGGATCTTCTCGACGCCACGCTTGCCCGCCGCCGTGAACACGATGATATGCGGCCGCTTATCAGGATACTCCTCCCGCACCTTTTCGATGAATTCGTAGCCGTTGAGCTTCGGCATCATGAGGTCGAGGAGGATCAAATCGTATGGGGCGTCCCCGTGGAGTTTTTCGAGCCCGGATTCGCCATCTTCGGCTAGTGCCACATTAAACTGCATCCGTTTGAGCACGGCCTGCAGAAGTACGCGGATCGCCAGGTCATCGTCGATGACGAGGATCGATTTACCGGTTCCGTCGATCTTGCCTGAGCTCGGCATACGCAGCCCGCACGGTCCTTCCGGCCGTCCCTAACTGGGGACGTTCCTGGATTCGGGCCAGTCTAAGAGCAACTTGCAGTGAGTGCAAGGGAGCAACGAACTACATACGAATCGAAATGCGAGCGAGCGAGCAGTCATCCAGCCTCGACTTTACAGCGGCGCGGCCATTCGGCTTCCGCCCCTGGGTGCGCCGGGCCGGCCTGTCGATCGTCGGCGTGGCGGCAGGGGGCGGCCTGGCATTGGCGGCATCACTGCTCCTCTCTCCAGCGGCGCGGTATGGATGGTTCGGCGAGCCGTTCGTCTGGATTTACATCGGAACGCTGGCGGCCGGAGGCCTGAAGATCGTATGGGGAACCCTGGCTCCGGTTGCGACAGTGAGCGACGAGGCAATCATGGTCAGTCCCCTCCATCAACTGCGATCCCACACGATTCCATGGAGCGCAATCCGGGGGACGGAGCAGATGATCGGCGGCGACCGGCTCATCATCTTTTACGATCTGGGACGCGGAGCTCGATTTGCCGCGCTCAATCTGAACCTGGTCAAGGGACGGCGCGATTTTCTGGAGATGCTCGAATCCCGGCTCAAGGCCCATGGCTTCGTCGAACGGACCGAGGGACGCTCGCGCTACCTCGCACGCGGCCTCCCGCCGTAGCCTGTCCTCCCCAGAGGCGGACGGCCTCTGTGGAGCGGAGGCTGCTTCGACCGCCGGGGTGGGCGATGGTCCACGCTCAGCGGGGGCGCCCGAGGGCGGGCGTCCCTCCACACCGCTCACGCCCGACATGTTCTCTCTTACGCGTTTGCCAGGCACCTCAGCGAGTCCAGCAGCGACTCGATTTCCGCCGTCCCTGTGGCCGGATTCATGATGCTCACACGGAGGACGCGAGAACCTTTCAGCAGCGTGGTCGTGATCCATGCCTGGCCCGACTCCATCAGCGCCTGGCGCAGACGTCCATTGAGCTGGTCGAGGTCATCGGCGCTTCTCTCGCCGGCGCCGACATAACGGAAGCAGAAGATGTTCAGCTCCGGCTCATGCATGGCCTGGAAGTCCGCAGACTCCATGACCAGGTCATAGAGCTTCCGAGTGATGGCGGTGACGCCCTCGAGCGCCGCACGAAAGGGCTCCTCCCCCGCGCTTCTCAGCATCAGCCATAACTTGACGGCGTCTGCTCGTTTCGAGCACTGGATGGTCAGCTCGCCGAGGTTCAGCGAAGAGCGTTCGGCATCGAAGAGGTACGGCGCGTCGGCCGAAAAGGCGCGTCGCAGCCATTCGCTGTTGCGCACCAGGATCGCGCCGAGCGACAGGGGCATCCAGAGCATCTTGTGAGGATCCCAGGCCACGGAATCGGCGTGCTCGATCCCGGCAGCCAGACGCCGCAGCGACGGGGACAGAAGGACCGAGGCACCATGGGCCGCGTCGACGTGAAGCCAGGTCCGGTAGCGGTCGCGCAAACCGGCGATGTCTCCGAGCCGATCGAAAGCCCCCGTGGCTGTGGAGCCGGAGGTTGCGACGATGGCCATGACGGAGCGATCGGTGTCCTCGAGAGCGGCGAGCGAGTCGTCTAGCGCCGCGAGGTCCATGCGATGCCGCTCATCGGTATCGACCTTGATGACATCGTCAGGCCCCATCCCCATGATCGCCGCGGCGCGGGCAATCGAATAGTGAGCGTCCGCCGAGCAGAGGATCACCGGCCGCGCTGCCTGCTGATGGCTATCGCTTCGCCAGCGCGCCCGCGCCGCCAGGAGCCCGGTGAGGTTCGCCGCTGAGCCGCCGGAGACCATCGTTCCAGTTGAGCCGCTTTGAAACCCGATCTGCGCGTTGAGCCATCCAACCACCTCCTTTTCGATCATCGTGGCGAAGGGACTCATTTCCCACACCGCTGTCGACTGATTGAGGGTGGAGATGACCAGATCGGCCAGCACCGCCAGCGGAAATGGCGGACAGACCTGATGTCCCATGTAAGACGGATGATGCAGCTGCAGAGAATAGTCCAGTAGTTGACCAATCGATGGCAAAGGATCGTTCGACGCCGCGTCTCCGATCCTGGCCAGCTCACGGAGCTCCTCAGCTGTCTGCCACCGCAGAACGGGCCGCTCAGTGATCCGCGATACATGATCGAAGAGAAGATCGACTACCCGGTGAGCGACCGTTCGCGCTTCGGAATCGAACGACGGAATGATTTTGGGATGCATGATCGGGTGCGGATTCTAACCTGCGAGGCATCGAGGCCGGCATGGCCGATGAGTGGAGCGGCCGCCGGGGGCGGGCGGCTGGCCGCGTTCCGCGCACAGTGCCCGAGAGCGCATCTCCGCTCCGCCGCTAACCCTACCCAAACAACGACCTCATCGAGCGCTTGCCTGGAGGGCGTGCCTGGATGCTCTTGACCAGGAGAATGTGTCGCAGGTGAGTCGCATTTCCAAACCAGAAACCAGAAACCAGAAACCAGAAAAAGGCCGTTCTGGTTTCTGGTTTCTGGTTTCTGGTTTGTACAATCTCGTCGGTCTG
>JADGNX010000214.1 GCA_017883265.1 Thermoanaerobaculia bacterium
TTCACTCTTCACCCTTCTTTACGGCCGCCGACTTTCACGAGGCACCTTAGCACCTCGGCCACGCTCCAGGCCTGCGCCACACAGCCGCGCGCGGTGAAGGGAGCCGTGGCGTCGAAGACTTCACTGATCGATCCGACGCAGGCTTCCCCTGCCATGTGTGCCGGAAAGCCGTCGAGAAAATGGCGTGCCCGCTCATTCTCATCCGGATGGAGCTTGAGCCACGCATCGATGAATGGTCCGATGAGCCAGCCCCAGACCGTTCCCTGGTGGTACGCGGCATCGCGCGCCCGGAGATCGCCGTCGTAGTAGGCCTTGTAGTCCGGGTCGCCGGGAGCCAGGGAACGCAGACCGACAGGCGTCAGCAGCTTCTCTTCCACGATCTTCAGGACCGCATCCCAGCGGCTGCGCTCCAGGACCGGGTAGGGGAGGGAGATGGCCAGGAGCTGATTCGGACGGATGTGGCTCTCGTCGCCGTCGGGCCCATCGATCACATCGTAAAGATGTTGACCTGTCTCGTACCAGAAGCGCCGGTTGAACGATTGGCCGGCCCGCGCGGCCAGATCGTGCATCCGCGCCGCTTCCCCTTCCTGCTGTTCTTCGTGGAGGTAGTGCTCGAGGACTGAAAGGGCGTTGTAGAAGAGGGCGTTGATCTCGACGGCTTTTCCGCGTCTCGGAGTCACCACCCACCCATCGACCTTGGCGTCCATCCAGGTCAGCTGATATCCCTCGGCACCCTGGGTCAGGAGGCCGTCGGCATGATCGACGCCGATGCCGAAATGAGTGCCGGCCAGATGATGGTCGATGATGTCGACCAGCTTCGGCAGCAGCATGCGGAGCGTTGAGCGGTCGTCAGTCGCGCGCACATAGCGATCGACGGCGTGAAAGAACCACATCGTGGCATCCGCCGTGTGGTAAAGGCCGCCGAACTCTCCTTCGGGAAACATGTTCGGAATGAGGCCGTCTTTGATGTAGCTGGCGAACGTTCGCAGGATGTTTCCGGCCTCGCGGTGCCGGCCGGTGGCCAGGGTCAGCCCCTCGAGGCTGATCATGGTGTCGCGGCCCCAGTCGGTGAACCAGTGATATCCGGCGATGACCGTGCGCGGATCGTCGCCGGTGGCGCGAGCGATCGCCGTGTCCGCCGGACGCGACTTCGGGACGATGATGAACTGGTCGGCGGCCAGCACGAGCTGCGCTCCGAAATGGCTTTCATTGGCCTCGGGCGCAGCGATACTCAGTAGCTTTGCCAGCCTCTCATTTTCCGCCGCCAGAGCCTGGTCGGCGGCCAGCGCTTCGAGAACTTCCCAGCTCTCGGTCGACGCAACCAGTCCCGCCGGTTCGGACCGCAACAGCGGAATGCGGATGACTCCCGGACTCCAGAGCGGCCCCTCGAATTCGTATCCGCGGCTTTTCTCGATGCGGTAGAGCACGTGCTCGAAGACTCGCTCGGAACGCTCCAGCGCCGCGCCGCCGCCGATGAAGAGGATGCGCAGCGAGGGGTATTTCTCGCCGGCACCGATCTCCAGTTTTCGTCCGTCGCTCCGTACGTCCCAGGTCGCCGGTACGGGATCGCTGACCAGGCCCTCGTGGGCCCGGAAATGAAAGGAGGGACGGAGCTGAAGGACGATGTCGTCCCGCCCATCGAGTAGTTGATAGGTGATGTACGTCGTGTTTTGACGGTGCGGCATGACGAGCCGCTTCTCGAGTGCCAGCCCCTCGGTCTCGAAGCGCCAGACGGGCAGTCCGTTGTCGAGCCGGAACTCCCGAAGCAGTCCGGCCTCCGGATACCGCGCTTCGGCATTCCCGTGCTCGTCACCGCTGAGCCGAAGGCAACGGCCGGAGGCGTCGGTGATCGTCTCCTCGATGTGGTTGAACATCATGATGCGGCCGAGCGGAGCGGGCAGTGCGGCGATGAGCTGTCCATGGAAGCGTCGGGTGCAGGCCCCGCCGATCGTTCCGGAGGCGTAACCGCCAAGCGCATTCGTCACCAGCCACTCCCGGGTGAGGAGCTCGGCCGGCGGATCGCCATCGCGCCACCCGACCTGTGTCGGTTGCTCAATCATCGATTCCTCCCGGTGAAGCGGCGGCCGTTTCGGCCGCTGGTCGCGGCACGATTGCTCATGTCTTCGTTGTCCCAGGCGCCAGCAGGACGGCCGATCGCGCCGGTAGTCTCCAGCCACCCTCCCCGTAGACCTGCGGCGTGCCCGTTCCGCCGTAGCGCACCGATTCGCTGGACCA
Organism: Thermoanaerobaculia bacterium; assembly: GCA_017883265.1. Taxonomy (GTDB): domain Bacteria; phylum Acidobacteriota; class Thermoanaerobaculia; order Gp7-AA8; family Gp7-AA8; genus JADGNX01. The sequence goes on from JADGNX010000214.1 coordinate 2,236, forward strand.
CACCGTCAGCCAGCCGGCAGGCGTTGGCGGCGCGAGCAGCGGCTCAGGTGCCGGATTGAAGTGAACGAAGTTTCCGGGGTTGACGATCAGAAGCCGATCGTCCTGGTCAGGTCGTATCCAGCGGAGCAGGAAAGCCTCGTCGCCGAGGACCGCGCCGTCGAGCTGTGCGGCGTGGGGATCCGATAGTACGCGATCATTCTTTCTAAGGCTGATGAGGTCGCGAAAGAGTGAGAGAGTCTCCTCGGCGTTTCGTTCGCCCTGCGCAGGATCGAGCTTGCATTGCTCGAACGTTCGGACATCGGCGGGGTCCTCGAGGGCCGCGACCGACTCGGCAACAGCGAGTGAGGGGAACTGGGAAAGAAAGTCCTTTCTGCCAACAGCCACGGCCCGCGCCAGGTCGGGCTCGTGATCCGCAAAGTAGGAGAAAGGGACGGTCGATCCAAATTCCTGCCCCTGGAAGAGCATCGGAATCGACGGCATCAGCAGGAGCAGTGCATTGAACGCGCGCAGAGTGGCCGGATCGGTCTCCCGGCTCATGCGGGCCGCGCGCAAAGAGTTCGCGGCCTGATCGTGATTCTCGATGAACGTGATGAAGCGGTCCGGATGGAGGCCGAAAGCCGGGGTTCCACGGCCCTGCTTCTGCCACGAGTACCACTGACCCTGATAGAGGAATCCCCGCCGGGCCGCGGAGACGAATTCCTGAGGGCGGCCGCGATAGTCGCTGTAGTACGCCTCGCTCCGTCCGGTGAGCGCGACGTACGCGGAGTGATGGAAGTCGTCGTTCCATGCCGCGTCCATGGCGAAGCCGCCCCTGTCCACCGGCATCAGCAGCCTGACATTCTGCGGCTCATTTTCGGCGACGACGAGGATGCGGCGTTCCGGCGCGGCCTCGCGGGCGGCACGAGTCACTGCTCCGAGGATGTGCTCTCCTTCCGAGAAATCGTGGATGGACTGCGTGGCGTCGAGGCGCAGGCCATCGAAGTGGAACTCACGGATCCAGTAGCCGGCGTTGCAGAGAAAGAATTCGCGCACCCCTTCCTTGCCGGGCCCGTCGAAGTTGATGGCGTCGCCCCACTCGTTCTTGTAGTCGGCGTTGTCGCTGAAATAGCGCGCATTGAATTTCGTCAGGTAATTGCCGTCCGGGCCGAGATGGTTGTAGACGACGTCGAGGAGGACGGCGATTCCGTGGCCGTGCGCGGCATCGACGAAGTGCCTCAGATCGTCCGGCTCTCCGTAGTGGTGATACGGGGCGAAGAGATCGACCCCGTCGTATCCCCAGCCAAAGCGGCCGGGGAATTCGGCGATCGGCATCATCTCCAGCGCCGTGATCCCCAGCTCCGCAAGCTGCGGCAGTCGATCGGCCGCGGCGCGCCAGGTTCCCTCGCTGGTGAAGGTGCCGACATGCATCTCATAGATGATGATGTCGGAGGTCCGCTGCATCAGATCATCGCGGCGGTTGACCCATTTGTATCGCGAGGGGTCGACGATGGCCGAGGGTCCGTGAGGACCGGATGGCTGGTGGCGCGATGCCGGATCGGGATAATGCGTCGAGTCCTCGTCGAGCGCGTAGCGATAGAGAGTTCCGGCGGCCGCGCCTTTGATGAAGCCCGAGAAGTAGCCGTTGCCGTCCGCGTTCAGCGGGTAACGCGATCCGTCCCCGTCGAGGACGAGGGCCACCCGTTTGCGCTGCGGGGCCCAGACGCGGGCATGAATGCCCTCCGGGAGAATCTCCACCCCGATGGGCATCGTCCGTCTCGCTATGCTCGTCAACAGGCCCCGGTACTCCGTTGGGGCATTCCGCTTGCCGATGTCATGCCCGCACACGACTTCGTGGTTGAGCGCGGGTCGCCGGCTGTCGGGCCCGAGCCGGGAGCGGGGCCACCCGCCCGCCGGCGGCCGAAGCGGCCGCCGCTCCACTTGTGCTGCTTCACGAACCTTATCCCACGCGCCCAACCGCGACTACACTATTCACACATGAGCGATTCGCTGCTTCCTCCTTCTGAAGGTTTCGGTGGTACCTACGTGCCGCCCCCGCCACCACCTCCTGCGCCTCCTCCGGCAACGCCGCCGCGCAGCGGGTTCGACTTCGTCCGCTGCTTGAGTTTCGTTTTCGACGATCCGGCATGGCTGAGGAAGATCCTTCTCGGTGGAGTCTTCTACCTGCTCGGCTTCTTCATCATCGGCTGGTTCTTTCTACTGGGGTACGGCGCCAGGCTGACTCGCAATGTCATCGCCGGAGTGCCCCACCCCCTTCCGGAATGGGATGACCTCGGCGAGTACTTCGGCGAAGGGATCAAGCTTTTTCTCGTCGCCTTCCTCTATGCCCTTCCGTTTCTGGTCCTGGGGATTGGCATCGCCATCCCCATGGGCGTGCTGTCGAACTTCAGCCGCGACCAGAATGTGTCGAACCTGGCCGGCGGTCTCGTCGGTTGCGTCTGGTGCCTTTTCGCCCCGATCATTCTCGTGGTCAGTCTCTGGGTGCCGGCGGCACTGCTGCGGGTCATCGTCACCCGAGACTTCGGCGCGGGATTTCAGTTCGGCGCGATCTGGCTCTTCCTCAAGCAAAACGCCGGCAATTACCTGCTGGCCGTCGTCGTCCACCTCGTGGCGAATTTTGCGGCCCAGTTCGGCGTGATCCTGCTCTGCGTGGGAGTGATCTTCACAGCCTTCTGGTCCCTCTGCGTTTCGGCGTACGCCTTCGCTGAGACCTGGCGCCTCGCACCGGTGAAATGAAGCGGGACACGCGGATTGCCGCCATGGCCCTCGGCTCCGCGGCCGCCGGAGTTCTCTCTGCGGCGCTGCTCTGCACTCTGGCCATGGCCCAGGGGGCCTCGGTGCGCTGGCGCCTGCCGTTTCGCGCGCTCTGCCACGGCATCGTCGCGCGCTGCCTGACCCTCCGGGGGGCGCCGATGCCGATCTGTGCGCGCTGTTCGGCGATCTATGCAGGCCTCGCCATCGGGTCGCTGCTGTTCGCCGCCACCTGGAAGTGGATCGATCCACGCATCATGCGGGTCCTGCTGGTTCTGGCCGCCGTGCCCATCGGAGTCGACGGAATCACGCAAGCAATCGGCCTCAGGGAGAGCACGAACTTTCTCCGTCTCGCCACCGGCTTCCCCGTGGCCCTGATGTTCGCGTTCTGGCTGCTCGCCACCCTACAGGCGACAAGGGTAAAGGGTGAAGAGTAAAGGGTAAAGGGTGAGGCTTCTTTTCACTCTTCATCCTTCACTCTTCACTCTTTCTTCTCACCCTTCACTCTTCTCTTCACCTTGACGCTACTATGGTGCTGCGCTAGGCTTCCGGCGGCCTCGTCCAGCCCCTGGGAATGTTCAGGAATCTCGCGGGACTCGCGCTGTCGACCGACGCCTCGTCGCATCAAATTTTTGTCGAGTTCGGAGTGAAATGGCATTCCAGGGATCGCTCAAGGAGCTGCCTCTTCCCGACATCATTCAGCTGATGAGCGTGTCGGGAAAAACGGGGAAGTTCACTCTCGAGCGTGGCGCCGATCGCGGCTTCATCTACCTGAAGAACGGGCAGATGTCGCATGCCCATGTGAACGATCTGGTGGGGGAGGAGGCGATTTACGCGCTGGCGATCTGGAATGAGGGGGAGTTTCATTTCACCCCCTCCGAAGAGGCCGAACGGCAGACCATTACCAAGTCGAACACCAACCTTCTGATGGAAGCAGCGCGCCGCGTCGACGAGTGGCGGGTCCTGGCGCGCAAGATTCCTTCGGTCGATCTGGTCCCCGAGCTTCATGTTCGCGAGAACCGGCACGAGCAGATCACGCTCAACCCGCTGGAGTGGAATCTGGTGACGTGGATCGATGGGCGCCGGACCATCTCTGAGGTCTCGAAGCTCATGAATCTGTCGTCGTTCGACGTGTCGAAAGTTCTGTATGGGATGATCACCAGTGAGCTGGTGGTGCTAAAAAAAAAAGCTGAGACACCGGACGAGGATCGCCGGAACGAGCAGCTCGTCGATCAAGCCGCTCGCATCCGGGCAGTGGCCGAAGAGCTCATCGGTGACTCGGCGCGCAAGAGCATCGAGAAACACTTCCTCTCGGCTCTCGACGGCATCATGAGCGGCAGCGGAGCGGCGGCGGTCGACGTCATGGTCATCGAATTCGAGAAGACTTCCTC
>JADGNX010000215.1 GCA_017883265.1 Thermoanaerobaculia bacterium
ACGCGCGTGGGGTCGGCTGTGCCGGCAGCCTTCACTGCCTGGGCGTAGAGACGGAGCGCGTCGTATCCGAGAGCGGAATTCGCGTCGGGGAGTTTCCCGATCCGCTTCTGCACGGCCGCGACGAACGCCTTCACCGCCGGCCTGTCTTCGCCGACGAAGTAATGATCGGAGTAATAGCAGCCGTCGAGCGAGCGGCCACCGATCTCGATCACGGTCGGAGAGTCCCAGCCGTCGCCGCCGACGAGCGGGACGGTGATGCCGAGGTCCCGCGCCTGGATCGCGATCTGTCCGACCTCGGTGTAGAAGCCGGGGATGAACACCACCTCCGGTGCCGCCTGGTGGATCGCCGTCAGTTGCGCGTGAAAGTCGCTGTCGCCGCCGGTGTAGCTCTGGGTGATGACGACCTGGCCCCCCCGCTTCGTCAGCTCGGTCTCGAAGACCTGCGCCAGTCCGACCGAGTAGTCATTCTTGTTGTCCCGAAGGATGGCAGCCTTCTTCAGGCCGAGATTCTTCGTGACGAAGCTGGCCAGGGCAGCACCCTGATATGGATCGGTGAAGCAGACCCGAAAAATGTAGTCGCCTTTCTGCGTCACCGCGGGGTTGGTCGACGAGGGGGAGATCATCGGAATCTTCGCCGCCTGGGCGATCGGCGCCGCGGCCAGCGACTGGTTCGACGAATTCTCACCGATGATGACCGCCACTCGATCGGCTGTGATGAACTTGGTGACGACGGAGACCGCCTCGTCCGGCCGGCCCTGATCGTCCTGAACGATCAACCGGATCTTGCGTCCCAGCACCCCGCCGGCGGCATTGATCTCATCGGCGGCCTGCCGCACCCCGGCTACGGTTGCGGTGCCAAAAGCCGCTTCCGAACCGGAGAGCGCCGCGTAAACGCCGACTGGAATATCGCTCGCAAGTGTCGCCTTTTGAGGTTCCCGGCTGGGAGCACAGGCGGATACCGCCACTGCCGCTGCCGCAATCCACCACAATTTTAGGTTCATTGGCTTTCTCGGACACCAAGCGAGCGGCTAGAATTGCCGCCGCCACGCATGGCGCCCGGGGAGTGTACCAACGGCCGCGGGCAATCACCGAAAGGATTCTGGATTCATGAACGCTAACGATCTGCGCAAAGGCCTGGTCATCCTGTTCGACGGCGACCTGTGCAAAGTCATGGAGTTTCGCCACCACACGCCGGGCAACCTCCGCGCCATGGTGCAGGCCAAGCTGCGCAACATGCGGACCAAGAACCAGTTCGAGCACCGCTTCCGTTCGAACGACGAGATCGAGCAGGCCTTCATCGATCATCACGAGATGGAGTATCTCTACTCGGACGGAGCCGCGCATCACTTCATGAACACCGAGAGCTACGAGCAGGTCGAGATCAGCGAGGAAGACCTCGGCGATTCCGCTGCCTGGCTCGCAGCAGGTCTCAAGCTGCAGGTGCAGTTCTATGACAGCCGCCCCATCGGCGTCGAGCTACCGAAGTCGGTCAGGGCGAAGATCACCGAGACTCAGCCGATGATGAAAGGGGCCACCGCCTCGGCATCCTACAAACCGGCTGTCCTGGAGAACGGCGTCACCGTCCTCGTTCCGCCGTTCGTCAACGAGGGCGAAACGATCGTCGTCGACCCAAGCGAGAACAAGTACATCGAGCGCGCCAAGTAACGAGGGTCGCGCCGCCTGTGTAGCGCAGACACTTCTGTCTGTGCCGTCTTCCGGTGTTGACTGAAGACCGTCCACCGGCCCACCGACCTGTCATTCCTCCCTCTCTCGGTAGGGATGACAAAACACTGGCGCCGGCTCTTTCAATGGACGCGCCCTTTCCCGCGATAAACTCCTCTCGTGCCTTCCGTTCACTTTCTCTGCAGCAAGTGCGATTGGCGACTGGTCAGCGAAGCCGGCGCGTCGGTTCCCCAGCCGTGTGAGAACTGCGGCCAGCCGAATGATGTTGTTGCGCCGCCGTCGGGCGCGACGATCGCTCGCTGCGCCGCTTGCGGCGACGCGGAGATGTACATCCAGAAGGACTTCAACCGCACGACGGGCGTCGTCCTGGTTGCGATCGGAGCGGTCTTCGTCCCCTGGACTTACGGCCTCAGTCTTCTCGCAGTCACCGTTCTCGACTTCGTCGTCTACTACCTCGTCCGCGATGTCGAGGTCTGCTACGAGTGCCAGGCTGTGCACCGCGGCTATCCGCTGAACCCATTGCACAAGCACTTCGACCTGGCCACCCATGACCGTCACATCTACGGGTCGGCACCGCCAGGCGCGGAAGAAGCGCACCGGTAGAAGACCTTTGTCAATCGGAAGCGTCCGCGAGGAATTTGTGGGTGCGGTGGGCGCTAAGACGGTTCGTAAAGGGCGTCCCGAATCGAGAGAACGACACCGGTCGATCACCACCGACCTCGGTATCCCCCCGCCCAGATTCCTCGCTCGACGCTCGGAATAACAAGGCGGTGGCTGTGCCACTGAAATTACAACGGCAGATGCTCGATGCTCGCTAGATAACCGCCGAGGACTTCTCCGATGACGACCGCCACGACCTGGACGTAGAGAATTCCGGTGGCTGCCATGGTCGAGCGGATCTTCACGGTTCCCCATACCATCGGGAAGAGAAGCAGCGACGCCACAAGACCCCAGCCGATTCGCATCCAGAAGAAGATCCCCTGGCCGACGGTGATCCGATAGAACTGCGACGGGTAGTCCGAGCCGGACCGCGCGGCCATGATGAGCGACGCCGACACCACCAGCACCTTCAGAATGATGGCAGCCAGAGTTGCGATCGTAATTCGTTTGAGCGGCTCGATCGGCATCCCGCGAACCACGAGATACCAGTGGCCGAGGAGCATGGCCAGATTGACACTGCCGAGGAGGGCCAGAGCCGACAATCCGCCGGCGATACTCCAGAGAAGCGGCGCGCCGGTGGCTGACTGAAATGCCAGCGTTGCGGCGGCGAGGAAGCTGACCGCGAGGAGCGCAGTCGAGGTCCGGAAGATCAGCCGCCTCGGATAGCGAAGGACGAGGTAGACGAGACCGGTCAGCACGACGGCTCCGAGATCGGCGATCGTCAGGACCCCCCAGCCGGCGGCGCGCGCGTGTGCCGCCAGCGCTGCGAGCGCAAGGCAGCCCGCGACGATCAGGATGAGCCGGTAGAATTTCACCCCGGAGTTGCGCCGGCCGACCAGCGGCAGAAAGAGGTAGAGGCCGGCGGCCGCTTCGATCAGAAAGAGTCCGAGTAACACGCGCGGCAGTGTAACCCGGGCGAATACAGCGTCTCAGGGCGGAGGGGCGTGGAGTGGAGGGGCGTCCGCTCTCGGGCGCCCACGCGGTGTACGGGGGCCGCCGCCCAACCACCCCGGCGGCCGAGGTGGCCGCCGCTCCACTCGAAGCGCGCGTCGCTCCATTCGAAGCGGATGGACTCCTTCGTCTCCCTCTCGCGCATAATGAGGCGATGCCTCGACCCGATTCGCCGACGCCGATCACCAGCCGGGCGAATCAGTGGTTCCGGCGGTTTCGCGACGCGCTGGCCGAGCACGAACGTGAGATCGTCGTCGAGGGGCCGAAGATGATCAGCGACGCCATCGCCGGCGGATGGACGCCGATCGCCGTGGGGCGCTCGATCGATGTTGCCCCATCGCTCTTCGGCCAGGTCGACGACGTTATCCCGTTCGCCGCCGACCTTTTCTCCGCACTCGTCGAGACGAAAACGTCGCAGGGGGTCGTCGGCCTCTTCGTGCGGCCGCAAAGCACTCTCGCCGCCATCATGGAGGACGAGCGTCTGGTGGTTGTGCTGGACGGCGTTCAGGATCCGGGCAACGCCGGGACGATCGTCCGCCTGGCGGCGGCATTCGACGCGGCGGGCGTGGTCGTCACGCCCGGAACTGCCGACCCATTCGGACCGAAGGCCATCCGCTCCTCCGCCGGAGCCATTCTGAGCGTACCGACGGTCACCGCGACGCCGGGCGAGCTCGTGGCTGTGGCGGCTCGGCGCGGGAGAGCCCTACTGGCAGCCGCCGCCGAGGGAAGCGCCGGGGGCATCGACATGACTGGAAGCGTGCTGATTTTCGGAAGCGAGGGCTCTGGTGTCTCCACCCTTTTGAGGCAAGCCTCGCGTCTCATCGCCATTCCGACATCGGGCCGCGTCGAGTCGCTCAACGTCGCAGCCTCGGCGGCCATCCTGCTGGCCCGGAGCTTCGAGCAGCGGCAATCGCGGCGTTGATTGTTTCGTCGCGGGACGCGACACTATCGGCGACATGCATCCGCAGTCGCAGGGACGGATCTACCTCGTGGGAACGCCGATCGGCAATCTCGACGACTTCTCACCGCGCGCCATTGCCGTACTGCGCCAGGTCTCGCTCATTCTCTGCGAAGATACACGTCACACTCGCAAGCTCCTGACGCACTTCGCCATCGAGACAGCCACGGAGAGCTTCCACGAACACAACGAAGACGCCAAGGCAGAACGCATGCTCGAGCGTGTTGAGCATGGAGAGAGCCTGGCGCTCGTTAGCGACGCCGGAATGCCACTGGTCTCCGATCCTGGGTATGCCATCGTCCGTATGGCCCGGCAGCGAGGCATCACGGTGGAACCGGTGCCAGGGCCATTTGCCGGAATCCTGGCGCTGGTGGCCAGCGGCATCGCTCCCCTCCCCTTCATGTTCTTCGGGTTCGCTCCTCATCGACATTCCGAACGTCTCGATTTCTACCGCGACATCGCCGATCGTCGCGTGACCTCGATCATCTACGAGTCGCCTGAGCGCATCGTCGGCTCATTGCGGGATGCGATCGACACTCTCGGCGACGTCGAGTGCACGGTCGCGCGCGAGATGACGAAGCTGCATGAGGAATTCATCCACGGCTCAGTGAGCGAGATCATCGAATCTATGGCAGCCCGCGACTCGATTCGCGGCGAGATCACCATCGTTTTCGCCGCCGCCGCGGAAGCACGCTCTGAGACCGCGCCCGAGGTCATCGCCGCCGAGTTCGAGCGGCTGCGCGCATCCGGAATGCGCCGCAACGACGCCATCAAGGCCGTCGCTGAGAAGTTTGGACTCCGCAAGAACGAGGTCTACAAGCTGCTGGTCAGCGGCGTGTAGCGACTGCTGCCTGTCGCACGTGGCAAGTTCGCCGCCCATCCCGGCGGCCGAGGGGGCCGCCGCTCCACTTGAATGCGCATTTGCGACGTCTGCGCCCGCTGGGGTCAATGGCCCTTGATCACCGCGCGGGAGAATTTCAGGAAGTAGTCGATGCCGGAGACGAGGGCGAAGATCATGACCACCCACAACGCGAGTTTCCCGATGAACATGAACTCGCCGAGGATCTCGTAGCCGAGGATGAGGAAGGCGATGGCCACGACTTGGGAGATCGTCTTTCCCTTCCCCAGGGGCGAGGCGGCGATCGTTACTCCCTGCTGCGCGGCGATCGAGCGGAGGCCGGAGACCGCGAACTCGCGGCCGATGATGATGACGATCATCCAGGCCGGAGCCAGACCGAGCTCCACCAGCGAAATGAGGGCCGAGGAGATCAACAGCTTGTCGGCGATCGGATCGAGCAGAGTTCCGAGGCGGGTGATCTGATTCGTCCGGCGCGCGATGTAGCCGTCGAAGAAGTCGGTGATTGCAGCGACCAGGAAGATGGCCAGCCCGGCATACTCACGGCCGGAGAACTTCGTCAGCAGCACCACGACGAGAAATGGCACCAGGAAGATGCGCAGGAGCGTCAGCGAGTTCGGAAGGTTCCAGATCTCAGCCGACAGATCCTCGCGCATAGGTTGCGGTTTCCCATCGACAAGGAATGGTGAGGTTGTGGGCGTCGGGGGGGCGGGCATGGGGCGGTCTTTGCTCGTGGCAGAGTAGCCGGATTGTGCTGGTGTGTGAAGCATTGGATTGGAATTAAGCGGTGGCGATTGACATTCCTTAGGCTCGTACTAGAATCGCCGTCCCATTTGCGAAAGTGGCGGAATTGGTAGACGCGCTGGTTTCAGGAGCCAGTGACTTCACTGTCGTGGGGGTTCGAGTCCCCCCTTTCGCACCACGGCTTCCTCCCGTTTCCCGCAACAGAGCTAACAGCTCGTTGCTTCCCCATCGATCGACAAGGAAGCGCCTCGACTGACGGCTCCGGCAGTGGAGCCGATGTTTGTCGGTCCGCCGGTTCGCGGCCACGAAGCGCCAACACGTCCGACCGCCCCGACTTGCCGGGGTCGCCCTCGGAAAGTGGTAGCGAAGAGATTACGATCGACCTGGTCTGGCGTTGAAAGTCGCGATCCTCGTGCTGCGGGGGGGGACGCGCGGTAACGATCAGTGCGTCGCTTCTGCGCGTGCTCGGTTATTCATCCGCTCGGCCAGACCGCGCCCGTGGCCGCCC
>JADGNX010000216.1 GCA_017883265.1 Thermoanaerobaculia bacterium
TACCGCGGCCTGCTGCCTGAGGATCTTATCGAGATCATTACCGCGAACCGCCTCGGTTTCAACCACAGGACCGGAACCGGCGTGCTGTTTCACATGATCGGCGCTGTCTCGCAGTTCGGAAAGTTCGGCATGATCGCCATCGGCAACAACCGTGATGAAGCGGAACGATTGTTCGCTGCCTGCATCGAAGTGCTCGACAAGGAAACCAGCGGAGGAGCCATTGAACGAGAATCTGATCACGCGTGAAGAGGCGGTTGGGCGCATCCGGCAGCAACTCATCGCCATGAACGCGGACGGCAAGTCCGTTTGCCGGATCGCGGCCGAGCAGAACATCCTCTGCGGCGGCTTCCACCGCGACTCGGATGATGAGCTGCGGGCCCGATACGCTGGCAGAATCGATGGCGCGACGGAGCTCTCACGTGAAGAGCTCGAGGAGCGGGCGAACGAATGGCAGCTCACGCGTCAACAGCAGGAAGGAACCCGTCTGTGCTGTGATGTGCAGCAGATGTTCTACGAAACATGCCACGGCTGGGACGACTTCTCGGATGAAGATTTGTCGCGGTTCTGCCTCGAGCTTTTCGGAGAGGAGGTTGAGGTGATCGGGAAGAAGGGGTTGATCGTGGTCTGATGAGACAGGAGGCTCGAGTCTCACAGGGCCGTCGGTTTTCACTTGAATCCTGGCTGGCGGGATGAGTGCCGGAATTACAATAACTTTGCGGCCGTTAGGAAGCGTCACGGCGGTAGGGCTGGCAGGAAGGATGTCCTCGGACGTCGCAACCAGCCCGCCACAACAGGCGATTTGCCCTACCACTGTCGGAGGATCATCCATGCTGCGAAACCGTTCCCTGCTCGTGTCTGCCGTTTGCCTGCTTCTCGGCATGCACAATCTTCTGGCCGATCACTTCGTGTTTACCGGCAGCATGTCGCAGGCGCGCACGGGCCATACGGCCACGCTCCTTTCTGACGGACGAGTGCTGGTGGCCGGCGGGCAGAATACGACCGGGGCCCTGAAGACGGCTGAGATCTATGACCCTTCGACCGGCCGATTCTCATCGACCGGTTCCATGACCCAGCCGAGGGTGAACGCCGCGGCAACACGAATGGCCGATGGCCGGGTACTCATAACAGGTGGTTTCAATTTCACGGCGGAGACCTTCACCAACCTGACTGCGGCGGAGATTTACGACCCGGCGACGTCCCGGTTTTCGCCGACCGGCTCGATGAGCGTGCCGCGCACGGGCCACTCGGCGCCTCTGCTTCACGACGGACAAGTCTTCGTGGTCGGTGGAACGGCGACGAACATCCAACAGGCTGAGATTTACAACCCCGGTTCATCGACATTCACGACGCTGCCGTCGATGCTGGTCGCCCGAGGGCAGGCTGTGGCGTTCACGCTGCCGAATGGAAACGTCCTGGTCGCCGGCGGAAATCTCACGAGCGCGGCCGGGGCTGAGCTCTTCGACGTCGGCCTTGGACAATTCGAGCCGGCACCACCACGGACACTTCTTTCGAGGAGCATCCACGGCATCGTCGTTCTCGGTTCAGGTGAGATTCTTTTTGCAGGGAGCATCGACGACAACGGAGCCTCTGCGAGGTCCGAGGTCTTCGATCCGGGTGCGGGGGTCTTTCTGCCTGTCGGCTCGATGGCCGTGGTGAGATCAAATCACGCCGGTGCCGTGCTCGGCGACGGGCGCGCTCTCTTCACCGGAGGCGCAGCATTGGACTCCACTCAAATGGTGAGAGAGACAAGCTCGGTCGAGTTGTTCGACCCGGCGACGGGTCAATTCCGGATCACGGCCTCCATGCTGAGCCCCCGTGGAGGGCATACGGCAACCGCACTTCGGAATGGAACGGCTCTGTTTATCGGCGGCGCCAATCAGGGAGTATTTCTGGACAGCGCCGAAACGTATGTTCCGGATGTCCCCACGAAGCGGCGAGCAGCCCGCCACTAGCACTACCCAAACCTATTTGAGATTTGGGAGTCAAAAGCCAGGCGGGGGCGAGGGCGAGGGCTCGGGCGCGGGAAGGACATAAAGCTCTTCTCGAACGCATCGCACCGATGCTCACGAAGCTCGTCAAATCCCGACGCCCCACGGAATGAATCGCCTGGGCCCGCGAGCCGAGTCCGACCCCGGCTTTTGTCGCTAAAGTCTGAGAGTGGAATCCTCAGACTTGGCTGCCAGCACTACCCAAACCAATTTGAAATTTGGGAGTCAGGAACCGGGCTCTAAGGACGCAAGCGCCTCGTCAGATGCAGGACCAGGTCATCATCAACGACGACCTGCGTGCCCTCCGGAACATAACGGTCCCGATAGGTGAGACCGCGGCCGTCGGGTATGTAGCCCCGCCTTCCATACAGCTTCTGGGCATCGTTGTATCCCGGATGCAGTCCGACCCCAATCCCGACGGTACTGAAACGCCGTGCGACTTCAGCTTCGGCGCGATCGAGCAATCGCGTGGCCACGCCTCTTCTGCGGAATGCCGGAAGCACGTTCAAGTCCTGAATCTCAGGAATCCTGAGATCGACGAACCCCGGATACGTGGGGGCCCAGTTTACGGTGACATAACCAGCGAATTGTCCGTACACATCAGCGACCAGACAGGTTCGGGTTCCGGCCAGCTCTTCGGCTACGTACCGCTCATATGTCGCGACCGGCTTGACCGAGCCGATGCTCTCGAAGGCCGCCGATACGATCGGTGGATCAGCGTCATTGAGAGAACGAATCTGAATGACCTCTGCCATCCTCTGCCGCTCGGGTCGCTCTATTTTACCGGACCCGGCCGGCTGCGCACGCAAAATGAAGTGCCCTCAGCCAGTGCCGGATGAGCGGTGAAGATGGAATCCCTTCATTGCAACCAAGTGTCATCATCTTGCCTTCTATCAAGTATGGCAATAAGGATACAGGTATGATAGCGGCGAGTTTGTCCCACATCTCTAATTTCGCCGGTCCCCGGCAGCGCGAAGACGCGTTGGCCATGCTCGTCGAGCAGGTTCCTGCGATCCTGTGGACGACCGATACGCATCTGACCTTCGTATCGGCGCGGGGACGCGGATTGAGCTATCTCAATCTCACTCCGGAAGATGTGATCGGCAAGAGCGTCACCGATTTGGGGTTTGGAAGGGCATCGCATGCCGAAGGGGCGTTGCGCGGAGAAAGCGTGATGTTCGAGGCGGAGTGGCGAGGGCACAACCTCAATGTCCGGATCGAGCCACTCCGCAACCTCGACGGCGACATCATTGGCACGCTCGGCCTGGCCATTAACGTGACGGAGCGCCGCCGGGGCGAGGAATCGCTTCGCGACCAGAAGGCCAGCGCGCGCAGCAGCGAGGAGCGCTTCCGCAAGCTGACGGAGGCAACCTCGCAGGCTATCTGGACGACCGGCCCCAACGGTGAAGTGGTAGAGGATCTTCCGGGCTGGCGGGCGCTTACCGGACAAAGCAGGGAGGAGATCCTCGGATTGGGCTGGTTCAACGCCGTCCACCCGGATGATGTAAGACAGGTCCTCGATCTCTGGAAGGTCGCCGTGCATGAGAAGGCGCTTTACACCACGACGTTCAGGCTTCGAACCGCTACCGGGCAGTACCGGGAGATCGCCGTCCGAGGAGTTCCGATCCTCGATGAGAGCGGAGAGGCTTTGGAATGGATCGGAGCGGCCTCCGACATTACCGAGAGAATCACTGCCGAGAAGGCGCGCCAGCAGAGCGATGAGAGGTTTCGACTTGTCGTTCAGGCCACCAGCGATGTTGTGTGGGACTGGAACCTCCGAAGCGATGAGCTCTGGTGGAGCGAAGGATTCGAAACCCAGTTCGGCCATCCGGTTCATGGGTCGCTGAACATCCATTCATGGACCGACAACATTCATCCCGACGATCACGATCGCGTCCTGGGGAGTATCGACACCGCGATCCGATCGGGCGAACGGCTCTGGTCGGACGCCTACCGGTTCCGAAAGGGCGACGGGACGTATGCCCAGGTCATGGATCGAGGTCTGGTTGCCAGGGATCCGGAGAATCGCGCGTACCGGATGCTCGGGGCCATGGTGGACGTTACGAAACAACGCGCGCTCGAGACACAGCTGGACCAGGTCAAGCGCGTGGCCAGCCTGGGACAACTGGCGGCAAGCATGGCTCACGAGTTCAACAACGTCCTCATGGGAATCCAGCCCTTTGCAGATGTCATCAGACGCATCGTTCCCGATCATAAGGGCGTTCAGAAGTCGGTCTCCAGCATTCTGCAGTCGGTGACGCGGGGACGGCGAGTGACCGATGAGATTCTCCGCTTTACGCGCAAAGTGGCTCCGATCAAGAACCTCATCGACGTCCGCGAATGGCTCAACAATTTCATCTCGGAAGCTGAGGCTCTCGTCGGCGATCGATTTCCAGTGGAGGTGCATTCCGCGGATGAAGATCTCAAGATTCTCGGAGATATCTCGCAGCTCAATCAGGTCCTGGCAAATCTCGTCATCAACGCCAGGGATGCCTCGGCTCCTGGCGGTTTGATCTCCATCTCGGCCGAGACCTGTTGCAGCGAAGTCTTCGGTCTGGATCAGCCATCCGGGTTCGTTCACGTCAAGGTGCGGGATCGGGGGACGGGGATGGATCGTGCGGCGCTCGATCACATTTTTGATCCTCTTTTCACGACCAAGCGAACCGGTACCGGACTGGGGCTGGCCATCTGCCTTCAGGTCGTTACGGCACACGACGGCAAGATCGTCGCGGAGAGCACGGTGGGAGAAGGAACTGCGTTCCACATCCTGCTGCCGTCGGCAGCGGGCCGGACGCCTCCAACTGCTGCCGTCTCCTACGGTCGGCGGCGTGCGGTTCCGCGCAACGTGCTGATCGTCGAGGATGAGCAGGCCGTAGCCGACGGCCTGCGCGAGATTCTGGCCCTCGAGGAAATCACGACGAACGCCGTTTACCGTGGGGCAGATGCCATCGCCGCGATCGAGCGGAACGATCCGGACGTCGTCCTGCTCGATATCGGGCTTCCCGACATCAACGGTGTGACCCTGCTGCGGGACATTCTGAGCCGGTGGCCCCATCGTCGTGTGATCTTCATGACAGGCCATTACGACCGGAAGGAGCTCACCGAGATCCTCTTACTTCCTCACATAGGATTTCTGCAGAAGCCCTTTGATACGCCGAAGTTGCTGGACGTCCTGGCGGCCGTCGGACATTCGTCATCTCCAGCGGTGTAGGCTGCGCGGGGTCCGGCCGCCGGAATCGAGCTTTCCGCCTCGAGCTCCGAACGGACAGAGCGCCGACCTACTTCATGATCGACATCGCGTCACGCCGTCAACTCATCCAGATGCTGATGGAGCTGGCTGAAGGATCGCTGGCCAGGGACCGGTTCGAGGCCCAGCGCCCGCGATCGAAGGACCTCGCGGTGCGCGAGGTGGCTGGGCAGGCGTGGTTGCTTTTCGAAGATCTTCGCCAGCAGACGCGAACGGGCCGGTACCGGCTGGCCCGAGACGACCGTCGCGACGTCGAGCGTTGGATTCTTTTCCTGGAGAGTGAGCGCGAGTATCGATGGCCTGCGCTGCCGCGATGGGCGCGAATCATCGGATTCGTGCCGAGCATTCTGACGTTCGGTCTCTTGTGGCGACCTTACCGCTTCTGGTTTGAACGGCAGGGGGATTTCCGCGTCTGGCCTTTTCGCGATCGCCGTGAGCTCCACGAGGCCAGGGCCACTCGTCCCTCTCGGCGGAGCCACCGCCTGGAGTGAGCGATGGTGGCTGTCGCAGTCGAGCTATTCGAGGTTGTCAGCGGGCCGTATTGTCTTCGGGGGTGACGTACTGAGGGCCACCGTGGATCTCGTCCGTGGGATCGCCGAGGCGAACTCGCAGGAGGTAATCGAGCGCCAGCGCCAGGCCTTGCCGTTGAGGGAGCGTGACAAGGAGTGCCCCGCAGAGAATGAGAAAAAATGCCGCGCCGGTCAGGTAGCTGTTGGCGCGAAACCCGAAGAACACCAGCGCGATGCCGAAGAGGATGGGGATGCGGTCGGTGATGATCATGAACATCCATGTGTCACCGTGGTCGCGTTGGTAGAGGAGATGGCAGGCCGGGCAACGTTTGTAAAACGCGATTCCGCGGCGAAATAGCGGGCCTTTCCCGCATCGTGGGCAGCGACGCTTCCATCCGCGCCCGAGCGCAACGACGATCTCCGATCGCTTCAGCACGCGATGATTCTGGTCTTCCATCGTCTGTTCCAGCATCGTTCCGGGTGCACCTGTCGCTCCGGTCGAGTGGAGCGGCGGTCGCTTCGGCCGCCGGGGGGCGCCTCTCCACTGAAACACGCCGGACTTTACAGCCCTTTCAATAGGCCCTTCCACCGCGTCCAGGCGGCCTCTCGCGCTTT
>JADGNX010000217.1 GCA_017883265.1 Thermoanaerobaculia bacterium
CCCGGATTCCGGTATTCGCCGCTGCCGCGCACCGTGGTGCTGCTTCCGGTGGCTCTCGGCTATCTCGCTGCCGCCGGCTCGAGAGTGATCCACAACGGCCTGATCACGCGCAACCCGACTCGCCGTTGGATCGCTGCGACAGCACTGATAGCAGCAGGCCTCTTCTGTTCCGGGGACAACGCGCTTCTCGCCGGGAGCTTCTTTCCCTACCTCGAGCCCGCTGCGGCCGAAGTGAGGGCGACGCCGGTCATTCAGTTCCTGCGGTCGCAGCGTGGGGAGTTCCGCGTGGCGCCGATGTTTACCTTTCTCTGGCCGAACTCATCGGAGCTGTTTCGCATTCAGGACATCCGCGCGCACTTCGCTTCGGAGAAGAAATACCGCGACCTCCTCCAGCGGATCGATCCGACATGCTGGTCCGGAAGATCGACAGTCATCCAGTTCAACAGTTTGCACTTCAATCCCGATGATCCATTCCTTTCCATGCTGGGGGTACGGTATCTGCTCGAGCACAAGGCCATCGACATTCTTCGCTGGGGCATCTACAAGAAGACCGAGGCGGCTGTGCCGGAGAGGAACAACATCACGCTTCTACCGGGCGTCACCCTTCAGCGAACGATCGTGGTCGACCGGCAGCCCTTCTATTCCATCGAGCTCGCACTCGGTATGACTGGTGCGCGAGGAGCGGACCCTCGCGTCGAGGTGTCGCTGACGGACGCCTCTGCCGGAACGCTGCTGTTTGCACGAACCCTTCGAGTGGACGAGTTGAAGGAAACGGACAAGGTCTATCTGCCGCTCTATCCCGACGTTTCTTTTGGCGCGGCGGTTCTTCTGAAGGTGCGTTCGCATGGAGTGACGGCGACCCTGCGCGGCGGCGAGGCACCCAGCGGCGAGAGCCCGCTCTTCTACGGACGGGTGATGACTCCGATCATCCTCGACCGCGAGCTTCCGGACGCACGCATCTTCCGCAACCTGGCAGAAGTGCCGCGCTATGTCGCCATCTGGGCAACCCGCCGGGCCAGCCACGAGCAGTTGTTGCGGATGACTGACATCGACTTCGGGCGTGAAGCCGTGGTCGATCCATCGGCTGGCGATTTCTCAGAGCTGGACCGAATTCCGCCGGCCTCGCGCACAGCGCATTTGCGCGTGCGCCCCTTCAGCGACGGCGATCAGACGGTTGAGACAACCGCGGACGTCCCGTTTCTGCTCTCCTCTTCGGAGAAGTTGACTCCCGAACTGCGCGTGACCATCGATCGAGTCGTCGCCGCGATGGTGCCGGTGAACTCGGTCTTCGCCGCTGTTCGCATTCCGGCTGGAAAGCACACAGTGGTCTTTTCGCGCCGCCTCGGACGTCGCTGGTGGCCGGTGTCGTTCGCCGGTCTGCTGGGGCTTCTGCTGGCGGTCGGCTTCGATGTTCGTTACGCGCTGCGCCGTGGCCGGGCGGCAGGATGATCGGATAGGCCAGCAGGGCCTTCCACAGCCGCGTGGTCCCAGGCGATCGGCTTCGATGTTCGTTACGCGCTGGGCCGTGGCCGGGCCACGAGGATGATCTGATAGGCCAGCAGGGCCTTCCACAGCCGCGTGGTCCCAGCCAGTAGCCGCTCGCCCAGACGCAAGACCGGCTCGGGCAGGAGTCGCCCCATGATGAGCCGGATCGGCACGGACGATCCTCGCAGCGCAACGACCTCGAATCCGGCCTGTTCGACCTCATCACGAATGGTTCGCTTTGTGTAGAAGCGAAGATGTGTCGAATCGAGAATGCCGCGGTCTCGATAACGGAAGACGCCGAAAAGGAGCCCGATCCGGACGGTGATGTTGGCGATGTTGGGCACCGAGATGAAGAGCAGTCCTCCGGGAGCGAGCGACTCCCGGGCCAGGTGCAATACATCGGAAGGCTTCCTGAGGTGCTCGACGACGTCGGCCAGGACGATGACGTCAGCATTTTTCGGCAGACCATTGACCCGCTCCAGATCGGCGATGACGACATGATCGAATCGGCCGTGGAGACTGCCGATCTGCTCGACGTCGTACTCGAAGCCGTAGGTCCGCGAGAATTGAGAACGCAGGGCCGCCCCAAGCTCTCCACCAGCCGCGCCGAGGTCGATGAGGACGCCGCCGCGGGTGGCGTGACGGCCGACCAGATCGATCAGGATGCGATGGCTGCTCCCCTCGAAATCCTTGAACTGATAGACGTTCGGCACGGCGCGGAGGGTAAGCGTTTCAGGGAGCAAGGTCAATCGACGTCGAGAGTTCGAGTGGACGGTGCTTCGGTCAGCACGGTTAGATTCTGAATCTCGCGCACCCTACGTGATTCCGACCTCGCTGTTGTCGCCGAGGATGAAGCGGTAGGCGGCCGGTTTGCGGTGGGTTCGGGCGATCTTCACGTTCTTGCCGATGAGGCTCGCTTCGATGCGTCCCTGGACGTGGGCGATCGTCGAGTTCTCCAGGACGATGGAGTTCTCGATCTCGCAATGCTCCACCACGCAGCGATTGCCGATGGATGTATAGGGACCCACATAGGCGTGGGTGATCCGGGCGTTGCATCCGATGATGGCCGGACCACGCACGACCGAATCGGTGATCTCCGCCCCCTCTTCGATGACCACCTTCCCTTCGATCCGGCTGGCGTCGTCGGTGGTTCCACGCACCTCACGCTCGAACGTGTCGAGCACGGTGCGGTTGGCTTCCAGCATGTCCTCGATTTTGCCCGTGTCCTTCCACCAGCCCTTGACGATATGCGGGTGAACCTTGAAGCCGTGATCGACGAGCCATTGGATGGCATCGGTGATCTCCAGCTCGTTTCGCTTCGATGGCTGGATGGCCCTGGCCGCATCGAAGATGTTCCGGTCGAACATGTAGACGCCGACCAGAGCGAGATCCGACTTCGGCTCGGCCGGCTTCTCCGTCAGTCTGACCACCGTTCCGTCCTCGGCCAGCTCGGCCACTCCGAATTGCGACGGATTGGCAACTCGAGTCAGAAGGATCTCGCTATTGCAGTCGGTGCTGCGGTACTCGTCGACCAGAGGCGTAATGCCGTGCTGTAGCAGGTTGTCACCGAGGTACATGACGAACGGAGAATCGCCTATGAAGGGCTCGGCGGTCAGGACTGCGTGTGCCAGGCCGCGCGGCTCGTCCTGGGGTACGTAGGTGACCGAGGCTCCGTATCGAGATCCGTCGCCGATGGCCTGACGGATCTCGCCGCCGGTCTCAGGAGAGACGATGATGGCGATATCTTCAATGCCCGCCGCGACGATGGCTTCGATCCCGTAGACAAGCACCGGTTTGTTGGCTACCGGGATGAGCTGCTTGGCGGACGTGTGGGTCAGGGGGCGCATGCGCGTTCCCTTGCCTCCTGAGAGAATCAGACCCTTCATCTTCATCTCCCGGCGAGCGCGGTTCGATTGCATCTCTTCTCTCCGTGGAACTGCACCCGCAGGCTATTGGAAGCCGACAGTGCCGACGTTCTTGAGTGTTATGGCGATGCCCGGCTGATTCTTGAATTCCTCGCCGCGGGCGTTCGTGACCACGAGGAATCGCCGGAACTCGAAGGCTACGGAGTAGCACGAGCCGGTGCCCCCGAGGAGGTAACGCTGCTCGAGGAATCGACCGCTCGTAGCATCGTAGTTCAGCTGAACGTCGGCGCGCATTCTCTTTTCCAGCAGCGGGGTTCCGACGTTGATCCGGAACTGACTGGATCCGGGAATGATGACCCCGGTAACGGGCGACGGGGTGTTGTACGAGGCGAAGTATGTGAAGCTGAGGTAGGAGTCTTTTGCCAGCAGGTTCGCCGAGACGCTGGCCTGATCGAGTTGATGCGAGACGGTGCCGAACGAGGTGTTGGCATCGAGCGTCAGCGACTGATAGGGATTGACGTGCAGGTTGGCGGTGAGCGGGGTGAAACGCTGCGTGGTGCCAGGTTGGACGAATGTACCGGTCGTGCTGCTAGTGAGAGGCGCGCCGAGAGATACGGACTGGCTGATGGCGAAGGAGAGGATCTCTCGGGAGGAGGCATTGGGCCCCTTTTCCTTGGCGATGATGCGCTGCGTCAGCGAATACTCTACCGAATTGCGCACCAGGGGAAGGAAGGGCGTGTCGACGGCATCGAAGCGGATGACACGGCCCTGATCGGCGACGTCGGTGGTGTAGAGGTATCGGAAGCGAGGCTCGATGACATGCTTGAAGCGGGCGAAGGTGCCGATCTCGCGGTCGAAGACCCGGGAAAAGGAGGGTCCGACCACTTCAAGCTGTCCCTGCCCGTAAAGACGGTTCAAGGGGCGATCGATCGTTGGAGGAGGGAACGAGGCGACATTGGCCGAGGCGGGGTCGAGGCTGGCTGAGTAGTAAGTCTCATGGACGGAGATCTGTGGCTTGATGGAGAGCCAGCCAGGCGTCCGGACCTGCATGGAGAGAGTCGGAAAGAGGTCGCCGCGGTAGTAACTGATGGAGTTCTGGCCGGGCTTGCAGGTCGGGTCGGCTGCCGGCGAGCAGGTGTTCAACGACGATGTGCGGAGCTCGGATGCCGAGGACTGAGCCGAAAAGTAAAACGGGCTCGAGCCGATCCGCTTGGGATAGAGACGAAACTGCAGAGACGGCTGCTGCTCGAAGCGCTGTCTCTGCGTGGTGGAGAGCAGAATGTCGCGCCGATCCATGAGAACGTTGAACGAATAGTTCTCTCGATTCTTGGTCAGATACATCGAAGAGTAGATCTGAGACAGGGTGTGCAGCCGCGAATCGCGGTTGTCGTACCGCCGGAAGAAGTCGAGGTCGGAAAAGTTCTCGACGTCCACCACCCCCCGGAAGTTGAATGGCAACTTGTCCTGCGTATGTTTGAATTGATAGTGCCATTGCCTGGTCTTGGCTTCGCTGTCGTTGACGGTGTAGGCATTGAGCTCGCCCTTGATATCCGGAGTGGGAATGTAGCGGACCTGCACCCCCGTGCCGAAAAAGTTCTTCGTGTGAAGGTCGGCGTAGATCGTGGTGTCGACGGAATCGCCTATGGGGATGAAGTATCCGAGCTCCAGCCGCGCGCCGAAGTCGCTCGAGGTGCCGATACGCGGAATGAGAAACCCCTGCGCGCGATCCTTCTTGGTCGGCCAGATCAGGTAAGGCGTCCAGAAGAGGGGTAGCTTGCGGGCCCGGAACTCCAGGCCGTGCAGTCGGGCGTAATCGTCGAGCGTTATCACCCCCTGCCGGATTTGGAAGGACCACGCCGGCTTCTCCAGATCGCATGAAGTGAAGACCGCATTGGTGACGCGGTAGTTGGTTTCGCCGATCTTCTCCAACTTCTCGGCCGTCAGGTAGATCGACGGTTCGAAGGAGCCGGTGGCGTGGAAGAAGGTTCCTGTCGCCGAGTCGAGGTTGTACACAGCGCGGTCCGCGCTGAGCCGCGTCGGCCCCTGATCGATGATCACATGGCCTTCGGCGACCACGTCTTTCGTCTTCAAGTTGTGGGTGATCTTGTCTGCGGACATCTTGACGTCCTGATATTCGAGTGTCACTCCTCCCTCGAGGATGACGTATTCGTCCTTGACGAAGCTCTGCGTCCCCCCCTTGGCAACCTTCCATGTGACCTGCCCGTCCTTCTTGGCGGGCTGGTGACTGAAAGAAAACTTGGGATTGGTCTTGTAGTACTGCGCCGCCGGACCCATGTCTTTCCCCTGAGCGAGAAGGGCTGTGGCGGAGAGGAGAAGCGTCATGCCGGCGCAGACGGCGTGGCGGAGAGGGGTCGTCATTGATTGCCGGTGAGTATTGTAGCCGACGGGGGAAGGGCCGAGGGCAAGGGCGGGGTGGAGCACCGCGATTGAGGTGTTTCCAATGCGTGGGATATTCTGAGCGAGCTCGATCGAGAGGATGCCTCGCGGCTCTGCCAGAGGCGGTACGAGAGCAGGTTCCTCGAAATGGTCCGGTCCGCTGGAAGCGGCGCTCGTCCGCCTCAGCACGTCCTCGGCGTGTGTTATTCTTCGGCTCCCACGCCGACGCATTCGTCCGGCGAGGACGCACCTCTCCTGCCTCTCCGGCGGTCCACCGCCGCGGGCTCCCTGTTTCGAGGTACACATGGCGCTGTTCTCTTCGAAAGATCCCGCCGCCGTCGCGAAAGCCGCGCCGCGGCTCGACGCGACCACCCCACAGCCGAGCATCGCGTTCGTCGGTCCGGACATCATCTTCGACGGGGTGGTGACCGGTAATGAGTTTCTCCTCATCGAGGGAACCGTCCGCGGCAAGATCCAGCTGACCAGTGACCTCCGGATCGGTCCACGGGCGCGCGTGGAGGCGACCGTCCATGCGCGCAATGTGACGATCGAGGGGAAGCTGACCGGCGACGTGTCAGCAGACGACCGGGTTGAGCTCGT
>JADGNX010000218.1 GCA_017883265.1 Thermoanaerobaculia bacterium
ACGACGCAAAGCCGTGAAAATAGAGAACCAGCGTCTGCTCAGCCATCTGCGGATTCTAATGGCAGCGCCCGCGTCCCGAGCGTCGTCCCGGGCGATCTGGAAGATCGAGTACGGATCCCGGTGGTGATACCCGTGGGACCCTTCGCAACACATCCCCTTCGTCAGGAGTCATTGCGGCGTGTCAGACCGTCTGCTATTGTCGAACGCTCTCGTGATCATCCAGTGCAATCACTGCGGCACCAGCTACCAGTACGACGAGTCACGCTTCGAAGGGAAGCACTCGAAGAAGATCCGCTGTGCGAAATGCCGCGAGGTTTTCGAGATCACCAATCCCGATGCGGCCGCGTCGCCAGCGCCGGTAACAGCCGATAGCGGCCAGACCAGCGATGAGAGCAGCTTCGACGAGACCCGGACCGCTCGTCGCCGGCCGAAGACTTTCAACGAGCCCTTGCCCATGGCGCCGTCACCTGAAAGGCAGGACTCAGTCCCTCACCTTCCGGACGGGATGCGCCTTTCGCTGGCCATCATCAGCGGCCCGGGCGCAGGGAGCGTCTTCCGAGTCGAGAAGGGACGGATGACCATCGGCCGCGCCGGAGACATCGCTCTGGGAGACACCGAGGCGTCGCGATTGCATGCCGCTCTGGAGATCCACGATCTTCTGTTTCTTCTCGAGGATCTGGGATCGACGAATGGCACGCTCGTGAACGGCGAGAAGATTGACGGTCTGGTGGAGATTCAGAACCACGCCGAGTTTCAGGTCGGTAACACCACGCTGATGCTGATCGCCACGGCAGACATCTGAGACCCTTCCACCATTTCGCGCTACTCTCTCCCACCGGATGGACGAGCTCAGAACCCTGTATCGATATCGGCAGCTGATCGCGGCGCTGACCTCCCGCGATCTCAAAGCGCGCTACCGCGGCTCGGTCCTCGGATTCTTCTGGTCCCTGGCCAATCCGCTGATGCTGCTGACCGTCTACACGCTGGTCTTCACGCGATTCTTTCCGCGGCATGACATCAGCCTCTATCCGCTCTTTCTCTTCGCCGGCATCCTCCCCTGGTCGTTCTTCTCCGCGGCCGTGCTGGAGTCGACGAATGCCATCTCGGGCAATGCCGGCCTGATCAAGAAGGTCATGTTCCCAGCCGAGGCCTTGCCCATCGTCGTGGTGTTGTCCCATCTCGTGCACTTCGTACTGGCCTTGCCGGTGCTCCTCGTTGCCATGGCCTGGTTCGCTCTGCGGCACGAGTTCATCTTCACGCCGGCTATCTTTCTGACGCCGGTGCTGATGCTGTTTCAGACCGTCTTCGTCGCCGGAGTGGCCTTGATCGTTTCATCGGCCTGCGTCCTGTTCCGGGACCTCCGCGATCTCGTGGCCAACATGATGCAACTGGCGTTCTTCCTGACTCCCATCATCTACTCGATGACGGCAGTCGACTCCCAGTGGATGCGAGCCCTCCTGCACCTCAATCCGATGACGCCATTCGTCCTGGCATACCAGGACATCTTCTATTTCGGACACATGCCCGGCACCTGGAACGCCGGCCTGATCGTCGTCTACACACTCGTTTCCAGCGTCCTCGGGTTCGGTGTATTCGAGCGCCTTCGCGACACGCTGGCGGAGGCCATCTGAGCCACGGCTTCGCCATCTCGCTGGAGAACGTGTCGAAGAGCTATCGCCTCTGGGGACGCCGCTCCCAATTCGCCACCCTCAAGAGCGCACTGCTAAAGCGCGACGTCCGGCCGGCTCCGGAGTCGTCAGTGGCGGCGCTGCACAACGTCACGTTTTCAGTCGATCGCGGCGAGTCGTTCGGGATCGTCGGGAGGAACGGCTCCGGAAAGTCGACGCTCCTCAAGCTTGTGTCCGGCATTCTGAAACCGACCTCCGGCAGCATCGCGGTCAACGGCCGCATCGCCGCGCTCATCGAGCTCGGTGCCGGATTTCATCCGGAGATCAGCGGACGCGAGAACATCTACATCAACGGCATCATGCTGGGTCTTTCCCGCCGTGAGATCGACAGCCGCTTCAATAAGATCGTCGACTTCGCCGGCATCGGCGAGTTCCTCGATCAGCCGGTCAAAACCTATTCTTCAGGCATGTATGTCCGGCTCGGCTTCGCGGTCGCAGTACACGTAGACCCCGACATTCTTCTCATCGACGAGGTTCTCTCGGTGGGCGATGAGGAGTTCTCGCAGAAATGCATCGCCAAGATTCAAGAGATGAAGTATCGCGGAGTGACCCTGCTCTTCGTCACGCATCAGCTCGACCAGGTTCGCAAGCTGTGCGATCGCGCCCTCTGGCTCGATCATGGAGAAGCCGCCGGACTGGGCGACCCGGTGCGCGTCGTCGATGAGTATCTGCAACTGGTCTCCGTATCCGCTCCCGGCGCAGCCATTCCGCAGGTTCACCATCCCGAACCGCCGACGGCTGCCGTGGGCATCGAGGAGCCGGAGGAAGTGGAAGCGAGCGACCTGCTGGAAGAGGAGCGATGGGGTTCGGGCGAGGCAATCCTTCGACGCGTATCCCTCGTCGATGCGGACGGAAGGGAGCTGGTGGCTCTGGGGGCGGGCGTCGGGGTCACGGTGGAAATGGATGTCGAAGTCCGGGCTCCGCAGGCAGATTTCGTCTTCGGGATCGGCTTTTACCATGCGGACGGAAGCTGCGTGTATGGGACGAACACAGACATTGAAGGTCTGCAGTCGGATTCGCTGGCCGGCGGCGGCAAAGTCCGGTTCGCGATGCCGTCACTCGACCTGGTGGCAGGCTCCTATCGCATCGATGCCGCCATCCACACTCGAAACGGCCGGGCCTTTGATTATCGCCGCGGCGTCATTCGATTCGTCGTCGGCTCCCGCGTCAATGACATCGGAGTCTATCGTCCCAGGCACGATTGGTCGTTCGAAGGGGGGATCCACTTCAAGCCAATCGATAACCTCAGCCGGAACGTTCCGGCGCCGATGGCCGAGTACATCAAGGAGTCCGAGGCGAACCAGCCTCCCGAGGCGTCCAACAAGCGCCGGCGGAAGAGAGAGGAGCGGTGAGGTCGCTCGGCGACGGGAGCTCTATGGCCTGGAGCCGGGCTTGGCCCGGCCGGCCGCTGGGAGCATATAGACCGTCTCCCCCTTGCGCGCCATCCCCAGTTCCTCGCGGGCAATCCGCTCGACGGCGAACGTGGAGCGCTTGACGCTCTCGATATCGTTCCTCAGACGCGCGTTCTCCGCCTCCAGGGAGTGAATGTCGCTCCGCAAGGCGTCGACTCGCCGCCGGGAGCGCTGCAGCTCGGAGATTCCGCGATCGCTGAAAACAAACGAGATCACGAAGATGACGGTGAGCACGCCGGAGAGGAGCATCACCGCCTTCAAGGTGATCGTCGCAGTTCTTCGCGGATCGTGGGTAGAGACCGAGGGAAGCATTCGGGTCCTAGTGTCGTGACAACTGAAGAACGTGTCAAGGAGTGGCGCGCCCCGCTCTGAGCCAGCACGCTGGGAGGCGTGCCTCGGATTCTGGACTTCTCCTGGATACGCAAAAGTGGCAGTGCACCCGCTTGGAGTTTGGCGCGCTCGTCGCTGTAGCACAGACACTTCTGTCTGTGCTGCGGCGCTTTCGGAAGGCGCATAGACACTTCTTGTCTGTGCCCGGCGGCCGAAGCGGCCGCCGCTCCACTTGAGCGGCCTGGACGCCGACCGGTGCGTGCTGGCGCTGTTCATGGCCCGACATGACACTATAATTTCGCTGGTGACACGAGATTCCGCTTCGAACCCTCTCACGGAACGGTACGCCTCGAAGGAGATGTCGCACCTTTTCTCGGCCGACTTCAAGTTCAGGACCTGGCGCCGTCTCTGGATCGCACTGGCCGAGGCGGAGAAAGAGCTCGGGCTCCCCATCACGGACGAGCAGCTGGCGGCTATGAAGCGCTACGCCGACGACATCAACTACGAGGAAGCCGAGAAGCGCGAGAGCGAGATCCGTCACGATGTGATGTCTCACATCTACGCCTTCGGCCTGCAGGCCCCCGCGGCCAAAGGCATCATTCATCTCGGTGCGACATCAGCTTACGTCACCGACAACACCGACATCATCCAGCTTGCCGAAGGGCTGCGTCTGCTCCGGCGGCGGCTCATCAATGTCGTAGCGCGACTGCGGGACTTTTCCGAGCGCTGGCGAGCCACACCCACACTGGCCTTCACCCACTTTCAGCCCGCTCAGCTGACCACGGTCGGAAAGCGAGCCACGCTCTGGCTTCACGATCTGCTGCTGGACCTCCAGGAGATCGACTTCCGCGAGAGCACCCTGGCCCTCCTGGGAGTGAAGGGTGCGACCGGCACGCAAGCCTCGTTTCTCAATCTTTTCGGCGGCGACGAGGCCAGGGTCGAAGAGCTCGAGCGCCGGGTCTGCCAGAAGATGGGGTTCCTTCGCAGCTATCCAGTCTCCGGCCAGACCTACTCCCGCAAGGTCGACGCAGGCGTCGTCAGTGCCCTCGGGGCGTTCGCGCAATCAGCCTCCAAGTTCGGATACGACATGCGTCTTCTGCAGCATCTGCGCGAGATCGAGGAGCCTTTCGAGGAAGAGCAGGTCGGATCGTCGGCCATGGCCTACAAGCGGAATCCGATGCGCGCGGAACGGCTTGACGCTCTGGCTCGCCATCTCATCGTCAACACGCTCAACCCCGCCCTCACAGCGGCCACTCAGTGGTTTGAACGGACACTCGACGATTCGGCCAACCGCCGGATCGCCATTCCCGAGGCGTTTCTGGCGGCCGACGCACTGGCCCTGATCTACGACAACATCGTCGGCGGCCTCGTCGTGCACGAAGATGTCATCGCTGCCAACGTCCGGCGCGAACTGCCGTTCATGGCCACGGAGAATCTCATGATGGAGGGTGTTCGCCGGGGCGGCGACCGCCAGGTGCTGCACGAGCGCGTTCGCGTCCACTCGCAGGCCACGGCCAACATGCTGAAGGGGGGTGCCAGCCACAACGACCTCTTCGACAGGATCGCCGGCGATCCCCTGTTCTCGATCGACAGAACGACGATCGACGATCTCGCGCGCCCGGAGGCCTTCATCGGCCTGTCTCTCCGGCAGACCGAGCGGTTCATCGCCGAAGATGTCGACCCTTTACTGGATCGCCATCGCGACCTCATCGATCAGACCGTGAGCGAGGTACGGGTGTGAGACAGACGCTCATCCTGTTGCTGACCACCGCGCTCTTCTACGGATGCGCGACGGTCGTTCCGAAGCCGGCGACGCAACCGCCCCTGGAGCCTCTCCACGGGACCGCCAGCTGGTACGGGCAGGAGTTCGCCGGAAGGACGACGGCGAACGGGGAGATATTCGATCCTCTCCTCCTGACCGCCGCTCATCGCACCCTCCCGTTCGGCACGATCGTCGATGTGCGGAACGTGAAGAACAACCAGACCGTGCGTGTGCGGATCAACGATCGCGGACCTTTCGTGGGGGATCGGCTCATCGATCTTTCCTATGCCGCGGCCGACAAGATCGGCATGGTCCCCGACGGCAAAGGAGAGGTAGACCTGGCCATCGTTCAGCTCGGTCGCGGGGATCGCGAGCCACCAGCTCCCTACGTCGTGACGATTCCGCAGTCGCCGCCTTCTGCTGGCGGCGGGGAGGCTCCGAAGATCGACTTCCCGCTGCCGGCAGGCGCACCGGTCGAAGCTTCAGCCGGCGCTCCCCCTGCGCCCACACCGGCTACGATCGCGGACAACGGCTTCCACGTGGAAGTGATGGAAGAGCGGAAGAGCACCGGCAGCGAGACGAGAAAGCAGATCGGTCCCGACGGGCGGACGATCACCCGTGTTCCGGTGAAGCCGGGCGAGTCGGCTGAGCTGAGCGCGACCACAGCCGACGAGACACGCCGGGCCAGCCCACCACCGGCCACAGCAGCCCGACCCGTGACCGGCTTCGCCATCCAGCTCGGAGCGTTCCAGCAGGAAACGAACGCGAACGCCCTGCGCGACAGGATGATCAAACTCGGCCAGCAAGGCTACGTCGACCGCAACGGCTCGTTGTTCCGCGTTCGCATCGGTCCGTTTGCCACCCGCGAGCAGGCGGCCAAAGCCCGCCAGAGCCTGGAGTCCCTCGGCATTTCGGCCATGATCGTGACGCAGTAAGAACGTTGCACGAGGCGCCATAGCGCAGGACTCGCGGGTTCGCGGTCTTAATTCAATTGAGCTCGCATTCGGCGAAGAAGAACGAGATCTCGCTCTTCGCATTCTCATCCGAGTCGGAGCCGTGAATGGCATTGCGCTCGATGGACTCGCCGAATTCCTTCCGG
>JADGNX010000219.1 GCA_017883265.1 Thermoanaerobaculia bacterium
CCAAGCTAGACCTCATCGCGCGCGACTGGCATGACTTCTACGGTCTGGAGGTCAATTCGACCACCGGCCACATCACGGCCCCGAACGGCGTGGTCAGCGACCTGGCTGTCCTGACGAACGTCAACAGCGACGTCAAGCGCACTTATCGCGCCGCCCAGATGCAGTTCGGCTGGCGCCCGAACCGCTTCAACTTCGGCGGAGGCTATACGTACTCGAAGCTTCGCGGCAACGACGTAGGCGAAGCCGATGGCACCGCCACCTCAGCGCAAACAGCGAGCAGCATCTTCTATCCCGAGTACACGCACTTCCTGAACGACGCGCGCCAGCCGATCGGTTTCCTGGCCGGTGACGTCACCCACCGCGGGAAGGTTTACGCCGGCTACGACATGCCGACGCACCTTGGCAATTTCAATCTCTCGGCCATCGAGTCGGCCGATTCCGGTCGCGCCTACTCCGCAATCGGCACAGTGGACCCGACCGGCACGAACGCGAACTTCAAGTTCGCTGGCTCTCCGACCCTGCCTACTTACTACACCCCCGTGAGCTCAGCGAATCCGAATGCCCCCTCACAGCTCAGCACGTCGCAGAGCTACTACTTCAGCGGCCGCGGCGCGTTCCGCACGCCGTCCGTCTTCTCCACCGATCTGGCCCTGAACTACGAGCTGCCCATTTCCAGGGCGTCGATATTTGCGCAGGGACAGGTGGTCAATGTCTTCAACAACTCGAAGGTGAACAATCTGGTCGGCGGTCAATTCGACACGACCATCCTCACCACCCGCTCAAACGGCGCCGCCAACACCGGCCTGTCGCCGTTCAATCCGTTTACCGCGACGCCGGTCGAATGCCCCCAGGGTGCATCGGCCGCCACTTGCAAGAGTCTCAACGCGAATTGGCAGAAGGGCCCGAACTTCGGTAAGGGACTCTCCAAGGATGCCTTCCAGACCCCGCGCACTTACCGCGTGGCCCTCGGACTCCGCTTCTAATCGATTCCCGATCGTCTTTCCAAGCCCCGGCATCGGAAGGTGCCGGGGCTTTCTTTGTTTGAGCCATTGCGGCCACTCCGCAGGAAACTCTGAGTCACGGCGTTGATTCTCTGTGTCCAACGCGGTCAGAAACAAGAAAGCAGTGTGCAAACCGCCTCAATCCAGATCAAATAACTGCGCTCCTGGAGCGTCAATGCCGGCCTTCGCTTCTAAACCCATCGCATCAGTCCGTTGAGAGAGCCCCGGCGCAAGCCGGGGCTTTTTTGTTTGGTCGGTGACGTGGAGTCCAGCCTCCTGTGCCCCTGCCTGGCGTCACCATCTGGCAGGAGCCGGGAGGTCGATGGAGGCTTCGCCAACCGACGCAGTCGGGCGTGCCGACCTGCTCTACAATCATGCCGTTTCGGCCTCGGCCTCGGAACAGAATTGGAAGGAGCGTCCTATGAACCGTACCCTGAAAGCGGGCCTGCTGCTGTCGATCCTGACACTGATGGCCATCGGTGTGAGCGCTCAGACCACCTCGACACTGACCGGCACGGTTACCACCAACGGCAAGCCGCTTCCCGGCACAACGGTCACGGCTTCATCCGCAGCCCTGCAGGGAACGCGCACTGCCGTCACCGGTCCGAATGGTGACTACAACCTTCCCGGGCTTCCGCCTGGTACCTACAACGTCACCTTCGAGCTCGAGGGCATGCAGACGTTGAATCGCAGAGCGGTGCTCAAGCTGGCGGAGACCACCCGCAGCGACGCCGATCTCAAAGTCTCGGCGGTCGCGGAGTCGATCACCGTCACGGCAATGTCCCCGTCCGTCATCGAGACGCCTCAGGTATCGACGAACTTCACCGCCCAGCAGATCGAGAATCTGCCCGTCGGGCGCGCCATCACCGACCGGGTCCTGCTGGCCCCTGGTGTCACCAGCAGCGGCCCGAACAACCAGATCGTCATCCATGGCGCGCAGTCGTTCGACAACCTCTATCTGGTGAACGGCGTCGTGGTCAACGAGAACGTTCGTGGCCAGCCGCAGGCCGCCGTGATCGAAGATGCCATCCAGGAAACGACGATCCTCACCGGCGGGGTCTCCGCCGAGTACGGCCGCTTCACCGGAGGCGTCGTCAGCACCATCACCAAGTCAGGGGGCAACGAGTTCAGCGGCTCCCTGCGCGACAACCTGACGAACGACAACTGGACGCAGAAGACCGCGTTCAGCGGCGAGACGAGCCACATCGACAAGATCAACCCGATCTACGAAGGCACCCTGGGAGGGCGGATCGTGCGCGACCGGCTCTGGTTCTTCCTGGCCGGCCGCGGCGCGAAGAGCAGCACCTCGAGCAACACGGTCGGCCTCAACCTGCCATTCACGACAACGATCGATCAGAAACGTTACGAAGCGAAGCTGACCGGAAACATGACCCAGAGTCAGACCCTCATCGGCTCCTATCTCAAGGTCCAGGACAACCAGACCGGGACGAAGTTCGGCAACATCGTCGACGCGGCCAGCCTTCGCTCCGTCGGCAATCCGATCAAGCTCTATTCGCTGCACTACAACGGGATCGTAGCGAAGAATCTGCTCCTCGAGGGTCAGTGGAGCAGGAAGGACTTCTCCATCGTCGGTGGAGGGGCATCAGCACGCGATGAAGTCAATGGCACCATGGTGCGCGACATCGTGAACGGCTGGCGCGGCTGGTCGCCCACCTTTTGTGGTGTCTGCCCCGCGAAACAGCGCAACAACAAGGACTGGCTGGCCAAAACCTCGTACTTCCTGTCGACCACCGGCAGCGGCAGCCACAACATCGCCACCGGCTATGACGAGTTCCACCAGCTCCGCAATGAAAACAACTTTCAGTCAGGGAGCGACTTCCGCCTCTTCGGCGACTTCGTCTTCAGCGGCGGTCAGCTTTTCCTTCATCTCGACCCGACGAAAGTCGGCGGAGTCTCCCGTTCGTTCTGGGAGTGGGATCCCCTGCTCGGCCTGAGCCAGACCTCCGACTTCGCCACGCGATCCGCATTCATCAATGACAAGTGGGACCTCAGCAGCCATTGGACCTTCGATGTCGGCGGCCGCTTCGACCGGAACTCCGGCCACAACCAGGCCGGCATCGACACGGTCAACGACTCGCGCTTCAGTCCCCGCCTCGGCGCAATCTTCGACCTCAAGGGAAACGGCAAACATCGCCTAAGCGCCAACTACGGCCGCTATGTGACGAAGATCGATCAGGGACCTGCTGATTCCACTTCCACCGGAGGGCGGTACGCCACCTACCTCTTTCAGTATGGGGGACCGGAGATCAACGGCCCGGGCACGCCCGCATCGCAGCTCGTGCCGACCGATCAGGTCATCAAACAGGCCTTCGACTGGTTCCACGCCAACGGCTTCACCGATAACAAGGACCTCATCTTCTCCGTCTCCGTTCCGGGGCTGACGGAAACGATCAACGGCTCGCTCAAGTCGCCCTTCATGGATGAGGCCACGCTGGGATACGGAATGCAGTTCGGAGACGCCGGCTTCGCTCGAGCCGACATCATTCATCGCAGCTGGGGCGACTTCTACGTAACCCGCCGCGATCTGACGACCGGTCAGGCCACTCTGCCGAGCGGAGCGAAGGCGGACGTCGGATTCATCGAAAATAGCGGCAGCGGGCTATCCCGCAAGTACGATGCTCTCCAGCTTCAGGCCCAGTCGAGGCTACTCGGGCACTTCACGCTCGGTGGTAACTACACCTACTCGAAGCTCAAAGGAAACGTCGAAGGCGAAGAGTTCAACAATGCCACGGTCACCGTCGGCGCGATCGGCTCTCTCGGCGCGAATATTTTCCAGGGACCGGAGTATCCGCAGTACACGGGCTTCGCCGCCAACAATCCCGTCGGTTACCTGGCCGAGGATATGCGGCATCGCGCCAACGCCTGGCTTTCCCTCGATACCCCGGTTCCTGTCGGCGCCCTCTCCTTGTCCGTGCTCCAGCGCTACCACTCCGGCACGCCCTACTCAGCCCTCGGCATCATCAATGATCGGGCGTTTGTGACCAACCCCGGTTACGCCATTACTCCCACTCGCGTCGCCTATTACTTCGGCGGCCGCGGAGCCTTCCGCACCGACGGCATCTTCGAGACCAGTCTCAACGCAAACTACAGCCTGCCGGTCCGCGGGAAGTTCAATGCCTTCTTCAAGGCGGACGTGATCAATGTCTTCAACCGCCAGGGAATTGAAAACTCCGATAGTTCGGCTGGCGCCGTAGTCAACCGGACGGTTACCGTGACCGGCGGCAATCTCCAACCGTTCAACCCGTTCACGGACAAGCCTGTCCTCGGAACGAATTACACGCTGAGTCCGACGTTCGGTCAGCCGACGAACAAGGACGCCTATCAGCTCCCGCGGACATACCGTTTCGCAGTCGGACTCCGTTACTAAGATGCCGCTTACATCTCTTCGGTGTCGATCTGCGCGCGTTGCAGCGACCCGGAGAAATCGACATAGATCGACTTCCATTCGCTGAACACATCGAGTCCCGCAATTCCGGCCTCGCGATGCCCGTTGCCGGTCTCCTTCGTCCCGCCGAACGGAAGATGAACCTCAGCACCGATGGTTGGCGCGTTGACGTAAAAAATCCCGGTGTACATGTCGCGCATGGCCACGAAGGCCTTGTTGATGTCCCTGGTGTAGATCGAGGACGACAATCCGTAACGGACGCCGTTACCGATCTCGATGGCTTCCTCCAGCGAGTCGCATTTCATGACCGCGGTCACCGGCCCGAAGATCTCCTCCTGCGCGATCCGCATGTTCGGCTTGACATCGGCGAACACCGTCGGCTGGTGAAAGAAACCTCGCGCTAGGTCACCTTCGGTCAATGGGGAGCCTCCGGCTACGCAACTGGCCCCTTCGTCCTTCCCGATTTTCACGTAGTCGCGCACGGTCTTCAGCTGCGAGGCGGAAACGCTCGGACCCATGTCGGTTTTCGGATCGAGGCCGTTGCCGACGCGAAGCGATTTCGCGCGCCTGGCCAGCTTCTCTACGAACTGATCGTAAACCCCAGCCTGAGCGACGATGCGCGATGCGGCTGTGCAGCGCTGGCCGGCAGTCCCGAAAGCGCCCCACAGAGCGCCGTCCACAGCCAGGTCGACGTCGGCATCGTCCATGACCAGGATGACGTTCTTGCCACCCATCTCCAGATGCAGATGCTTGAAGGATGGTGCGCAGGCCACCGAGATGTCGCGGCCCACGGCAGTCGATCCGGTGAAGGAGATCACCTTGACCTTGTCGTTCCGGAGCATCGGCTCGCCGACTTCCTTCCCCCCGCCGGTGACCACGTTCCACACGCCGTGCGGCAGCCCGGCCTCTTCCAGCGCTTCAGCCAGCATGACGACCGAAAGCGGTGTGAGCGACGCCGGCTTGATGACCACAGTGTTCCCGCAGACCAGGGCAGCCATCCCCTTCCAGGCCGGAATGGCGATGGGAAAGTTCCACGGCGTGATGAGCCCGGCCACACCAAGCGGCATCCGCACCGACATGTTGAACTTGCTCGGAAGCTCGGAAGGAGTGGTCTGACCGTACATGCGGCGTCCTTCTCCGGCGGCCAGATAGGCCATGTCGATCGCTTCCTGCACGTCGCCCTTCGTCTCCTCCAGCACCTTCCCCATCTCACGGGTCATTTCCCGTGCGATCTTCTCCTTGTCCCGGCGGAGGATCTCGCCGACCCGGAAGAGATACTCGGCGCGCTTCGGCGCCGGCGTCAGGCGCCAGCCGTCATACGCCTTATGTGCCGCGTCGATTGCGGCGTTCACGTCATCTTCGTTCGATTCCTGAAAGGTTCCGATCAGATCGTCGTGGTCCGCCGGGTTGCGGTTCTCAAAGGTCTTTCCCGACGACGAAGCCACCCACTGTCCATCCACGTAGTTCCGATAGTCGCGGGTGGCACGAAGGTTGGCTGTGTGTTGTAGTTTTTCTGCGGTGCTCGGCATGATTCCTCCGTAAAGCAAAAACCAGAAACCAGAAACCAGAAACCAGAAGAGGCCGTTCTAGTTCTAGTTTCTAGATTCTTCCAGCCGAAGTCTGAGGATTTCTCTCTCAGACATTAACGACAAAACACGGGTGCGGGTTTGGTGGCTCATCGTGCGGAGGACCGAGATATTCAATCCTGCCAACCCCTTTCAAGTGTCCCCCACGGCGTCCGCGAGTCCTTGGTTTCTGGTTTCTGGTTTCTGGTTTCTGGTTTCTGGTTTCTGGTTTCTGGTTTCTGGTTTCTGGTTTCTGGTTTCTGGTTTCTGGTTTCTGATTTCTGATTTCTGGTTTCTGGTTTCGAAACACGA
>JADGNX010000220.1 GCA_017883265.1 Thermoanaerobaculia bacterium
CTTCTTGACAATATAGCCATATGGTCATATAGTTCTATTCAGGAGATACCAAATGAACGTCGAACGTTACCTTCGTCTGATCGCCGGCTCCTTCGTTCTCGTGGCCTCGGTTCTGGCCTGGACCGTCAGTCCCTGGTTCCTGGTCTTCATCGCCTTCGTCGGCTTGAACCTCATGCAGTCCGCCTTCACGAACTGGTGTCCGATGATGGCCATCCTCCGGAAGGCCGGAGTGCGCGACCAGCACGAGGCGCCGGGCACAGAGGAAAAGGCGGCGCGCGCATGCTGCGCCTGATCACGGTCGTCAGCCTGCTGCTTGCCTCCGCAGTCTCGGCCGATCCCCTGACCCTGCGCCAGGCGGCCGCGGAAGCTCTCAGCCGGAACCTGCAGATCGCCGCCGCCGGCTCCGAGGTCGGGGCTGCCCGCGCTCGTCTCGATCAGGCCCGGGCCGCATGGCTGCCGGTAGTCGATGCTTCCGCAAACTCGTCGCGGAGCAATAACCCCGTCTTCGTCTTTGCGTCACTGCTCGAGCAGGGGCGGTTCGCGCAGCAGTTCTTCGACCCGAATTTCCTGAACAATCCGCCCGTCCTCAGGAACGACCGTCTGACGCTGACCGTGAAGTACGCGGTGTTCGACCAGATGCGGCGCTTCGACATGACGAAACAGGCTGGTCACGCTGTCACCGGTGCCCGAACGGCGGCCGAGGAAGCGCGACAACGGGTTCTATACGAGGTGATCGACCGCTTCTACGGTCTTACCGTCGCTGAACAGAGGCGGGTGGTGGCGGCGGAGGCGGTGCGCGCCGCTGAATCGGCGGCCGGAGTGGCCCGCGACAAAGCGGGGCAGGGGCTGGTGGTCGAATCGGACCGCCTGGCGGCGGAGGTCCAGGTGGCGCAACTGCGGCAGCAGGAGATCGCCGATGCCGGCGATGCCGACATCGCCCGCGCCGCGCTAGCCATGACGCTCCGTCGGCCGTTGATGGAACGGATCATTGTCGACTCCACGCTGCCTGAAAAGTCACTCGCTCTGATGGATCTCACCGCGGCAACGGACCAGGCGCTCCAGGTGCGCGGTGAGGTCGCTGCGGCCGAGGCGGCTCGTATGGCGGCGGAGCTGCAGCTCCGCACCGCGCGCGGATCGCTCCTTCCGCGCCTCGACGCCTTCGCCTCATGGGGATCGAGCGGAACGACCTTCACCAACCGCAACTCCGACCACACCATGGGTCTGATGGCCAGCATCGACGTCTTCGACGGCGGGAAATACGCGCGGATCTCCGAAGCTCGGGCCGGCCTCGAAGAAGCCCGGGCCAGGGAAGCGATGACGCGCGACAAGGTGGTGATGGAAACCATCACGGCATGGAACAGGGTCAACGCCGCCCGGCAACAGCTGGAGGTCACGACCAACGCCTCGAGCCAGGCTGAGGCCGCCGCGCGCATCGTGCAGGACCGCTACGAAAAC
The DNA here is from genome assembly GCA_017883265.1 of Thermoanaerobaculia bacterium. Lineage (GTDB taxonomy): Bacteria > Acidobacteriota > Thermoanaerobaculia > Gp7-AA8 > Gp7-AA8 > JADGNX01. The sequence goes on from JADGNX010000220.1 coordinate 1,456, forward strand.
GGACTGACCACGATCACCGAGCTGCTTCGCGCTCAGACCGCACTGGTCGGCGCGCGCCTCGCTCTTCTTGCCGCACATCACCAGGTCATCAGCGGCTACGCCGAACTTCTTCGCTCCACCGGAGGCCTTCATGAAATCGATCCTTTCCTTTGATCGGCGCGCCTTTGCGGCCGCTGCAATCCTTGTGGCTTCCTGTGGGGTCGAGACAACGCGCGTCACCACCCCCACTGTCACTGCGCCGGTGGAAGTCGTGAGGAGCGGGGTGTTGCCGGAGAGCCGTATCACAGCGGGGACGGTGCGATCGGCGACTGTCAGTCCGATCGCCTCCCGCGTGATGGGAAACGTGACACGCGTGCTGGTGACCGAAGGGCAGCACGTCCGCGCCGGTGATCTGCTCGTGGAGATCGACGACCGCGAAGGGCGGGCCAGGACGGAGCAGGCCACGGCCGGCAGCACCGAAGTCGATGAGGCCATTGCGGGCGCCACCGCGGCCGTCTCCGGCGCCGAGGCCAATGCCGCGTTGGCTGAGGCCACCTACAAACGATATGCGGCACTGCGCGCCCGGGCATCGGTGAGCGCACAGGAGCTCGATGAAGTGGCAGCACGAAAAGCAGGCGCCGGCGCGCAGCTCGATCAGGCGAAACGCGGCCGGGACGCCCTCGTCGCCCGTCGTTCGCAGGCCCACGCCGGATTGTCCGTGGCGGAGACGTTTCTCAGCTATTCGCGAGTGCGCTCGCCGATCTCGGGCATCGTGACCGCTCGCATGGTCGATCCCGGGGCGCAGGCCGCTCCCGGCATGCCCTTGGTGACGGTCGAGGACGACTCGCAGTACCGTGTCGAGACGACGGTCGACGAGGAGCTGGCCGGCAGCATTCACGCCGGCGACGCAGTGACGATCGAAGGTGCTGCCAGGCCGGTGACGGCTCGCGTCACCAACGTGGTTCCGGCCGTCGACCCGGGCACGCGCAGCGCTCTGGTGAAGATCGACCTTCCGCGCGATTCCGGCCTTCGCTCCGGCGCATTCGTCCGCGTCGCATTCACCGTCGGCTCGCGCAACGGCATCACGGTACCGGCAACGGCCATTACCCAGAGAGGCCAGCTGGCCAGTGTCTTCGTCGTGGGCAAAGACGAGATCGCCCGCATGCGTCTGGTGACGCTCGGCGACCCGCAGGGCCTGCGCATCGAAGTGCTCTCCGGGATCGATCCGGGCGAAACGATCGTGCCGCGGGTCACCAATGAGATCCGCGACGGCGTCAAGGTCGTCATTCCGCGCGGAGTTGCCGGAGGCCTCTCATGAAACAGCCTCACGGCATTGCCGGCCGTCTCGCTTCGATCTTCATCGAATCCAAGCTCACGCCACTGCTCATCGCGGCGTCGCTGCTCATCGGCGTCGGCGCCGTGGCCCTCCTGCCACGTGAGGAGGAGCCGCAGATCGTCGTTCCCATGATCGACGTCTTCGTGCAGATGCCGGGGGTCTCGCCGCGCGAGGTCGAGCAGCGCGTCACCAAGCCGATGGAGAAGCTGCTCTGGGAGATCCCCGGAGTCGAATACGTCTACTCGACCTCGTCGGCCGGCATGGCCATGGTCGTGGTCCGCTTCAAGGTCGGAGAGGATGAGGAGCGGGCCATCGTCCGCCTCAATCAGAAGCTCAGCGCGAACGCCGACCTCGTTCCACCCGGTGCTTCCCCCCCGCTGGTCAAGCCGCGGTCGATCGACGATGTGCCCATTCTGGCGCTGACGCTCTCCAGCAGCCGCTATGACCACTTCGCACTCCGGCGCGTGGCGGCGCAGCTTCAGACGGAGATCAAACAGGTCAATGATGTTTCGTCGGTGCAGATCATCGGCGGTTTGCGGCGCCAGCTGCGCGTCACGGTCGATCCGGCGCGTGTCGCGGCGTACGGCCTGGCGCCCCTGCCGATCGTCCGCATGATCCAGCAGGCGAACACGCAGTTGCCGGCCGGCGCCTTCGCCTCCAGCAACCAGGAGATGCTCGTCGAGACCGGCGGGTTCATCCGCAATGCGGACGACGCCAGGCGGATCGTCGTAGGGGCCCGCAACGGCCGCCCGGTCTACCTGGGAGACGTTGCCGCCATCACCGACGGCTCGCAGGAGCCGGCGGACTATGTCTTCAGCGGCACGAAATCTGGTGTCTGGCCGGCGGTGACCATCTCGGTGTCGAAACGGAAGGCCACGAACGCCACGGTGGTTTCACGGGCCGTCATCGAAAAGGTCGAAGCGCTCAAAGGCAGCGTGATCCCTTCCGACATGCAGCTGGCTGTGACGCGTGACTACGGGGAGTCGGCAAAAGAAAAGTCGAACGAGCTGCTTCTGCACATGCTGCTGGCCGTGATCTCCGTGGCCCTGCTCATCGCGTTCACGCTCGGCTGGCGCGAGTCGGGGATTGTGGCCATCGCCATTCCCGTCACTCTGGCCTTGACTCTGGCCATCTTCTATCTGGTCGGATACACGCTCAATCGGGTCACGTTGTTTGCGCTGATCTTTTCGATCGGAATCCTGGTCGACGACGCCATCGTGGTGGTGGAGAACATCGTTCGCCATCACCGCCTGCCGGAGAACCGGCGACGTCCGCTGCGCGATGTGGCCGTCGAAGCGGTAGCCGAGGTCGGTAATCCCACGATTCTGGCGACAGTCGCTGTCATAGCCGCGATCCTGCCGATGGGATTCGTCCGCGGCCTCATGGGGCCGTACATGCGGCCGATTCCGGTCGGGGCATCGGCGGCAATGCTCTTCTCGCTGGTGGTGGCGTTCATCGTGACGCCCTGGGCCGCGGTGCGGCTGCTCCGCCGCGACTCGGAAGCGACGCATGCGGCCGAGGGCTTTGCCACGCGCCACTACCGGCGGATCATGACCCGCCTGATCGGGGAGCCGCGTCTGCGCAACGGATTCCTGGCGGCGGTAGTGATCGCGCTCCTGCTGGCCGTGTCGATGTTCGCCGTGAAGCTGGTACGCGTGAAGATGCTGCCGTTCGATAACAAGAGCGAGTTCCAGATCATCGTCGACATGCCGGAGGGAACGCCGCTGGAGCGGACGGCAGCGGTCACACGCGAGATCGGGGCGGCCATCGCCACCATCCCCGAGGTCGCCGATTACCAGATGTACGCCGGCACCGCGTCGCCTTTCAACTTCAACGGACTGGTGCGGCACTACTTCCTCCGCTCCGGGCCGAACGCCGGCGACCTGCAGGTCAACCTGCTTCCGAAGGGCGATCGGAAAGCGCAGAGCCATGCCATCGCCAAGCGCGCTCGAACGCTCATCGCGCCGATCGCGCAGCGGTGGAACGCGAATGTGAAGGTGGCGGAGGTCCCGCCCGGCCCGCCGGTTCTGGAGACGCTGGTCGCCGAGATCTACGGCCCCGACTACCAGCGCCAGATCGCTATCGCCAAGCAGGTGGAGAAGACGTTTGTGGCCACCGATGGGGTGGTCGATACCGACTCGTACGTCGAAGACGACCAGAGGGAGTACCGGTTCGTCGTGGACAAGGAAAAGGCCGCGCTCAGCGGCGTCGGGCCCGATCAGATCGACGCCACGCTGCGGCTGGCGCTCTCCGGCATCAACGCCGGCCTGATGCATCAGCCCGCAGAGGAAGAGGACGTTCCGATCATCGTGCAGTTGCCGCGCGCCATGCGCTCTTCGCTCGGGCAGCTCGAGTCGATCCGGGTGATGTCCTCAGCCGGGACACTCGTTCCGCTCGGATCTCTGGTGCGCATCGAGGAGACCATCGCGCCGAAAAGCATCTATCACAAGAATCTGATGCCGGTGGTCTACGTCACGGCCGACGTGGCCGGCAGCGAGGAGAGCCCTGTCTACGCCATCCTCAAGTTGAACCGGGCCCTCGACAAGCTGAAGCTGCCGGAGGGCTACTCGATGGAGCGGTTCGTGGCCCGGCAACCGCTCACCACCAATCGATACGCCATGAAGTGGGACGGCGAGTGGTACATCACCTTCGAGGTCTTCCGCGATCTGGGGCTGGCCTTCGCCGTGGTGCTGTTGCTGATCTACGTACTGGTGGTCGGCTGGTTCCAGTCGTTCAAGACACCTCTGACCATCATGGCGGCCATTCCCTTCTCGCTGGTCGGCATCATCCCGGCCCATGCAATGCTCGGCGCATTCTTCACCGCCACATCGATGATTGGCTTCATCGCCGGCGCCGGAATCGTGGTCCGGAACTCGATCATCCTGGTTGATTTCATCGAGTTGCGGCTGGCGCAGGGGATGTCCCTCAAGGAAGCCGTCATCGATGCCGGCGCCGTCCGTGCGCGACCGATGATCCTGACCGCTGCTGCGGTCATCGTGGGGGCCATGGTCATCCTCTTCGACCCGATCTTCCAGGGCGTGGCTATTTCGCTGGTGGCGGGAGAGGTGGCGTCGGTGCTCTTGTCCCTGCCCACAGTTCCCATCCTTTACTACCTGACCGAACGGCGGCGGCTGCGGCGTGCGGATGTTCAGCCGCCCGCCAGTCAGCTTCTGATCCCCGAGCCGGTATCGGTCTAACGAGGTCGAGATGCGCGAGAACAGCATTGAAAAGATCGTTGTCGGAACGGACTTCAACCAGCTTGCGGCCGCCGCGCTGCGCTTCGCGGGAGGCATGGCAGGCCGCGCCGGGGCCGAACTGATGGTCGTCTACGCTGACAGTATCCGCTCGCGGTTATAGTAGCGGTCACGATGAAGGTCGACAGTCAGCACTCACAGCCGCTCTTTACGCCGCGCTCTATCGGCGTGGCAAGGACACCCTACAAAGAGACCTCTGAGGTTCCGAAGGGTCCCGGAACCAGGCACGAGGCGAA
>JADGNX010000221.1 GCA_017883265.1 Thermoanaerobaculia bacterium
GCTTGGCGTCGTTCTTAAGTGCGGTTGCCTCGCGGCATGAGCCGGGGAGGAAGTCGACGACGTTGGAGTAGAGGTCGACCGCATCGTCATACTTGAGGCGGCCGGTATGAAGGCCCGTATCGAGCCGGACGCGAAGATCGCGGTAGAGCTTTCCCTGCAATTGATAGAGGTGCTCTTCCGGCGTGTAGAAGCCGTTCGGCGCTCCCGGAGCCGGCTCGGCCATCAGCGACTCGGCGTAGAGGCCCCATCCTTCCGATGCCATCGAGTCTTCCCACATGGAGGAGGAGTCCTCGATCGACCCGGGAGTCAGCCAGCGGATGGCGGAGATCTCCTTGCGATGCTCCGTCTGCACCTTGTAATACCAATCGTGGCCGGGGAATCCCTCGTGTGCGGCGAGATCGGCGAGAGCGGCCCGGTTGTTCTGCTGGAGCAAGCCCGGATCGTTGTGTGTCGGACTGACGTAGAAGCGTCCGACTCCGCTGTCCTTGAACGGAGGAGCCGGATAGTACGCGGCGCCATCGATCGATGCCTGAAGCGGCGGCGGCGTCTCCACGACTTCCAGCTTGTAGGCGGCAGGGACATCGAAGAGGCCGGTCTTCCTCGAGTAATCGACGAGGCGGAAGGCGGTCTGCCGATACCAGTCGATCATCTCGGCGTCGTTCTTTGGATAGTCCTTCGACAGTTCGTCGAAGACGGCGCGTACGGCGGCGTTGCCATCCGTGGGCAGGCTCCATCCATGAGCAGCACCAATCGCTCTTGCCAGATCGACCATGGCGCGCTGCGTGGCCTCAACGATGGGCCACGACTCCTCGAAGAGTTGAGTCGCGCTCTTCTCGATCTGGAGGTTGTTACGGAGAGCCCAGTTGTACTCGGGCTCACCCACGGCGAACTGATCGGCGCCGAACTGCGGCTTGACACCCCTCTCGCGACTCGGATCGTCGAAGAACGTCCGGGCGATGAATGCACCCATCGCCCGATACGCCGCGGCGGCCAGCTTCGAGCGCTCCCGGATCGTGGCGGTCAGCTCGTCGTGCCGTGGACCGGTCAAACGGTCGGCGGCGAGCTGAGGCAGCGTCTGGTCGAAGTACTTCGCGTCCGCCTCCGAGGTCGTGATGCCATTGCGGAAGAGCATGCGGAAATCGGGCGTGTTGGCGGATCGGATGCCGGCGGTCAGTTGATCCTGCGCGGTACGGAGATAACGGGGAATGTCGGCGAGGCGGGAAGCGACGAGCGACCATTCCTCTTCAGTTCCATAGGTCGTCGGACCGGTCTGCGTCATTCCCTGGAGCTGAAAGTCGACGGCGCGGAACGGCTCGTCCGTGTAGGTGTCGAGAGCCCGCTGCTGATAGCGCCGGATCTGATGCTGGTGCAGGAGAAAATGGATCTGGGCTGAGGCCACGGCGAAGTCGATCTGATTTTCCGAAGAGAGCTTCGTGCGATCGATGGCTTCGAAGTGGTTGAGGCTAGTCGCAAGCCAGTGGTCCTCGCTCGAGAGAGCCTCTTCCGAGAAATCGCGAAGACGGCCATCGGCTTCACGCAGGGAAGGGTCGAGACCGGAGCCACCGAGGTACGTGTTGACGGATGGATAGCGGCGGAGAAGCTCGATCACGTAGGCGTCGTGAAGCTGACGGAAGGCTGGGTCGGTTGGCGATGACGCTGGAGGAGGGGCGTTCGAGTTGGTCGCGAACGGCGTCGGTGCCTGTGGCGCGGGCGGCGTCTTTCCGGTGGTGGAGCAGGATGTTGCGAGGACCAGAGTCGAGCAGAGCAGTAGTCGTTTCATCGCGGGAAACCAACGTTTGCTGGTCGGCCAAAATGCCGGCTCCGCAAAGCGACGACTTGGCGCGTGCGTCACTCCGGAGGATGTGCCGTCGTCTTTTCCGTGATCACCGGTGCACTCCTCCGCGACCCCTGCCGGGGTCGGTTATTGATCGCGATTGTGACCGGTGGCAGCGCGCCTTCGGCGCTTGCCACCGGCTAATGTACGACACGCCTCCGGCGTGCTCCGCTCGGCCTGTCCGACACGCCTCCGGCGTGCTCCCATCGGCCTGCACATCGACCCGCATCCGTCTACCCCATGGACGGATAGCTCGACGCCGGAGCTCCCTTCGCCAGGAGCCGGGTCAGCCAGAGGTTGGTGAGCTTTTCCAACACCGTGTTCTGTTTGAGGCGCGCGCGGAGGTGGTCGAAATCGACGACGTCGAGGGGCTGGTCCTGGTTGAAGCAGGAGAAGACGAAGCTCTCCTTCTTCGTCACCGGATCTACGTGACGCTGCAGGCACTGCGCGCAGACCTGCTTCATCATGCATTGCATCGGGGAGTTGATCGAGCCGATGCCGACGTGCTCGGGCGATAGATAGGGCGCCAGCACCGTCTTCCGAGCGTCCCTCACGGCGCGCATCATGCCGTCCGAGCCGATGGCGATGATCCGCGTGACGGTCCTGAGGTCGACCGCCGGCGCAGTCTTGCCCGAGAGCTCGCCGGTGGCGTACGACAGCATGGCCTTGACGATGTTGCCGACGAAGTTGAGATCCTGCGGGCGGCGGGGGAGGATCGGCTCGCCGGAATCGACCGCCCAGATGACCTGATCGGTCCCGGCCTCGATCTCGTCGCGCTTGAATACATCCTGCGGCCTCTTGTAACCGGCAAAGTAGACGACCTTGCATCCGTTGTCTTTGAGTGCGCGGGCGATCGAGAAGAGAACAGCGTTGCCAAGCCCTCCACCGGCCAGAAGCACGGTCTCGTTGCGCGGCACTTCGGTCGGGGTGCCGGTCGGTCCCATGACCACCACCGGCTCTCCCGGCTTCAGCATCGCGCAAAGGCGCGACGAGCCGCCCATCTCCAGGATGATCAGCGAGAGCAGGCCGCGCTCCGGGTCGGTCCAGGCGCCGGTGAGAGCCAGCCCTTCCATGACCAGTCGCGTGCCGTCGACCTCCGCGGCATACGTCTCGAAATTCTGGAGACGGTAAAACTGACCCGGCTCGAACTTTTTCGCTGCGAAGGGAGCGCGGATGACGACCTCGATGATCGTCGGCGTCAGGCGGTTGACCTCGTGGACGTGCGCCACCAGTCCTTCGTCGAGTGTTTCGATCAGGCCTCGCCAGCGGTCATCACGCTCGGCCTGCGCCGCATCACTGCGATCGAGCTGCTCGAGCTCGCCGGCGAAGAGCGACGTGACGTGAGGATAGCCGAACTTCGCCGAGGCCATGGCCTTGACTACGTTGCCGGCGTATTTCGGGTGGTTGTCTCCGTAGAACGAGATCACCTTCGACCGATTGGCGGCATGCTGGTACGAGGTGAAGAATCCGAGGTCGCGCGGATCGGTCGACTCGACCAGTTCCGGTCCACCGTCGGGGCCGATCGTGAGGTTGTGGGCCTGGAAGAACTGGTTGTACTTGTCGAGGCGGAATGTGCCGGGGTGCTCCTTCTCGTAGATGACGTTGGGACTGGTTCCGGCAGCGACCATGAGACTCCGTGCGGGGAGCTCGACGACCTCGCCGGAGTCGTGCCAGCGGCCGTCCTCCACGGTCTGCTTCTCGAAGATCATCGACTTCAGATGCCCGAACTGATCGGGCACCGCCTCGGCCGGAGAGAGGCTCTCGGCATAGGCGATCCCCTCTTCCATGGCCTTGTCGACCTCTTCGAAGTTCAGGCGGTAGGCGGGAGAATCGAGGAGCGATTTTCGATAGGCGATGGTGACGCCGCCCCAGTCCCTGACCAGCGGGATGAAGTTCGGTTTCTCGCCCGCCGCCGCGGCGCGGGCGCGCTCTGCGCGGATGGCGCGGCCGTGCTCGAGGAACTCGTCCAGGATGATCAGCTCTTCCTCGTTGTAGCCGGCCCTGACCGCCTCGACTCCAAAGTCAGCAGCCAGCTGATCGAACCGATCGACGGTCTTCTCGACCTGCATCGGGTAGTAAGCGAAGAGCTCCGTGGCCGTGTCGATGGCAGTGAGGCCGCCGCCGATCACGATGGCCGGCAGGCGGACCTGAAGGTTGGCCATCGAGTTCTTCTTGAAAGCGCCGGTGAGTTGGATGGCCATCAGAAAGTCAGAGGCCTTGCGGATCCCGCGGATGAGGTTGTTCTTCATCCGCACGATGGTCGGCGTTCCAGCCCCCGCGGCTACGGCGATGTGATCGAAGTCGAGCTTGTCGAATACGTCGTCGATGCTCAGCGTGCCGCCGAAGCGGACCCCTCCATACATGCGCAGATGCTGTTTGCGCTCGAGCGCGATGCGGATGATCTTGAGGAAGTTCTTATCCCAGCGGGCGGTGATGCCGTACTCCGAGACACCGCCGAAGCCGGCCAGGACGCGGTCGTCGAGCTCGTCCCACAGCGTGCGGGCATCGCGGATCGGCGATGGCGCACGTCCTTCTCCTCCGATCCACTCCCTGGCGAACGGCTCGATCTTGAGGGCGTCGACAGCGACGACGCCGAAGCCCTCGTTGGCCAGGAAGTGGGCCACGGTGTAACCGGCCGGCCCCAGCCCGACCACCAGGATCTTGCGGCCGTTGTACGGGAGCATCACCGGTCGCAGGGCATGGATCGGATTCCAACGCGTCAGGAGAGAGTAGATCTCGAAGCCCCACGGGATCGACAGCACGTCGGTCAGGGCGCCCGACTCGATCTGCGGAATGTTGACGGGGTCCTGTTTCTGGAAGATGCAGGCGCGCATGCAGTCGTTGCAGATGCGGTGTCCGGTGCCGGGGCACATGGGGTTGTCGATCATGACCATGGCCAGGGCGGCGATGGCCTCCCCTTCGGCCCGAAGCAGATTCATCTCACCGATCTTCTCGTCGAGCGGGCAACCCTCGAGCGGCAGGCCGAGCGGGTTGGCCTTGAAGCCGCTCTTGTCAGGGAAGCCGTGCGCGCAGGAGTCCTTCTTCCGCTCGTGGCAGTAGATGCAGTAGTGGGCCTCATCGCTGACCTGACGCGGGGTGAAGCGGGCGTCGGTCAGCTTGAACCCGTCGCGGCGCCGGAGATGATGCGGATCGCCGATGACGCGGAGCTCGTCCTGGCGTTCGAGAGGCACGAGCTGATCGAAGACCAGAGTGTGAGGAAGCCGAAACGAGGTCCATCGGTCGAGTTGCCACCTGTCGCTCGGATTTCTCCAGCGTGCCGCTGCCCACTGCGCCATGAGGTCGATGATGGCGTGCAGAGCGGCCGCTTCCCGCTCCAGCACCTCGGGGTTGGCGGTGTCGACGCGGTCGCGATGACGGATCCGGTCGTCGAACAGCCCCGACGCTCCAGCCGCATTTCGGATGGTCTCCCGGATCTGGTCGAGGGCGGCGCGATTCTCTGCTGATGGCGCCAGGATCCGGTTCGGTGCGGCCGAGCGCGGATAGTCGCGCTCGATGTCCAGCAGCCGGTTGACGGTTACCGCCACCGCGTATTCGGGATCGGCTTGCCGATTGACGCCGGCAGTACCGATCAGCATCTCCGCTGCGGCATCGAGCGACGCCAGGGTGGCATCGCTTATCGGCTGCTGTGGAACCTTCGCCACGCGTTTCGCGACGAACTCTTTCTTGAAGCGGGCGACCTTCGAGTCGCGTTCCGCGCGCATCCGGAGCGAGCTGGCTTCGCTCACGATATTGAAGAGACGGATCAGGAAGGTCGACAGCTCCCTGGCGACGGCGATGAGCAGCTCGGATTCATCGGGGGCACTGAGACCGCCGTTCGCGATTCCGTGTTGCATGGCGGCGCGATAAGTCGAGAATCGCTCGAGAAGAGCAGCGTCGCGACCGCCGACGAACCCATCGAAGTCGCGTGAGAGGTCAGCGAGTCGCGAGAGGTCGTAGAGATCGGAGTAGCGGTAGCCCTCGATTCCCAGCAGTGGATCGGGGGACTGAGGTGCGCCGGCAGCAGTGCCAGCGGTGTCAGTTCGGGAACTGGAAGTATCGATCGTCATTGTGGACAAAGGTTATGCGATTTTGAGGCCGCGCGCTGTGACCTCGACAATGGAAACTCCGCTCGCGGTGCAGCGCTCGTCGCTCCTGGGGGTCACATCTGTGGTCCGCAGGAGCTTATTTCAGATTCTAGCAGCCGAAGTCTGAGGATTTCTCTCTTAGACTTCGGCAAAAGCCGGGCGCGGGCTCGGGCTCGGGCGTTCATTCCGTGGGGCGCCGGTCTCTTAATAAGAAACTGCAGACTGCGGACCTGACGCTTCGGGGGGAGCGACTCGCTCGGAAATGGCCGCGAAGATCAGGATGAGCACGACGCCGGCTCCCACGAGCTCCATGCCGGCGAACTGGAGGTCGCTGC
>JADGNX010000041.1 GCA_017883265.1 Thermoanaerobaculia bacterium
ACCATCAGATGGTCCTCACCCTCTCACCGCGCGTCGAGGCGACGCGATGAAGCTCTGGCAACTGCTCTCCGCCGTCGAGGTCGCGGAGATCCGCGGCGAGGGGGATGCCGAGGTTACGGCTGTGACGGCCGACTCCCGCCTGGTCACGCCGGGCGCGCTCTTCGTAGCCATCCGCGGATTTCAGCAGGATGGCTCGGCGTTCATCCGCTCCGCGGTCGAGAAAGGGGCTGTTGCCATCGTTGCCGAGGACGCTGGGGAAGCGGACTCTGTCTCGAGTTCGGTGGGCGTGGATTCCGGGCTGGCCGGCGGCACAACGCGACAATCCGCACCCGGCGTGACCTTCATCAGGACGCCGGATGCGCGCGCGGCCCTGGCGCTCATCGCCGCGAATTTCCACGGACGTCCGGCCGAGCAATTGGCCCTCATCGGCGTGACCGGGACATCGGGAAAGACCACGACCACAAAGATGATCGAGTCGATCCTCGATGCCACCGGCGAGCCTGCCGGCCTGGTCGGCACGATCGAGTACCGCGCGGGCCACGAGCGGATGCTGGCCGACCGTACCACGCCCGATGCCGTGGTCCTGCACGACTGGTTCGGCCGGATGGTCGCCGCGAGGGTTCGTCTTGCGGTCATGGAAGTCTCCTCGCACGCGCTGGCGCTCAAGCGGACTTTCGGCCTCCGTTTCGCCGCCGCCGTGTTCACCAACCTCTCGCGCGACCATTTCGACTTTCACAAGGACTTCGAAGACTACTACCGCGCGAAGCGGATCCTGTTCGATCAGATCGACCGCAGCCGCAGGAGCGCAGTCGTGAACATCGACGACCAATACGGCCGCCGGCTGGCCGGTGAGATGGGGAGCGCTGTTGTGACCTACGGCCGCGAACCATCGGCGGACATCCATCCGGAAGAGGGTTTCGAGATCTCCGTCCGGGGCCTGCACGGCCGTTTCCAGACACCGTCGGGAACCATTCGCGTCTCGTCGTCCCTTCTCGGCCTTCCGAATCTCTATAACTGGATGGGAGCGGTCGGGGCGGCACTGGCCGTCGGGATCCCCAGCGCCGCGATCGAACGTGGGATCGCGGCTCTGACGAGCGTGCGCGGCCGGTTCGAGCGCGTTTCCTCATCCTCCGGACCCACAGTGATCGTCGACTACGCCCACAAGCCGGACGCCCTCGAGAAGCTGCTGCACGCCGTGCGCGGGCTGGCCGCCGGACGGCGCATCGTCCTCGTCTTCGGCTGCGGCGGCGATCGTGACAAGGGGAAGCGTCCGCTCATGGGCCGGATTGCCGGCCAGCTGGCCGACTACACCATCATCACCAGCGACAACCCTCGGAGCGAGCGGCCTGAAGCGATCGTCCAGCAGATCGAAGAAGGCTTTGCCGGGAGCGGTCCGGGAAAGTTCGAGAGCGTTCTGGATCGGCGCGAAGCCATTGCCCGGGCCGTGGCCGGCTCGTCGGCCGGCGACGTGGTCCTCATCGCCGGTAAGGGTCATGAGAACTATCAGGTGATCGGCGACCGCATCATCCATTTCGACGATCGGGAAGAGGCAGAGCTGGCCCTCAAAAACTTTGTTCAAAAAGAAAGCGGAAAGGCATCCTGATTACAGGATTAAAAAAATTCTCTTGAAATCATTTATGAAAACGTTTTACTATTACGACCCATCGAGATGTTCTGTTCCGGCTCCGTCCGACCGTTTCGGCGAGGGTGGGCGGATGACGATCGCGCAGCAGTCTTCGGGGGAAGAGGCAGCGATCGTCGAAGAGACGCGGCGGAGCCAGGAGAGAACATCGCTTGCCGGCCGCATCCCGCCGTCCGGCGGGATGCGCTCCCTGCCAGGCCCTGTCATCCAGAAGACTTCCGAAGATGCTCTTTCCCTCGTTGATCCTGTGGGCCCCGCCACCCGATTGGCCTGGTCAGATCGGCCGTCCCGGACCGTTTCCTCGCGGAGGTCCTCATGCCGTCTCTGACATTCGAGCGCCTGGCGCGCATGATTGGCGGTGAAGTGATCGCCGGTGCCGAGGTCGTCGCCGAGTCAGTGGTCATCGACAGCCGCGAGCTGCGTCCCGGCTCGGTCTTCTTCGCCATCAAGGGCGATCGGCTGGACGGTCACTCCTTCCTGGGCGACGCGCTGGCCAAAGGGGTCGGTGCGGTCGTCGAGAGCGTGCCCGACCCTCTCCCCGAAGGGAAGGGCGTCATCCGAGTTGCCGACACGACGGTGGCCCTGCAGCGTCTGGCGCGCTCGATCCGGCGGGAGTATCCGTTCCTCCTCATCGGCATCACCGGCTCGGCCGGCAAGACGACCACCAAGGAAATGATCGCGGCGCTCATGGCCAGCGAGAAGAAAACCTGGAAGTCGTGGGGCAATTTCAACAATCTCATCGGCTGCCCCCTCTGCATCGACAACACTCCGGACGGGACGGAAGTCGTGGTCTCGGAGATGGGCATGAACCACAAGGGTGAGATCGAGCAGCTGGCCCGGCTGACTCTGCCGAACATCGGCGTCTACACCAACATCCGCCCGGTGCATCTGGAGTTCTTCGGCACGCTGGACAACATTGCCGCCGCGAAGCGCGAGCTACTGGAGAATCTCGCTCCCGACGGCTCGATCGTCATCAACGCCGACGATTCGAAGGTCATGATGATCAGCGAATCGTTCCCCGGGCGGAGAGTCCTTTACGCCGTCAATGCCCAGGCCGACTATCGGGCCGGCGATGTAGTGGACCGCGGACTTCTCGGCACGCGCTTCACGCTGATCGCCGAGAGCACCACGCGGACGATCGATCTGGCACTCCCCGGTCGCCACAATATGGAGAACCTGCTGGCAGCCATCGCCACGGCCCGAACGGCCGGCATCAGCTGGAACGGCATCGACGGTGCGATCGCCGGCCTCAAGCCGGCCTATCACCGGGGCGTCGTCATTCCGTGGCGCGGAGCGACGCTCTACGACGATACCTACAACTCGAACCCATACGCGCTCCAGCGGGCGCTGGAGCTGCTGGCCCAGGCTGAAGTCAGCGGCCGGCGCATTGCGGTGGTGGGCGACATGCTCGAGCTGGGAGCGGACGAGCTGAAGTTCCATTACGAAGCGGGAGAACAGATCCCTAAGAATGTGGGTGTCATCATCGGCGTGGGCCGCCGGGCCCGATCGATTCTGGACGGAGCGCGCCACGCCGGTTTTTCTGCCGAAAGCGTCCACCATTTCGAAGACGCTGCCACGGCCGCGCCCTTCGTGAAGGATCTCATCGGCGAGGGCGACCTCGTCCTGCTCAAAGGCTCGCGAGGAGTCGGTCTGGACCGGATCGTATCGTTACTGGAAACGGAGCGCTAGCGTGCTTTACTACCTTCTCTACCCGCTTCGAAATCTGATCTCCGGATTCAACGTATTCCGCTACATCACGTTCCGGACCGCCTGGGCTGCCCTCACCGCCCTGCTCATCTCCTTCATCCTAGGTCCCTGGCTGATCAAGAAGATGACGCAGATCAAACTCGGTCAGTTCATCCGGGAGGAGGGGCCGCAGTCGCATCAGAAGAAAGCCGGCACGCCCACCATGGGCGGCATCCTCATCAATCTGGCCATCCTGATTCCGACCCTGCTCTGGGCGGACATCATGAACCCCTACATCTGGATCATCCTGTTCGTGACATTCGCCTACGGCGTCATTGGATTCGTGGACGACTTTCAGAAGCTGGCCAGGAAGCAAAACCTCGGCCTCACGGCGAAACAGAAGTTCGGCCTGCAGATCGGAGTGGCACTCATCGCCGGGCTGGCCATCGCCTATCTGCCGCAGATTCACAACGCGTACTCCACGACCCTGACCTTCCCCTTCTTCAAACGGCTGGTCATCGATCTGGGCTTTCTCTACATTCCGTTCATCATCGTGGTGCTGGTCGGTGCGTCGAACGCCGTGAACCTGACCGACGGACTGGACGGACTGGCCATCGGCTCGACTCTCATCGCCGCGGTCACCTACACGGTCCTGACCTACGCCGCCGGCAATTTCCGCGTGGCCGACTATCTGCGGATCGCCTGGGTGCCCGGGGCTGGTGAGCTGGCGGTTTTCTGCGGCGCCATGGTCGGCGCCTCGCTCGGATTCCTCTGGTTCAACGCCCATCCGGCCGAGATCTTCATGGGAGATGTCGGCTCTCTGGCGCTGGGCGGCGCCATCGGCTGCCTGGCGGTCATGATCAAGCAGGAGGTCCTGCTGCTCTTCGTCGGCGGCCTTTTCGTGATCGAGGCCCTCTCGGTGATCATCCAGGTCATCTCGTTCAAGACCACCGGCAGGCGCGTGTTCAAGATGTCTCCGATTCATCATCATTTCGAGCTGGCGGGCTGGCGCGAGACGAAGGTGGTGGTCCGCTTCTGGATCATCGCCATCATCTTCGCTCTCCTCAGCCTGGCCACGTTGAAACTGCGGTGAAGAACGATTGAACAACATCCTGGTGATCGGAGCAGGCAAGTCCGGCGTGGCCGCGGCGAATTTTCTCGCGCGGCGCGGTCTGGAAGTGATCCTCATCGACGACAAGGCGGACGCTGAGGCTCACCTTCCGCAGCCGCTGGATGGCGGGGTCCGGCGAAGGTTCGGAACGTACGGTCATGATGTTCTGGACGGGGTCGACACGGTGATTCTCAGCCCGGGCGTCCCGCCGTCGTTGGCCATCGTTCAGGAGGCTCAGATCCGCCCCATCCCGGTCATCTCCGAGATCGAGCTGGCCTACCGGTATCTCAACGGAACGATCATCGCCATCACCGGCTCGAACGGAAAGTCGACCACCACGGCCCTGATCGGCGAGATCCTGCGAGTGGCCGGACGCCAGCCGATCGTCGCCGGAAACATCGGTGAACCGCTCATTTCGGCCCTCGACCTCCACCGGCCGCGCACCTATGTAGTCGAGCTTTCCTCGTTTCAACTGGAGGCCATCAGCGAGTTTCACGCGAACATCGCTCTGCTGCTGAACGTGACACCCGATCACATGGATCGATACCCCACCTTCGATGATTACGCCGCCGCGAAGTACCGCGTCTTCCGCAACCAGAAGCCGGCCGACGTGGCCATCCTGAATGCCACCGAACGCCACAGCGTTTCGCGCTCATCGGCCGGACGTGTGTGGCGTTTCTCCTCGCAGGAGCCGGTCGATCAGGGAGCCTTCCTGGAAGGCGATCAGCTGGTCATGAGGCTCGACGGGCAGGAGCGGCGGATTCCGCGAGCGTCGTTGCGCATCGAGGGGACGGCGAACGTCGAGAACGCCCTGGCCGCCTGGCTGGCGGCCCGCGCGGCAGGGGTGGACGATGTTGCCGTGCAGATCGCATTCGGCTCGTTCAACGGTCTCGCGCACCGTATGGTCCTTGTGCGTGAGGTGGACGGCGTGCGGTACGTGAACGACTCCAAGGGCACGAACGTCGACGCCACGCTCAAGTCTCTCGAAGGTCTCGATGATGGTCGCGTGATCCTGATTCTGGGCGGCAAGGACAAGGCGGGAGAATTCGAGCGGATGCGCGAGCTGGTTCATCAGAAGGTACGCGCGGTGCTGACCGTCGGAGCAGCGGCACAGCGGATCGGCTCCGCGCTGACAGGCTCCGCGGAGATCGTCCAGGCGCACGACATGGCCCAGGCCATCGCCTGGGCTCACCGCAATGCAAGGTCCGGCGAGACCGTGCTCCTTTCGCCGGCCTGCGCCAGTTTCGATCAGTACAGAAACTTCGAGCATCGCGGCGAGCACTTCGAAGAGCTGGTGAGGTCCCTGTGAGGCCGCTCGTGCCGGCATCGGAGGGGGGAGCGTTCCGATGAGCCGGAAGCTTACCTACGACAGCTATCTCTTCGGCTCGGCCATGCTCATCGTTGTGGTCGGCCTGGTGATGATCTACAGCGCCTCGGCCATCATCACGGTACAGAAGGTCGGATCGGAGAATCCGTATTACTTCATGACCAGGCAGTGCATCTGGCTCCTGGCCGGCGGCCTCGTGATGTTCGCCCTCATGCACGTCGACATCACGCGCCTCAAGGATCGGCGGGTCATCCATCTCTTCATGGGCGGTGTCCTGGTGGCTCTCGTGGCCGTCCTCTTTCAGACCCCGATCAACGGCACCCATCGATGGATCGTCCTGCCGCTTCTGCAGCTTCAGCCTTCCGAATTCGCGAAGCCGGCCATCATTCTCTTCCTGGCTTCGTTCCTGGCGCGGCGCGAGGATCGGATCAACGATCTGACGGCGACGCTCCTGCCTCTGGGATTCGTTCTGGCGGTCTTTGCCGGTCTCATTTTTCTCGAGCCTGATTTCGGCACCGCCTTCACCATGTTGCTGGTCGCGGCAGGGATGATCTTCGCGGCCGGAATCTCATGGCGCCGCGTGGCAGTCTTCTCATTCGCGCTCATCCCGGCCGGTGTGGCCCTGGCCCTCGGCGCCGCCTACCGGCGCGATCGGCTGCTGACGTTCCTCAACCCGGAAGCGGACCCTCTCGGCAAGGGCTTCCAGGCCATGCAGTCGCTCATCGCCATCGGCACCGGCGGAGTGCGCGGTCTGGGGATCGGAAACGGCCGGCAGAAGCTCTTCTTCCTCCCGGAGCCACACACCGACTTCATCTTCTCCATCATCGGCGAGGAGCTCGGATTCATCGGCGCCTCCACCCTTCTTCTGCTCTTCGCTCTCCTGGTCTGGCGGGGACTGCGGATCGCGCAGCGGACCGAGGACCGCTGGGCGTTTTATGCCGCTCTCGGCTTCACCCTGATGATCGCCATTCAGACGCTCATCAACGTCAGCGTGGCGCTCTGTCTGCTTCCGACCAAGGGACTGCCGCTTCCCCTGGTCAGCTACGGCGGTTCCTCACTGGTCACCAGCCTCATCGCCATCGGCTTGCTTCTGAATCTCTCACAGCAATCGAGCTGACCATGGACGGGACGGGAGGGGGCGCGATGTCCAGGAAGCTGATGATTGCCGGCGGTGGTACCGGAGGTCATATCTATCCGGCCATCGCCGTGGCTCAGGAGTTCATGCGCCGCGATTCCTCGCGACAGGTCATCTTCGTGGGAACCGAGCGCGGCCTCGAAAAAACGATCGTGCCGAAGGCCGGCTTCCCCCTGGAATTCGTATCCGTCGGAGGACTGCAGGGGAAGTCGCCGGTCGAGCTGATTCGCAGCCTCGTCCGGCTTCCGCTGGGGTTCCTCCAGGCCTGGAGGCTCATCGGCAGGCACCGTCCGAGCGCCGTTCTCGGAGTGGGGGGCTACTCATCCGGCCCGGTGCTTCTGGCGGCGAGACTCCGTGGCGTACCGACGATGATTCACGAGCAGAACGCCTATCCCGGCCTGACCAACCGGTTGCTGGCGCGCGTGGTGCGCCGGGTGGCTGTGGGCTTTGCCGACGCCCTTCCGCGGCTCAACCGGGCGG
Source organism: Thermoanaerobaculia bacterium (assembly GCA_017883265.1). Taxonomy (GTDB): domain Bacteria; phylum Acidobacteriota; class Thermoanaerobaculia; order Gp7-AA8; family Gp7-AA8; genus JADGNX01. The sequence goes on from JADGNX010000041.1 coordinate 7,382, forward strand.
ACGGGGTGGTAACAGGCAACCCGATCCGCCGGGAGTTCTTCGAGGCTCGCAAGCCGCCATCGGGAGGTACCCGGCGGCTTCTGATCTTCGGAGGCAGCCAGGGCTCGCGAATCATCAACGAGTCCATGACCGCGGCGCTGCTCTTTCTGGCGCGGCTCAAGGATCGAGTGGAGATCGTGCATCAGACCGGTCCATCCGAGGTGGAGAAGGTCCGCGTTGCTTATGCCGCATCGGCCTTTCCCTTCGCCCGGGTCGTGCCGTACCTCGATCCGATCGTAGCGGAGATCGCCGCCGCGGATCTCGCGGTTTGCCGGGCCGGAGCGATGACCATCGGCGAGCTGGCGGCCATCGGCCGTGGCGCGATATTCATCCCCTTCGCCCGGGCCACGAACAATCATCAGGAGCTCAACGCCCGGGTGGTGGAGCGGGTCGGTGGTGGAGTGGTCATTACGGAGGCAGAGCTCACTGCGGAGCGTCTGGCCGCAGCGATCTCCGGAATTCTGGAGGATCAGGGGCGAGCCGCAGCCATGGGAGCAGCGGCCCACTCGCTGGCCGTGGAAGGGGCTACCGTGAGGATTGTCGATTTAATCGATAGTATTGATACAAATTAATTTGCGTTGTATCGACATCACTTTTAAAATTTGAGTTAGGGTCACGAATCAGGAATGAATTTCGGACACATTAAAAAGATCCATTTCGTCGGCATCGGGGGAATCGGCATGAGCGGGATCGCCGGGATCCTGGCCAGCGACGGCTTCGCCGTCAGCGGCTGCGATCTTCGAGCCTCGGGCACGACCGAACTGCTCGAACGGCGGGGCGTCCGCGTGGTCATCGGGCATGACCGGAGCCACGTCGAAGGGGTCGACCTGGTTGTGAATTCATCGGCCGTAAAAGGGGGGCATCCCGAGGTGCTGGAGGCGCGGCGGAGGGGAATCCCCGTGGTCCGGCGAGCCGAGATGCTGGGCGAGATCATGCGCTGGATGCGTGGCGTGGCCATCGCCGGCACGCATGGAAAAACGACCACCTCAGCCATGGTCTCCATGGTCCTTTCCGACGCCGGCCTCGATCCGACGGTCATCGTCGGCGGCATGCTGCGCAACCTGGACACCAATGCCATGCTCGGCAAGAGCGACCTTCTGGTGGTGGAGGCGGACGAATACGATCGTTCCTTCCTGACGCTTCATCCGCACATGGCCGTCATCACCAACATCGAATCGGATCATCTCGATATCTACCGCGATCTCGACGACATCCGCGAGACCTTTGCCCGGTTTGCCGACGGACTCCCGTTCTACGGGAAGATCATCGGCTGCAGCGACGACGAAAATGTCGAGGCCCTGATGAAGGTCCGGCCGGGAGGAATCGTCCGCTACGGCCTGGGGCCGCTAGCCGATTTGCGAGCCGCGAACATCCTCTTCTCGGAGGAAGGCTCCTCATACGATCTTTTTCGGCACGGCCAGAAGCTGGCCACGGTTCAACTGGCCGTCCCCGGCGATCACAACGTGCGGAACTCTCTGGCTGCCGTGGCGGTGGGGCTGGAGCTGGGCCTGGGGGTGCCGGAGATCGTCGCCGCCCTGGGCCGCTTTCGCGGCGTGGAGCGGCGTTTCCAGCTGCTCGGCCGATACTCGGGCGCTCTGGTGGTCGACGACTATGCCCACCATCCGACCGAGATCCGGGCAACCCTCGACGCCGCGCGTCGCGGCTATCCCGGACGGCGCATCGTGGCGCTCTTCCAGCCGCACCTCTACACCAGGACGCGCGACTTCTGCGCGGACTTCGCCGCGGCGCTGGAGAATGCCGACCTCGCTCTGGTATCGCCGATCTATGCGGCCCGGGAGCTGCCGATCGACGGCGTGACGGCCGGCATGATCACCGACGCCTCGACCAGCGGGCGTCTGCGTCTGATCGATCGATCCCATCAGGAGATCGCCGAAGAGTTACGGCAGCTCCTCGAGCCGGGCGATGTCTTCATCACCATGGGTGCCGGCGACATCAACAAGGTCGCTCAGCTTCTGCTGGAGGAGGGGCCATGAGCAGTATGTTCGACTCGACAGACCGCTTTCTCCGGCCCGCCGATATCGCCAGGCTTCGCCGCAACCGGCGGCAGATCCGGATGCATCGGGCCCTGGTGTGGTCGGGCAACCTGCTGATCGCCGCGCTCATGGTGGCCGTGGCGGTGTGGATCCTGCGCATCGCGGAGTCCAGCAGCCGCTTTGCCATCCGCCGCGTGGAGCTCGTCGGTGTGGTGCACGCGCCGCGGCCTGAGCTCGAAGCCTTGACGCGAGCTTATGTGGGGGCGAACCTCTTTCGCGTCGATATCAACCAGGTCCGCAAGGATCTCTCCTCGATCTCCTGGATTCGATCGGCTTCGATCGAAAAGACCATGCCGGACCTGCTGCGAATCCGCGTGACAGAGCGCGTTCCTCTGGCCATCGCTTCGTATGGGGCCTGCGCTTCGCAAGGATCCGCCTGGGGCCGGCCCTGTGCACTGCGCTACGTCGATGCGCGGGGCCTGGCCTTCGCCGAGCTGAGTCCCGCCGTGGGCGACGACGATCTCCCGCTGATTCAGGCCGCCTCGCCGGGGGACGTGGCTCGTTGCGTCACTCTCCTGACGTCGATGAAGAGCGAGCGGCCGGACATCTTCGCGCGTATCTCGGAGCTGCGGACGCTCGGTCTCGGCGGCTTCGCCATCTTCGACCAGCGCCTGGCCTGCGAGGTCTTCGTCGACGCCGAGCACATCGCGGAGCGCTGGACGACCTTCGACCGCATCGTCAACGCCGAGCGACTGGAGCCCGGCTCCATCGCCTATGCCGATCTGCGCTTCGAGGGGCGCGTCATCATCAGACCAACACATCCGATCGCCCTGGCCGCCGCTCATCCTGCGGCGCCGCTGGAGGCGATCACCAACTAGAGACTGCTCGACCGCGGGTAGATGAAACGCAAACGATCGCTGGAAGGAGAGACAAATGCCGAAGACTGAAGACAAGTACATCGTGGCTCTCGATATCGGAACTTCAAAGGTGTGCGTGCTGGTGGGGGAAGTGAACGATCGGGGTCAGCTCGAGATCATCGGCAAGGGGACGTCCCCCATGCGCGGTACGCGCCGCGGCAACATCATCAATCTGGATCAGGCCATCGAAGCGGTGAAGAAGGCGGTCGATGAAGCCGAGGTCATGGCCGGACTGCAGATCGAATCGGTGTACGTTGGGGTGGCCGGCGATCACGTGCGATCGATCAACTCGCGCGGAGTGGTCTCGGTCACCGGCAAGCATAAGGAGATCTCGCGCGAGGACATCGAGCGGGTCATCGAAGCCTCGAAGTCGATCAGCATTCCCGGCGAGCTCGAGCTGCTGCATGTCATTCCTCGCGAATTCGTGGTCGATGGCCAGGACGGGATCCACGACCCCCTGGGGATGACGGCGGCCAGGCTGGAGGCCAACGTTCACATCGTCACAGGCGCCCGCACCCAGAACCAGAATGTTTTGACCTGCGTCAACAAAGCCGGCATCGCCGTGACTGAGCTGGTGCTCGAACAGCTGGCCGGGGCGGAAGCTGTCCTGACCCAGGACGAGCGGGAGATGGGCGTGCTTCTGATGGATCTCGGCGCGGGAACCACCGATTACGCCGTATTCCTGGAAGGGAACGTCGTCCACACCAACGTCCTTCCGGTGGGAGCGGGGCACTTCACCTCCGACATATCAGTGGTGCTGCGCACGCCGATGGCGGACGCCGAGCGCATCAAGCGGCGCTACGGCTGCGCCCTGGCTTCGCTGGTGACGGACGACGATCCGATCGAGGTTCCCACCGTGGGTGGGCGCGCTCCGAAGATTCTCTCGAAGCACGAGCTGACCAACATCATCGAGCCTCGGGCGGCGGAGATCGCCAAACTGGTCTACAGCGACATCGAGAAGGCCGGGCTGGAGAAGGAGATTCGCTCCGGGGTCGTCCTGGTCGGTGGTGGGGCGGAGATGGAAGGCATGCTGGAGATGGTCGAGCAGGTCTTCGACCAGCAGGCCAGAAAGGGTATCCCGCGCGGCCTGGGCGGCCTCTCCGACACGGTCAGCGGGCCGGAGTGGGCAGCGGCCGCAGGCCTTCTTCTGTGGGGATTCCGCCACCGGGCCCGCACTCGCAAACGGACCCGTACCGGCCTGGGAAGAGTGGCCGATTCGTTCCGTCAATGGTTCGCCCAGAATTGAAGAAGGCAGCGAATCACAAAGCACGAATCACCAACCACTAATCACTGATCACAAAACTAACGTAATTCAATGACAAAAACAGGGAAGGGCAAAGGTATAATCTTTTAGCTCCCCGAAACCAGTACTGGTCGATCGTGACCGGCGCTGGCGAGCTGGAACGTACCTTGGGGGATGGTCATGATCACTTTCAACGAACTGCCTGGCGACGGAAAGCTGAAGATCTCGATGGACGAGGATCAGCTTCCGGCGAAGATCAAGGTGGTTGGAGTGGGTGGTGGCGGCGGAAACGCAGTCAACCGGATGATTCAGGCGGGCATTGGAGGCGTGGAGTTCATCGTCGCCAATACCGATGTCCAGGCCATGCGCAACTCTCTGGCCTCGATCAAACTGCAGATCGGCGGCAAGCTGACCAAGGGCCTCGGCGCCGGCGCCAATCCCGAGATCGGCAAGCAGGCCGCACTCGAGGATACCGATCGGATCCTGGAAGCGCTCTCCGGCGCCGACATGATCTTCATCACCACGGGCATGGGCGGCGGCACCGGCACCGGAGCCGCTCCGATCATCGCCTCCCTGGCAGCCGAGCTCGGAGCCCTGACCGTGGCCGTGGTCACCAAACCGTTCAACTTCGAAGGGAAGCGCCGTCGCGTGCAGGCCGAGCACGGAATCCGCGCACTGCGCGAGACCGTCGACACGCTCATCACCATTCCCAACGAGCGCCTCTTGAATTTCGTGGAGCGCGCTACCTCTCTCGGCGATTCCTTCAAGATTGCCGACGACATCCTCCGGCAGGCGGTGCAGGGCATCTCCGACCTCATCACCATTCCGGGGGAGATCAATCTCGACTTCGCCGATGTCCGGACCATCATGCATGGCATGGGCATGGCCCTCATGGGGACCGGCGTCTCGTCGGGCGAACATCGCGCGGTCGAGGCGGCCCAGCGCGCGATTTCCTCTCCGCTCCTCGAAGAGGCTTCGATCGAGGGAGCCAAGGGGGTTCTCATCAACGTCACCGGCGGGCCGGACATGACGCTCTTCGAAGTGCACGAAGCGGCCTCCATCATCCAGGAAGCGGCCGATGAGGAAGCCAACATCATTTTCGGCACCGTCATCGATCCCCGAATGCACGATGAGATCAAGGTCACGGTCATCGCCACCGGCTTCGATTCGGCCACCAAGGGATTCCTGAATACCCGGGGGGAGGCTCTATCCGGAAGGCAACAACAGCACTCCACGCAGCATGGGCATCATCCGATCGCTTCGACTACCCGCACGGCCGCGGCGCTGGCGTCCGCTGAGACGGTTTCGGCACATGCTGAGGAGAAGGCACCACCCCAGATCGGGGCCGAGGGGGAGATCTATGATCCCCCGTTTTTTCGCAAGGGATTCACACGGCCCGACGGCACGAGCGGCTTCGGGCCGATGGCGTCGAATGATTTCGGCAATGACCTCGATATTCCGACGGTAATTCGCAATCTGAGCGACTGAGGCCGCAGAGAGCCGCGAGAGCTCACACGCGGGCGCACCCCTCCTGTGCGTCCTTGAGGTCCGGGGGTAAGGGACCCTGGACCACTGCTCCCGGGGGCGGCGAGGGCCGCCCCTGTTTTTTGCAGAGTGAAGTTTGAAGAGTGCAGGGTGAAAGAGCGCCCGCGCCTTGCGTGAATGAAATTGGGGGATTGGGAGGGAGAAGGGGACGGAGCTTCTGTTCGCTTGGTCTGGCTCCCTGCCTGACGGGCGCGGGCAAAGCGTCTGGAGAAGCGCCCGCCCCGATCACTCGGTATCATCAGGACCGTGGACCCTGCCGTTCCCGACGATCAGATCATTCTCCGCGAGCTCACCCACGTTGCGCTGATCTTTGCAGCGGTCGCGCTGCTCTATACCGGCGGGGGATTTCTTCCAGGCCATGTCCTGGCGCCACTCGACATTCCGCGCGATCTGCCGGCGTGGAAGGCGGGCGCCGACACTCGGGTGCGCGTTTCGAACAGCCTGCTCTCTGATGTCCCGCTGCAGCTGGCACCGTGGGATGGGGAGGCGCGGCGTCTGATCACCGGGGGCGAATTCCCCTGGATCAACCGCTACGCGGGGAATGGTGAGCCACTCTTCGCCAACCCGCTGGCAGGCCTGCTGTCTCCTTTCACCTGGCCACGTCTCCTCCTCGGCCTGCGCGGATGGAGCTGGAGCGTTTTTCTGAAGATCGTCACCGGCGGGCTCTCGATGTTCTGGCTGGCCCGCGTTGCAGGAGCCGCGTGGTCCGCCGCCGTCGTTTCCGGATTGCTCTTCACGCTGTCGGGTCATGCCATCGTCTGGGCTCTCTATCCGCAGACGAACGTCTTCGTCCTGCTGCCCGCCTTCGGCGCAGCGGCGCTGGCCGCGGCTGGTGCGCCCTCGAAGCGCAACCTGGCGTTTGTCGCGTTTTTCGCCGCGCTCATCTCGGCCGGCGGGCATCCGGAGACGCTCTTCATCGGGGTCGTTGCGCTGATGCTCTTCATCGCCTGGGACGCCGGCCTCGCCGCGGTGCGTCGTCCTCTCCTTGCCGCTTTCGCCGGCTTTCTCACGGCTGGCATTCACCTCGTCCCGTTCGCTGTGCTGGTCGCCGAGAGCCATGTGCGTCTGGCCCGCGCTCATGAGCTGACGAACTTCGTCCGGAAACTGGCGATGGTCTCTCTCGTCCTTCCCGGGTTTCTCGGCAGTCCGCTACGGAGTGAGATCGACCTCACAGCGCTGGTGGCACCGATGGAGAACTTCAATCAGAGGACCGGCGGGTATGTCGGTCTTCTCGCGCTGGCGGCCATCGCCCTGGCTTTGCGCGACATGCCTCGCATCTTCCGGCGCGGCCTGGTCATCGGTACGTGCGGGCTGGTGCTGGCGTGGTCGTTGCCGGGGGTCGTCGGTTTGATGCGAATTCTCCCGATCGTCCAGTGGGTGGCTGTGGAGTACTTCGCGCTGATCTTCGTTTTGTTCGCGTCACTGGCGGCCGGGCCCGCTCTCTTTGCCATGAGGATGCGGCGTCCGCTTCTGGTGGCCGTTGCGATCGCCGGGGCTCTCATGATCATCGCCGGACTTCTTCCAACCGCCGCTCCGGCACTTCTCCTGCGAGCGGCGCGGAGCGGGATCGCTCACCTTCAGTCGAGCGGACATCTCCATCAGGCGGCCTCAGTTTATGAGCAGCGATTGTCGTCGTATCTCAGTGGCGCACGCTGGATGGCGTTTCGTCGACTGGCTCTTCCCGGAATCTGTTGGATCGTGTTCTCTCTTGCCGTGATGCGAGGCCGCCGGCGGCTGCCTGCAGTGGCCGTGGTGGCTGAGCTGATCATCTTCGGTCTCGGCTACAACCCTGCCATTGGCGCTGAGGAGATTGCGCCGAAGCCGGCCGCGATCGCCACGATCGAACGGCGCGATCCCAGCCGGCAATGGCTGATGGCGTCGGCGGGCGGCGTCCTGCCTCCGAATGCGGCGACCACCTGGCGCCTGCGCGACGTCGTCCCCTACGACATCCTCACCAGTGAAGCATGGACCCGAGGCCTCATGGCCGCGGGATATGACCCGACATCCTCGAAGCTTCCCGCTGTTCCGTCGCCTGAGCAGCATCAGGCGCTCGCGAGGCTCGGCGTCCGTTTCTACGTCACGACCAGCGGTGTCGAGGAATTGCCGGACGCGCATGTTGTTCCGCTGCCTTCGAACCATTCGCCAGCGGGATTGGCGGCCGGTGTTGCCGTTTCGATTTGCGGTCTCCTCATGGCGTTGCTGGTTGTCGCCACGTGTCCGCCCGATTTGACTCGTTGATCCACGGGAAGGGCGTCTGCAGCGGAGAGACGCTTCTCTCGGGCACTGGCACGCGAATCGTGGCCGGCCCCAAGCCCGCCGGTGGTCCGAGCGGCCGCCGCTCCACTCGGCCGCGGCTCCACCTGGAGCGGCTCAACTCGGGATGGTCGGGTTACTCCCACTCGATGGTGCTGGGCGGCTTGGACGAGATGTCGTAGACCACGCGATTGATGCCGCGCACTTCGTTGACCACGCGCCTGGCGATGGCATCCAGAACATCGTGAGGCATCCGGAACCAGTCCGCCGTCATGAAGTCGGTCGTCTGCACTGCGCGCACCGCCAGCACGTTCTCGTAGGTGCGCTCGTCGCCCATGACGCCGACGCTCCTGACCGGCAGAAGCACAGCGAAAGCCTGCGCGATTTCACGATAGAGTCCTGCACGGCGGATCTCCTCGATGACGATGGCATCGGCATTCTGGAGGATCTCCACCCGTTGGGCCGTGACCTCCCCCAGGATCCGCACCGCCAGTCCGGGACCGGGAAAAGGATGCCGCCAGACGAACTCCTCCTCCAGCCCCAGCTCCAGACCCAGCTGGCGTACCTCGTCCTTGAAGAGCTCCCGCACCGGCTCGATCAGTTTGAGTCCCATCTTTTCCGGCAGCCCGCCAACGTTGTGATGGGTCTTGATGACGGCCGATGGCCCCTTGATCGAGACCGACTCGATGACGTCGGGATAGAGCGTCCCCTGCACGAGGAAGTGGACATTCGGGATGCGCTGAGCCTCCTCTTCGAAGACGGCGATGAACTCGTTCCCGATCCGCTTGCGCTTCGTTTCAGGATCGTCGACGCCGGCGAGCCTGTCGTAGAAACGCTGGCGGGCATCGACGGCCACGATGTGCATCCCCAGCCCTTCACTCAACCGCGATACGACCTGGATGGCCTCGTTCTTCCGAAGAACGCCGTTGTCGACGAAGACCGCTGTGAGCTGCTCGCCGATGGCCTCCGCCACCAGGAGTGAGGCGACCGAGGAGTCGACGCCGCCGCTGACCGCGGCGATGACGTGGCTGGTCCCGACGGTCTGGCGAATCTGCTCGATCTTTCTCCGCTTGAAGTCTCCGAGATCCCAACTCGCCGTGCAGCCGGCGATGTCGAAGAGGAAGTTGTGGATGATCTGCGGTCCGGCTTCACTGTGAGTTACTTCCGGATGAAACTGGATCGCGTAGAGCTGGCGCTTCTCATCCTCGAAGCCGGCGATGGGGGCATTGCTGGTCGAGGCGATGCTGCGGAATCCATCAGGCTGGCGAAGAATCCGATCGCCGTGACTGGCCCAGACCTTCTGCCGGCGCGGCGTGTTGGCGAATAGCGCGCTCTCGATTACATCGACTACGGCCCTGCCGTATTCGCGCTCGCTCGAGGCCTCGACGTTACCTCCCAGAAGGTAGGCCATGAGCTGCATCCCGTAGCAGATGCCGAGGATGGGGACGCCCAGATCGAAGAGCTCGCGGGAGCAGATGGGAGCGGACTCGGCGTAGACGGACTGAGGGCCGCCGGAGAGGATGATGGCCTGGGGCGCCAGCGCCCGGATGCGCTCCAGTGGATAGTCGAACGGATGGATCTCGGAGTAGACCTTTTCGTCACGGATCCTCCGGGCGATGAGCTGCGTGTACTGCGAGCCGAAATCGAGGACGAGAACGGTCTGCTGCGGCGAGGGCATACCGGATTGTATCGGATTCGTTCTGAGTGGAGGGGCGCCCGCTCTCGGGCGCCCGCGCGGAAATTGGGGCCAGCCGCCCACCCCCCGGCGGCCGAAGCGACCGCCGCTCCACCAGCCGAAGCGACCTCCGCTCCACCAGCCGAAGCGTATATTTGCCCTGGAGGGTTTCGCGAATGCGCGTCATCGGAATCTGGAGTCATGGAGTGATCGACTACCTGATGGTCATCATTCTGGCCATCGCCCCGTCCGTTGCCGGCTTCACGGGACGGCAGGCGACGATCTGCTACGTGCTCGCCGTGCTGCACTTTCTACTGACCCTTGTCACGCGCTTTCCCTTCGGTGTCCTGAAGGTCCTGAGCTTCACACTTCACGGATCGGTCGAGTTCATCGTCGGCGTCCTGGTCATCATCCTGCCCTGGCTTGCCGGTTTCTCCGCAGGGGTCAACTCGCGAAATTTCTTCGTGGCCATCGGCGTGCTGATCCTCATCATCTGGGCCTTGACCGACTACCGCAACATCCGCCATTTGCAGAAACCTGAGCGCGTCGGAGCGCGGCCGCTGTAGCA
>JADGNX010000222.1 GCA_017883265.1 Thermoanaerobaculia bacterium
ACGTCCGAGGTTTCATCCGACAGCAACGGAAAGTTGAGCTTGTACTTGCCCGTGAACTTGTCGTGGCTCTGCAGCGAGTCGGTCGATACGCCGAGGACTGCTGCGCCGATTCGCGTCAACTCCGACTCGGTGTCGCGGAACGAACAGGCCTCGGCCGTGCAGCCGGGCGTGTCGTCCTTCGGATAGAAGTAGAGGATCACGTCCTTCCCTTTGAAATCCGCCAGCGACATTTCCTTCCCGCGTGTCGAAGGGAGCCGGAAGTTCGGTGCAAGATCACCGATTTTTGGTTCGTAAAAGTCCTGCATGGGTTGAGTTCTCCTGTGGGGGACGATCCGGGTTCTCGAGTGTGTCGTTCAAGGCGTCAATGGAACCGGCTGGCGGCGATCAATTCGTCATTCCTGCTCCGAATAGCAGTCTCTCCGCGATGAGGACCGCATTGAGCGCGGAGCTTCGACGGAGGTTGTCGCACACGGCCCAGATCCAGAACCCGCCCTGGATCGACGGGTCGGGCCTGACCTCGGCGATCAGAACCTCGTCCCGTCCCGCCGCGTCGATCGTCCCGAACCGCTGATCTCCCTCCGGGAATGCGATGGCCGGATTCTGCTGGAGAGTGGCCACCATGGCTCCGACGTCCAGCGCTTCACGCGTTCTGACGAAGAGCGAGAACGTGTGACTGTGAAAGATCGTACCCTGGGTGACCAGCAGTGCCAGTTCGGTTCGCCTATCGGTCAGCGCGCGCACCTGGTCGCCGATTGTTTTCTCCTGGCGTTCGACGGCCGGGTAGAGATTGAAAGCGAGCTGGCGGTCGAAGATTTTCTGCGGGAGGCTCTGAATGGTCAGGACGCTCATGGTCTGGGCCGCGAGCTCCTCGATGCCGGCCTGGTCGAATTCCGAGGCCGGCTGGACCACCGTGGCAGCGCAGAATTGAACCTGTCCGGCCAGTCCGATCTGGTGAAGGATGAGGGCGATGGGGATGGCTACTGGATGGGGCGAGATGACGACGCGGTCGGCGTCAGTCAAGACTTCCAGATTGATGCCGGCGACGACGGGACGAGCGTCTTCGGCCGCCGAGGGACGGGAGAGATCGATGGCCGCGAATCCGTCCTCGCTCGATCGCTCCAGCCATTCCCGGTTGTTTTCTCCCGGCCCGCAGAAGAAGACCAGGTCGAGATCTTCGAACGAATCGCTGGCTGCCGCTTCGACGAGGGCCGGTTCGTCGCCCAGCTCGGTCACGGCGCCGCTGCTCTGTCCCGAGGAATCGAGCAGGACGACCTTGTCGAACGGGAAGGAGCGCTCGCCGAGGATGGTCTTGATCTCGTTGCCCACGAGAGTGAGCGGATTGACGATTCCGAGACGGGTACCGCGATTCATCGTGCGTGGCGCCATGGTTGAAAGGGTGAAGAGTGAAGGGGCCTGTCGTTTGATTGTTCGGAGTCGGGCTTGTTATGTTCGAGCTCAGACGGGCGGCGTGATGACCAGATCCTCAGGCGCAGGAGCGGGCGCCGGATCGATCGGCCGTCGCGATGGGAAGGCGATCGACCAGAGGCGAATCAGCGGACCGGACGAAACGTAACAGATCGCCAGCCCGAAACAGAACTCGCGCGGCCACTTGCTGAAGAGACCGACGACCAGAGCCAGCCCGACGAAGTACATCAGGGAGCGCTCGCGCTGGAGATTGGCGTACTTCTGGCTCCGATAGCGGACCGTGGAGACCATGGCGAAAGCCAAAGCGGCAGTCACGATGAGCATGACGTAGGCAAAGCGCTCGTCATTGATCGGATTCGGAGCGTAGTTGATGATCGAGGCTAACGAGAGTGCCCCGGCCGGGATCGGGAGTCCGACGAAGTAGCGATGGTCTGTCTTGGCCGTGCTGATGTTGAAGCGAGCGAGCCGGAGCGAGCCGCCGACCAGATAGAGGAAGGCGATGGCCCCTCCCAGTCCGCCGAGGATGTGCAGGCCCCAGGCGTAGACCAGAACGGCTGGCGCGGCGCCGAAGGTGACCACGTCGGCGAGCGAGTCATACTCCTTGCCGAACTCGCTCGTAGCGTTCATGGCCCGGGCAACCAGCCCGTCGAAGGTGTCGAAGAGCGCGGCGAAGAACAGCGAGTAGCAGGCGATTTGAAAGAAGTGCGCCGCTGCGTAGGTGTTGCCGTGGGCAACGGCTTCGATACCGCGCGTGCTCATGACGATCGAGCGAAACCCGAAGAACAGATTGAGAATCGTGAGCGAGGTCGGAATGACGTAGACGCCACGGCGGAGCCCCCGGCGGACCGCGCCCGGGTTCATGCGCCTTCTCCCACCACGGCGATCACGGTCAGACCCACTTTGACCTTCTCACGAAGGCCGACTCTCACGGTTGATGTGGGCGGGAGAAAGATATCGACGCGCGATCCGAATTTGATCATGCCTATGCGCTCTCCTCGAGCCACCGTATCACCCTCCGCCTTGTCGAAGACGATCCGGCGAGCCAGAAGGCCGGCGATCTGCTTGAAAGCCAGAGTGATGTGCTCTCCCTTCACCACGACCAGATTCTGTTCGTTCTCCAGCGACGACTTGTCAGCGAAGGCGGCAAACTTCTTCCCCCGGCTGTAGCGGTAGTGAATGATCGTTCCGCTGATGGGGGCGCGATTGACGTGAACGTCGAAGACCGACATGAAGACGCTGATCTGTCTGGTGAGACCTGGCCAGACCTGACCGTCCGGTATGTCCTTGATGACCACCACGGTCCCGTCGGCTGGGGACAGAACATCGACGTGGTGCCCCGATCCGGAGCGGTGGGGATCACGGAAGAAATTGAGAAGAAAAAGGGCGAGAAGCGAGAGGACGATGGTCGCGATGGTCCACTGAATCAGGAGCGCCACAGCGGCCAGGATGACCACTGGGATGATGAAGAGCCATCCCTCGGGCGCGAAGCGGATTCGAGGCATCGGTCGTCGGGGCTCCCTTGTCGCATCTTAAGCAAAGGGGGTCCCGTTGGGAACCCCCTCAATCCGGTGTCGATTCAATACCGCTAAGCGTGAGTTGTCCGGCTGTCCTCGTAGCCTCGAACGCGCGCAGCCATCTGATCCTTCAGAAACAGCTTTCGCTTTTTGAGACGTTTCTCTTCGATTTCGTCGTCGATCGAGATCTCTTGCTTCTGCGCCAGCTCAGCCAGGCGCGCTTCGCAGGTGTGATGTTCTTCGAGCCAATGTCTGAATTCCTCGTCCTCAACGCTGAGAATCCGCTGAACGTCATTGGTCTGTTCCGCCATCCTTAAATCCTCCTTCGAAGTTGGTGCAAGAGAGAATTCTAGCACTGCACGCGTATAGGGGCGTTGTGTAAAAGGCATCGTCTAAATGACTGTGCTGAAAGGTTTAAGCGCCGATCTGTCCACGAAGAGTGACGGGTGAAGAGAGAAGAGCGAGAGGGTTCCGTCCCTGATTCACTTTGTCACCCTTCACTCTTCACCCGTCATAATCGCGCGCCATGAAACGCCGCCGGCTGCTCCAGCTGGTTCTCAGCCTTCTCGTCCTTTCCGCATTCCTATCGCCGATGCGGCGTGAGTTGTATGTCGGCGACGAGACCAAGTACGGCGAAGTGATTCGCGACATGCGCAGCGCGCACGTTTTCTTCGTGCCCATCCTCAATGGAGAGCCGTTCAGCCACAAGCCACCCATTCACTTCTGGATGGTTGACGCTCTGACTCACATTTTCGGCCTTTACTCGCTCTGGTCGTTCGTCATTCCCTCGCTGGCCGCCTTCATTCTTCTCCTGGGGGTCATGGTGCGCATGACGGGCGAAATGCTCGGCCGGGACGCCGCATGGTGGTCTGCGCTGGCCGCCGGCAGCTCGCTTCTGATCTGGGGCTCGGCGCAGACCGCCCGTATGGATGTGAGCTTCGCCCTCGCGCTCACCGCCGGCATCTGGCTCGTCTACCGCTTTCTGAGGGACGAGGATTTCCAGGCACTCCTGATGGCCTCAGTTCTCATCGCAGTGGCCACGCTCATCAAGGGTCCGATGGCTCCGATCATGGCCATCGTTCTTCTCCTGCTCGAGTGGGGTCGGACGCGGCAGTTGCCGCGGGGCAATTACCTGCCGGCGATCGCGGCGACGATCGTTCTGCCGCTTCTGTGGGTAGTTCCGGCGATTGTGATGCGAGGCAACGCATTCGCCCGGGAGATCCTGGTCAAGCAGACAGTCGGCCGGGCCATCAGTACGTGGGTGCATGAGGCACCCCCATGGTTTTACCTCCTGCGCAGTCCCCTCACCCTCTTCCCCTGGTTCTTCCTCCTCGCTGCCGCGGTTCTTGTCCTGATCCGCGAACGGCGTGTGGAGTTTCGCCGCCGTGCCGATCCGCTCTGGTTCTGTCTCGACTGGATAGTCGCGGTCGTCGTGCCATATTCGCTGATGAGCAGCAAACTCGATGTCTACATGATGGTCGCCATCCCTCCCGTCGCCGTGCTGCTCGGCTGGTTTGTTGCCTCACCCGCGCCTGAAAGCAGTTTGCGACCGGCGGCCGCGAGATTCGCCGTCGCCGGCAACGCGCTCACGCTTCTCCTGGTGGCCTCGTGCGGCGTCGCCTTGCTCGCTGCTCGTGGGAGACTGCTGAAAGGACCGGACGCCGCGCTCTTTCTTCCCGCAGGTGTCCGGGTCGTTGGAATCGCATTCGTCGTCATCGCAGGCGGCGGACTGGTGGCGACCTTCGCCTCGGGCGTGGGCCGTCTGGAGCGTTCGATCCTCGCGCTGGTCGCGGCCGTCATCGTGCCGCTGGTCATCGCGGCGGCCACGCTGATCGGTCCGATCAATGCCGTTGCTTCCTCGACGCCGCTGATCGCGGTGCTGGAGCGCCAGCCCGTAGCTCCGGAGTCGATCGCCCTGTACTCGTGTCCCAATCTATGGAGCCGCAATTTTCCTCGGCAGCTCGAACGGGTCCGCTATGCCGGACCCGATATCCGCGATTCGGCCGGCCGTTGGCCGGTCATCGTGGCCACCGCCCGGACGCATGCTGGTGAGATCGCGCCGGCGCTGGCCCGCTACCGGCAGATCGATCAGGTGCGGATGATCGGAAAGTGGTTCGATGTCTATCGCCTTCGATAAGAGTCCCGCTCTGCGCCGCCGGGCCGTCCTGTCATCGTGCGGCTTCGTGGCCCTTCTAGCGCTGTCCGTCTTCTGGCCGTCGCCGGTGGTCGCGCTCAACGCACTCTTCTTTCACCGCCGCCTCGCAGTCGACGAACTTTCATTTCTCGGACGCGAGGCGCCCGCCTGGGACATCGTCTACTGGTGCCTGGCCGGACTCTTCACACTGGCCCTCCTCCACCCCGCGGTAACGGAGGGCTCTTTCTCCTTCGCCGAGACAAAGCGCCAGTGGAAAGCGATTCCACTGCGTGTCCGCGACCGGTGGATGCGATCGCGCGCAGCAGTGGCCGCCGGCCTCCTGGGGGCGTCGGCGGCCGTCGTGGCCCTCGTCTGGCGATCGAGCGACAGCACGATCACCCGACTGGCCGAGCAGGCGGACTCGACCGCCGTCGAGACGTTCATTCGCTACACCAACCGTTTCGGCGGCGGCATGAATCCGGCGATGATCACCCTCTTCTTCCTCGTCGCCGGAATCAGTTGCCGGCGGAGTCGCTGGATCGGGTACGCCTTGGCAATGGCTTGCGGAGGCCTCAGCTCCGGCGTTTTCGTGCAGATCGTAAAATACTCGGTTGGACGAACGCGGCCCGAGCTCTGGCTCGGTCCCTTCCAGCATGCCCGCGCCGCAGCGACGTCGTTTCCCAGCGGGCACACCGTAGGGGCTTTCGCCATCGCCGGCGTGCTGATCTTCGGCTCGAGGAGCCGCCTGCTTCAGTCCGTCAGCGCTCTGCTGGCGATCGGCGTCGGCCTCTCCCGCATCCTGGCATTCCGCCATTGGGCATCCGACGTGACCGCCTCGGCCATCATCGGCCTGGCCTGCGCCTGGTTCTTCACCAGTGCACTGGTCGATGAGGAAGATGATTCCGTGAGCTGATGAGAACACTTCACGTCGTGTCACAAGGACGCCGTGCCCGTCCTGACCGATCACGCTTCCAGGTCACCGGCATTTCGGTGGGCCCGGATGACAACTCGCCCATGCGGCGGCGAATCGCCGCGGCATTCGAGCGCTTCGTCGAAGCCCGAGCCATGGGCGACGACCAGATTGCGGACATCGCCAGGGCACTCGAGGTCGACATTCTGGTCGATCTGAA
>JADGNX010000223.1 GCA_017883265.1 Thermoanaerobaculia bacterium
TGACGCCACCACCGGTACCCAGACACTGACCGTGGGCGCCACTCTCAATGTCGGCGCCACTCAGGCCACCGGCTCCTACACCGGCACTTTCAACGTCACGGTCACTTACAACTAGTCGCATTCCGGTCGTGACGGGAGCCTTTTTCGGTTCCCGTCACGCTTCTCGATTCCACCACCCGCAATCAGTTTTGGCCCCCAGAGAATCGACAAACGCGGATGAACACAAACCATGAGAATGCGAACGCTCATCAGCCTCGGGCTTCTGGCCGGCCTCATCACGGCAACGGCAGGGGCGAAGGCGGCCCAGAACAGCACGACGCAGTCGATCAGTGCTTCGGCGAACGTGGCGGGTGGCATCTCCGTGGCTCGAACCAAAGACCTGGACTTCGCCAGCCTGCTTTCCGGGATAACCGCCGGCTCGGTGACGGTCTCCTCGTCGGGCACCAGATCGACGACCGGAGGCGCGAGCGCCGTCGGCGGCGGTTTCACCCCGGCATCATTTCAAGTCTCGATCACGCAGGGCAATCCGCACTATTCGATCCAGCTGCCGGTGGGCAGCGTGACGCTGAGCGGGACGGGCGGATCGATGCTCGTCGACACATTCGAAAGCACGCCGGGAGGCCCAGGCTTCGTCGGCTTCGCCCCGGGAGCGGGATTCCAGGTAATGACCGTGGGGGCCACTCTGCATGTCCCCGCAAATCAAGCTGCCGGGAGCTACAGCGGCACGTTCACCGTCACCGTGACACAGCAGTAGAAAGTACCCTCCTTCGGCGCGGCGCCCCGCCCCCTGATCCCGCGCCGCCTCTCTTCCGCTCCTTTCTCCCTCCGGTCTTGCGCTGTTCTTTTTCACTCTTGGTATCAGGCTGCGCCGCGGGGAACGTAACTCACCTATTCTGCTGTTACCAGACTGTTTGAGGGGGAGGCCCGGGTGATCGCTCGAGTTTTCGGAGATCGTGTGATTCAAATGAATCGATTGATTCGGTGTGGGACTCTGGGCCTGATCCTTCTCTCTCGGCCCTGGGCTCTTTCCGCTGCCGCTATTCAGATCACGAACAGCGTGCCGTTAACCTTTGGAAATCTGATCTCCGGATCGACCTCCGGAACGGTGAAGGTCTCCTCGTCAGGCGCCACGACGACGACGGGAGGGGTGGTCGCGTTCGGCGGCGGATCCGCCCCGGCATCCTTTACGATCTCGATCGAGAAAGGGAATCCCAACTACTCGATCCTCCTGGCCAGCAGTGCGAGCCTGACCGGTCCGGGCGGCTCGATGCTTGTCGACTCGTTTGAAAGCACACCGGGGAACGGCGGCCACATCCGGCCACCGACAGGATTCCAGGACATGACCGTCGGGGCCACTCTGCATGTCGCCGCAAATCAGACAGCCGGAATCTATAGCGGGACATTCAATGTCACAGTGACCAGTCCCTAGGCATTTGCCGTCAACTCGTTCGTGGTCCCTCGCAGGAGTTCCACCAGAAGATACAGCCATCGCCGGCGCGGCCGATCCGTTGCCAACATCAGGCCTGCAAACCAGACAAGAGGATGAACCTATCGTGATGAGCCGTTCCCGTGACTTCAGGATGAGTGGCCTTCAAGCCGCCGCAGCTTTCGCCGCACTCATGACGCTCGCCGCCGCCTTCGCTGGGGCGCAGACTCCTGCTCATCCCGCGTCTGTTGCACCGGCACCGCCGGAGGCGATCAAGCCTCAGACTCCTCCGGTGACTGCGACAGACGCTCCGCCGGCGTCTGCGCCCGATTCTGAGCCGAACGCGCCCACCGCGGCCTCTTCGGCTACCGGCGTGGGCGATCTGCTGGTTGCACCCACTCGTCTGATCCTGGAAGGGCGGACGCGGACGGCAGAGCTGGCGCTCGTCAATATCGGGGACCATCCCGCGACGTTTCGAATCAGCCTCACACACATGAAGATGCTCGAGAGCGGCGACATCAAGGAGATCGAGACTCCGGGCCCGGACGAAGTGCTGACCGATTCTCTCATCCGTTACTCGCCACGGCAGGTCATCCTAGATCCGCACGTGGTCCAGACAGTTCGCATCCAGCTCCGCCTTCCGGAGACCCTGGCCGCCGGCGAGTACCGAACGCATCTGCTTTTTCGCGGAGTGCCTTCCACCGATGTGGTCGCTCCCATCGACCCGAAGGAAAAGACCGAGGGCTTTCGCATTCTCTTGACGCCGATCTACGGAGTCTCCATCCCGATCATCATCCGGCACGGCGACACGACGGCTGCGGTGACCATGTCAGAGCCGAGACTCGAGCTCTCGAAATCGGAATCGGAGCCGTCGGTCCTGCACGTCACACTGAATCGCACCGGAACCCGCTCGGTCTATGGCAATATCACTGTCAGATTCACGCCGAAAGGTGGAGGGAAAGAGCAGGTGGTGGGGATGGCCAACGGCGTCGCGGTGTACACGCCTCTTCCAGCCAGGATCGCCAACGTCGTTCTTCGTCCTCCGGCCGGCGTGAACCTTTCTGCGGGGACATACCGAGTCACCTACATGGATGCAGAACAGGTCGGCGGGGGGCTGCTTGCTGAGGCGCTTCTCTCTGCGCCCTGATCGGGGTCCGAGGCCCCTTCAGCGCGCGGCCCTCTTCGGGATCCTCGTCGTCTGTGCGGCTCTTCCTGCCACGGCGCAGCCATCGACCAGCAAGAGCCCTTTCGTCGAGCGTCCGGAGACGGACCTGCTCCTTCTCGCCGTCCGCGTCAACCAGGTGACGGTGAGCGACTCGCTGCCGGCGTATCCCCTGGACAAAGGGATCATCGTCCCACTCGGTGAGATCGCCCGGCTTCTCGATCTGGCCATCGAGACTCAGGTGAACGACGGTTCCGCCGATGGCTTCTTCATCCGCGAAGACCGCCGCTTTCATCTCGATACCAGGACTGCCACTGTGACCGTCGGGGGGAAGCAGTCGACCTATGACCGATCGAAGGTGGAGCTCCATCAGGACGACATCTATGTGGCCACCGATCTTCTGGCCAAATGGTTCCCGACCGACTTCGTGGTCGACCTGTATTCGGCCCTGCTGGTGATCAAGCCGCGGGAACCGTTGCCGATGCAGATCCGCCAGGAGCGGGAGCAGATGGTGCAGAAGTCGCTGGCCAGTCTCGGATACGGTGGCCCGAAATTTCCGGTCATTCCGAATCCGTATCGCGTCTTCGACGGCCCCTTCGTCGATCAGTCGTTTCGTCTCATCTTCGGCCGCCAGGGGAGCACAGGCAGCTCTCTCGGCTTTCAATACTCGACCATGGCCGCGGGCGACCTTCTCGGGCTGGAGACCAACGTGTTCGCCGCCGGAGACAACCTCACGCCCTTCAGCGACTTTCGAGTCTCGATGGGCCGGCGTGACCCGGATGCCGCTCTGCTCGGACCGATGCACGCGCGCGAGTTCGGCCTGGGCGAAGTCTTTCATCCCGGGCTCGATCTGGTCGCCCTGCCGGCATCCGGACCCGGCCTGCTCGTCAGCAGTTACCCGCTGCAGCAGCAGAACCAGTTCGACCGGCGCACCTTCATCGGCGACCTCCAGACAGGATGGGAGGTCGAGCTCTACCGCAACGACGCGCTCGTCGCCTATCAGCAATCGAGACGGGATGGCCGGTATGACTTCGAGAACATTCCGATGCTCTTCGGCATCAATATCTTCCGGCTCGTCTTCTACGGTCCGCAAGGGCAGCGCCGGCAGTTGGTGGAGACGTATAACGTGGGGCAGACACTCACGCCGCCAGGGACTTTCTACTATCGCGTGATGGCCAACGATCCTCAAGGGAGGACGCGCCGGAGCCTGGCCCAGTTCTCGTACGGCGTGAGCAGCCACCTTTCAGCGGAAGGGTCGCTCTCGACCGTGGTGCTCGACGACGGCGACCACGAGTATGTAACGGGAGGAGTGCAGGGGTACTTCAGCCGCTTCTTCACCAGGGCCGATGTGGCCTACGAACAGCGCGGTGGTTCGGCCGTCAGCGCCGGAGCTCAGACGCGAGTCGGTCCGATCAGCCTCTCGATCATCCACTCCCAGCTCCACGACTTCGAGAGCGAAGTGTTTCTTCCGACCAACGGAAAAATCAGCGCACGGACGACCCTTCGTCTCAGCACGACGCTCCAGACACATGCCATCCCGCCGATCTCCATCACCCTCGACGTCGATCGCGACCGGACGGACCGCGGCGACGTCTATCGGTTCGACAATCTCGTGTCGGCACTTTTCGGCCGTACCTCAGTTGCCAATCGATTCAACGGCACGATCTTCTCCAGCACGGGATCGGACGCCTTGACTTCGATCGATGGGCAATTGCTCATCAGCCGGTACCTCCGCAACCTGGCTCTCCGTGGAGAAATCGACTACGGCGTGAGACCGGCCCATCACTTGAACGCCGTCGGAGTGACCACCGAGTTTCGACCGTGGCCAGACTATCTGCTCGATGTTCAGGTTCTGCGCGCCCTGGCCTCAGGCGTTACGCATCTGGTGGCGGGCATCACTCGTGATCAGGGACCTTTGAGCTACGGAGTTGATGCCGACCTGGCGTCGACCGGCGACGTCCTCATCCGGCTCTCGGTATCCGCCGGACTGGCTCGCAACCCCTTCAGCTCCAAGTGGGTTTCACAAGCCCGATCGATCGCCGGGCGCGGCGCCGCGGCGGTGGACGTCTTCCTGGACACCAACGGAAACGGTCTGCGCGACCCGGGCGAGAAGCCTGTGGAGGGGGCCTCGTTCGTGATCAATCGCGCCAGCGACCCGACGCTTACCGACAAGAAGGGGCAGGCCCTCCTGACCAACCTGCCGGCCGATGTGGCCACTGATATCAGCATCGCCGCGTCATCGCTCGAAGATCCGCTCTGGGTCCCGGAGAAGCCCGGCGTTCGATTCGTCCCCCGAGGCGGGAAAGCCCTCAACGTCGAGTTTCCCGTACTGGTCAGCGGTGAGATCACCGGCACCGTGTATGTAAACCGCGGCGGTCTGCAACGCGAGGCGCCTGGCGTCGAGCTGCAGTTGATCGATGCAAAGGGCGCGGTAGCGAAATCGACTCGGACTGCCTACGACGGCTTCTACGATCTGACGAACGTAGTTCCGGGAAAGTACACCTTACGCGCCAATCCCGAGCAGGCCGTTCGGATCGGTCTCGGCGGGCCCCTGGCAAGGCAACTGGCCATCCTTCCGACCGGCACGATCATCGACGGTTTCAACTTCAACCTTACGATGAGCGAACCGGCCACTCTCACCGTGGAAGCTCGCCCGGCCGCTCCCTCGACCGCAATAATTGCCGTACCGGCCGAGGGAGCTTCCACGGCGCCTGTTTCGGGGAGTCCGGTCACACCACCGCCGATCTCCTCCGCGACGCAATCCGTCCCGGCGGCGGCCGCTCCCCCTGTCCAGACCCCGCCAGTCGTCTCCGCGAGCGCCGAGGACGAAGCAGCAAAGGCGGCGCGACTGGAAGCAGGATCGAAGGCCCGCGACGAGCAGAAGCGTTTGGCTCAGGCGGCCGAAGAACGCAGAGCCCGCGAGGAGACCGAGCAGAAGGCGAGGCTGGAGATCGAAGAGAAGGTGCGGCTCGAGGCAGCGCAGAAGACGAAGGAAGAGCAGCAGCGGCTTGCCCATCTGGAACAGGAGCGCAGGGCGCGAGAAGACGCGGAGCAGAAGGCGAGGGTGGAAGCGGAACAGAAGGTTCGAGTCCTCGCAGAGCAGGAGGCCTCGCGCCTGGCGGAGGCGAGGCGCCTCCGGGAGGCGGCAGTCGCGGCGAGAACCGCCGCGCTCGAGCAGGCGCGCGATCTGACTCGGAGAGAGCAGTTCAGCGAGGCCATGAGCGTGTTCGATCGACTGGGATCGCTGACCGTGTCGGAGAGCGCTTACCGTTACGATCGCGCCGTCGTCCTGTATGAGCTGGGCCACTATGCCGAAGCCAAAGACGATCTGGCTGCGGCGCTCCCGCACCTCGAGGTCACTCCCGAGGTGGAGAGGTACCGGGCGAAGATCGAAGGAGCCATCGTGTGGGAGCGCGCTCGCCAGTAGCCGCTGAGAGAGGAATTCTCAGATACAAACCAGAAACCAGAAACCAGAAACCAGAAACCAGAACGGCCTTCTTCTGGTTTCTGGTTTCTAGTTTCTGGTTTGTACAATCTCGTCGGTCTGAGGCAAAGCCTCGCTAGATATCGAGGAGAAACTGTTCCGGATCGCCGACC
>JADGNX010000224.1 GCA_017883265.1 Thermoanaerobaculia bacterium
GGCGCCCTCGCACTCATGGGGATCGCGATCCCGCTCTTCCTGGGCTCTCAAGGGACAGAGGGCTTCTGTTTCGTTCTCCTCCCGGCACTCGTCTACTTGTCGATCGCCCTCACCAGTGGGCTCAATCTAGGTCATCGCCACATCCTTCCGATCTATCCATTTCTATTCGTCGCAACCGGTGCTCTGGGGCCGGTCTGGGAGCGCTTCCGCGGTCGTCAACGGTCCGCCGTGGGAGTGCTGGCCCTGTTCCTGGCATCCTGCGGCGCCTTCGTCGTTTTTGCTCCTCCGCTCAAACCGCCGATCGTGGTCGAACATCACCTCTCCTTCATGAACGAGCTGGGTGGAGGCCCGTTACGGGGCTACGAAAACCTCGCCGATTCGAACTTCGACTGGGGGCAGGACCTCGGGACTCTGGCCCGATGGCTGGAGGCGAATCACGTCCGGGAGCCGATCAACCTCTGCTACTTCGGCACGGCCGACCCGAGGTATTACGGCATCCGGCATCGGAACCTGCTCGGGGGGTATGTGTTCGAGGCGGATCGCGAGCTCGACGCGCTGCCGGGCCTTCTGGCGATGAGCGCCAGCAATCTGGAAGGGGTCATTTATACCGCGCAAACCCGAGCCCGATGGGCGGAGTTTCTGACCTCCCGTCGCGCTGAGCTCGTCGGGCGGGCCGGCTATTCAATTCTGATCTATCGGCTGCATTGAGGCACCGGAATAACTCTCCGCTTGCCTCCCGTTAGGCATTTTTGCTATAACCCGCAGTTCTTCGGCCTCCGCCGTCTTGCCCCGATCTGTTCAGCATCCTGTCTGGCGCATGAAGGCGGTTGTGTCTTTGAAAACAGGGTTTTTGCTGGCGTAGCTCAGTTGGTAGAGCAGCTGATTTGTAATCAGCAGGTCGCGGGTTCGAGTCCCATCGCCAGCTCCAGCAAGGCAGCTCTCGGCCGCTAGCGCTGCGAGCTTCGCCAGGCAGAGCGGAGAGATTGCTGAGCGGCCAAAGGCAGCAGACTGTAAATCTGCCGGACTTCGTCCTTCGGAGGTTCGAATCCTCCTCTCTCCACCATTTTTGGTCGTTCGCTGTCCGTTTCTCGCAGTGAGGCGGCCTGTAGATAACAACCGGCAGGCGCCGGGTTGCCGTCGAGCGGGAGTAACTCAGTGGTAGAGTCACAGCCTTCCAAGCTGTTGGTCGCGGGTTCGATCCCCGTCTCCCGCTCCAATTCAATTGTCAGGAAACACAGTCACTGCGATCGGACCGCTGCATGTTGATCGCCCTCGTAGCTCAGGGGTAGAGCACGTCCTTGGTAAGGACGGGGTCACGAGTTCAACTCTCGTCGAGGGCTCCATTAATCTGGTTTCGAGTTTGAAGGCTGGAGCCGCCCCGCGCGACTGCAGCCTTCAGACTCAAAACGATAACTGTTTGAAACCGAGGAACGGAACATGGCCAAGGGTGGACGCGAGATCATCACGCTGCAATGCACCGAGTGCAAGCGGCGGAATTACACCACGACGAAGAACAAGAAGACGATGACCGAGAAGCTCGAGCTCAAGAAGTTTTGCCGGCATGACCGGAAACACACCCCACACCGCGAGACAAAATAGTGGAATAAGTGGGACAAGCGATGGCTTGTCAACCTTTTGCGGCACGTGGGACGCCTCGCCCCCTGGTGCAAATCGGAGTGAATCGATAGGCCAGTAGCTCCAATTGGTAGAGCGGCGGTCTCCAAAACCGCTTGTTGGGGGTTCGAGTCCCTCCTGGCCTGCCAATTCTGTCGAAGCGGGCTGGTTGGCCGCGATTCCCCGGGCGCGAGGCGCTTCACGGACAATCGGGTACTTGAGAGAGAGAGTGGAGTCGGGAAGACGATGGAAGAGACTGCAGTCGTAGCGAGACCCAAAGAGTGGTGGACGGCGACCAGGGAATTCTGGCGCGATACCTCCGCCGAGATGCGCAAAGTTACCTGGCCCGGCCGTCAGGAAGTCGTCGGCACGACCATGGTCGTCCTGGTAGCGGTGATGATTTTCGGCGTCTATCTCTGGGGTTGCGACGTCATTTTCTTCAAGTTGATCGACTATCTCTTCACCCACTTCGGAGCGGGAAAATAGCGATGGCGGATAGGCAATGGTTCATCGTTCACACCTACTCCGGATTCGAGGAGCGGGTGAAGGACAATCTCTCCCAGCGCATCGAAGCTCTCGGAATGCGCGAGAAGTTCGGCGAGGTCAAGATTCCGACCGAGACCCTGGTGGAGATGAAGGGCGGCAAGAAGCGTGAGGTTCAGCGCAAGTTCTTTCCCGGCTACATCCTGCTGGAGATGGAGATGTCGGACGACGCCTGGCATCTGGTCAAGAACACTCCGAAGGTCACCGGCTTCGTCGGCACGGGCAAGAAGCCGACGCCTCTGACCCAGGAAGAGGTCGACTCCATCCTTCACCAGGTGGTATCGACGAAGGAAAAGCCGAAACCGAAGCACGTTTACGAACATGGCGAGCACGTGCGGATCATCGATGGCCCGTTCTCGAATTTCACCGGCGTGGTGGAAGAGGTCAATCTCGATCGCAACACGTTGAAGGTCATGGTCACGATCTTCGGCCGATCCACTCCGGTGGAGCTCGACTTCCTGCAGGTCAACCGCTACGACGCAGCCGAAGAGCAGCCGGCCGGCACGGGGAGCAAGGCGCGGTGAAGGCAGAAAGTAGAAAGATAACTATTCATCGTTTTGAGGTCTACATTCTGCATTCTATTTTCTATCTTCTGTAGATAACGTTTTAAACTAGTCTTTAAACATCAGGAATTATCATGGCAAAAAAGATCACCGGTTACATCAAGCTTCAGATCCCCGCAGGCGCAGCCACTCCGGCTCCGCCGGTCGGTCCGGCTCTCGGCCAGCATGGCGTGAACATCATGGAGTTCTGCAAGACGTTCAATGCCCGGACCCAGGCTCAATCGGGTCTGATCATCCCGGTGGTCATCACCGTCTTCGCCGACCGCTCCTTCACCTTCATCACCAAGACGCCGCCTGCGGCCATCCTGCTGCTGAAGGCGGCCGGCCTGCAGAAGGGCTCGGGCGTGCCCAATAAGACGAAGGTGGGGAAGGTCACCCAGGCCCAGGTCGAAGAGATCGCCAAAACGAAAATGCCCGACCTCAACGCCGCGTCCCTCGAGGCGGCCGTCAAGACCATTTCCGGGACGGCGCGCTCGATGGGACTGGAGATTCAGGGATAGAGAGCATTGATCGGAGGTGCTGGGATTCGCTGCGAATCGCAGATCACCGATCAAGGTAAGGCTCCAGCGCGTCGCTGGGGCAAAACAACAACGTAGGAGACGGCCCCGCGCCGTCGCTTGCACTACGGAGGTGAAATTGGCCAGACACGGCAAGAAGTATCGTGCAGCAGCCGAGAAGGTCGAGCAGCGGTCGTATCAGCTGGACGAGGCGTTCGGTCTGCTCAAGCAGATCGCCTACGCCAAGTTCAACGAGACGGTCGAGCTCTCGATGCTCCTCGGGGTTGATCCGAAGCACGCCGATCAGATGGTCCGCGGTACGACCGTGCTCCCGCACGGCACCGGACAATCGAAACGGGTGCTCGTCATCGCCGGCGGCGAGAAGCAGAAGGAAGCGCAGGACGCCGGGGCCGACATGGTCGGCGGCGATGAGATCGTGGAGAAGATTCAGGGCGGCTGGGTCGATTTCGACGCAGTGATCGCCACGCCGGACATGATGCGGTCGGTGGGCAAGCTCGGTAAGGTGCTCGGTCCCCGCGGCCTCATGCCCAATCCGAAGACCGGTACCGTCACGTTCGATGTGGCCAGGGCCATCCAGGAGATCAAGGCCGGTAAGGTGGAGTTCCGCGTCGACAAGACGTCGATCATCCACGTTCCGGTAGGCAAGATCGCCTTTACTTCGCAGCAGCTCACCGAGAACGCCGCTTCCATCATCACGGCGGTGCGTAAGGCGAAGCCGCCGGCTGCCAAGGGGAAGTACATGCGCACCATCTACATCTCGTCGACCATGAGTCCCTCGATCCAGCTCGACTCCAGCGTCGCTGAGCTGAAGGTCGCGGAGTAAGGGGGGACGATGAATAAAAACGACAAGAGTCAGGAGATCGCCGAGCTCAGCTCAGGAATCGGTCAGGCCACCAACGCCTTTCTGATCGATTTCAAGGGCATCACGGTTCCTCAGGTCACCGAGCTCCGTAGGCAGGTCCGGGAGACGAAATCGAGCTACGTGGTCGTCAAGAACACGCTCGCTCTGATCGCCCTCAAGGACTCGCCGATGATCGCGCTCAGAGAGCAGTTCGCCGGGCCGACGGCAGTGGCGTACAACGCGACCGACGCCGTGGCGCTGGCCAAAGCCCTCACGAAGTTCGCCAAGGACACTCCCAGCGTGCGGTTCAAGGGAGCCATGCTCGACGGCCAGATCGTGGCGGCGACCGAGATCCAGTCGATCGCCACGCTCCCCTCGCGCAATGAGCTCATTGCCAAGCTGCTGTGGGTCATGCAGAGCCCAATTCGGGGGCTGGCCACCGTTCTCCAGGCCAACATCCGGAACATCGCAGTCGTGCTCAGCGAAATCGCCAAACAGCGCAGTGCCGGCGAGGCGCCGGCCGCCGAGACCTCCGGAGCGGAGCCGGCGCCAGCGGAAGCTTAGTCAACCTATGTGCAGCGCCTGCCGGACTCTAACGTCCGCAACGCTGCGAGCTATTGAAGCAGTTCAACTTTTTGGAGGAGTGAAATGGCTATCTCAACCGAAGATTTCGTCAAGCAGATCGAAACGATGTCAGTCCTCGACCTCTCGAACCTGGTCAAGGCTCTCGAGGAGCGCTTTGGCGTCTCCGCAGCCGCAGCCGCCGCACCGGCCGCAGCGGCAGGCGCCGGGGCCGCAGCCGCCCCGGTCGAAGAGCAGACCGAGTTCACCGTCGTCCTCACCGACATCGGCGAGAAGAAGATCAATGTCATCAAGGCCGTCCGCGAAGTGACCGCCCTTGGCCTCAAGGAAGCGAAGGACCTCGTTGAAGGCGCCCCCCAGAACATCAAGGAAGGCGTCTCCAAGGATGAGGCCGCCAGCATCAAGAAGAAGTTCGAAGACGCCGGCGCCAAGGTCACCGTCAAGTAGTCTTGTTTCCAGTCGATTCCGGGCGGGGAGAATATCTCCGCCTGGAATTGACTTCTGTTTTAGCAAGCGGAGTCGAGTTCACGTTTCAAAGCAACATCCCCACAGCATCGCTGAGCCGGAAAAGGGGGGGAGCGGCCCTTTTCGCAAACGGCTCGAAACCACGCGATCACTTCTCGCCGCGTTGCCTGCGGCCGAGACCTCGCAGACGCTGGCGATCCATCGTCGCCGCGGTCGAGGTCCTTCAGGAATGCCGAATGCGGAACGCACCACGACGCACGCTGAGCTCCGCGCCAGCTCTGCCTGCCCGTCCGCTGCATTCTCGATTCAGATTTCAGCCTCCCCGAGGAACGCGGTTCGTCCCCTTTCCGACCACAACAAAGGAGCTCATTCATGAACGGATCCATGCCGAAACAGGAACCGGTTCGCCACGACTTCTCCAAGATCCGGAGTTACATGGCGCTGCCCAACCTGATCGACGTGCAGCGCAAGTCCTACGAGCGCTTCCTGCAGATGAACCTGCTGCCGGAAGAGCGCGAGGACACCGGGCTGCAGTCGGTGTTCACGAGCGTTTTCCCCTTCTCCGATTTCCGTGAGACCTGTTCGCTCGACTTCGTCCGCTACTCCATCGGCAACTGGGAGTGCAAGTGCGGCTCGCTCAAGGGCCTCGAGCACCTGCGCATGACCTGCGCAAACTGCGGATCGAAAATCATCACCGATCACCCGCACGAAGAGACGGTCAACTGCCAGCGCTGCGGCGTCATCAACAAGAACCGGGTCGAGATCTGCGACATCTGCGGCAACCCGGTCGACCTGCAGATGAAATACTCGGTGGAAGAGTGCCAGGAGCGTGGCATGAGCTACTCGGTGCCCCTCAAGGTCACCTTCCGCCTCTTCGTCTACGACAAGGATCCCGACACCGGCGTCAAGCACATGCGCGATGCCAAGGAAGAGGAGGTGTTCTTCGGCGACATCCCTCTGATGACCGACAACGGCACCTTCATCATCAATGGGACTGAGCGCGTCATCGTCTCGCAGCTCCACCGCTCCCCGGGCGTCTTCTTCACCAAGGA
>JADGNX010000225.1 GCA_017883265.1 Thermoanaerobaculia bacterium
GTCCTGTGGTTGAAACCGAGGCGGTTCGCCGTGATGATCTCGATAAGATCCTCTGGCAGCAGGCCGCGGTAACTCTCCGACTGGACGTTATCCGAGGCGCGGTAGTACTTGGCGCGGCCATCCAGTCCATGCAGCAGCCCGGTCTCGCGATCCAGCTCGCCCCCGGTGAGGAAGCGAAGGGCGAGCATCGGGTGCGTCGTTCCGCCCATTCGCAGGTTCACCTCGATGGCTGTGAGGCGCCAGCTGGTCTCGGGCGAATTGCGCGTGGCCAGGAAGTCGACGGAGAGGCGGCCAATCACTCCCTTTGCCGCCAGAGCTTCGCCCACGCGAAGGCCGAGCCGCTGGACCTCGATGCGGTACTCGTCGTCTGACGGAAACAGGCAGCCGAGGAACACCTGGCCTCCCGGCCCGCCGAGGATCTGCTCGTGCGTGGACGCGAGGATGACCTGGCGTCGAGGGTTGATTCGAAGCTGGACGCTGGGCGATCGCACTTCGGATGCCTCGATCAGCTCTTCGACGATGCCGCCGCCGCGCTCGAACTTCTCCATGTATGAAGCGGCGGTCTCGGTAGCCACGGAGAACAGCAGCCCGTCAATGGCCTCGCGAATTGCCGCGGGATCGACCGGCTCCGGGTAGGTGAAGACAGCGTTACCTTCACCTGAGAATCCTTCGTTGAGCTTGAGGAGTGCGCGGCGGATGTCGGGGCGGCGCGCTTGAAGCGACAGGAGCGCTTCGACCACTCCCTCGAGGCTGCGGATGTCCTCGGAACCATCCGGGAATTCGACGCCGGCTTCCCGAAAGAGCCGCCGGCTGCCGGACTTGGTGCCCCAGATGACGAGGCGTGGATCGGGGGCATTCATCGGGATTCCGAGGCGCACGGAAAGACGAAGCTCGAGGGGCGTCGAGTTGAACACCGTGAGGTAAGCGCGCTCCGGATCGCCCATGCTCGCGCGGATGCGTGCCAGAAGACGGGGACGTTCCAGTATCTTCTCCGTCAGCGACCGCGGCGAGCTGTCGTACGCACACAAGAGGGTCAGACGGCCCCGCGCGTGACTGGCAGGAATTCCGACGAGCAACTGCAGATAGTAGTCGAGCACCATCGGATGGATCGCCTGCGAGGTCACGTAGACCATTCGAGCCAGGGGATTGCGAAGGCGCATCAGAAGAAAAAGCAGACGTTCCTCGTAGAACGGCATGCCGGGGATCTTGGTCATCTCGGCCTGGTCCAGAGTGAGCGACGGAACGATGACTGAGGTGTACGACTGTTCGTCGCCGGGAAAGGCTGTGTCCCACAGCGCGGCCAGGCGCGGTTTCAGAAGCTCGAATTGCTCGATCTCGTCCGCGGACAACGTGGAGCTGACCATCATCGCTCGCTGATCAAAGCAGAGTGCTTGCTCTGTGCTCGATGAGATGTCACACGTCAAGGGGTGATGGGCATCACACTGTTATTTGTAAGCAAGCTCCCTGCCGACGATTCGCAGTACGGTCGACCGGTGCGAAGGGAGGCGTTCCCGCGGTCTATTGGCTCAAGTCAGTGCAGCGGCACAGCCGTCGGGTGACAGCGATCACCCATTGGTGTTGCACAGCCCACCCGTTGGGGTGGCGCTGGAGGGGGACGGCGATGCGATATTGATCACGTTTCCGGAGGATCTCTTCCATGCCCTCACCATACAATCTTGATGTTCACGATCGCTGCTCTGACTGTTCGGTCCGTGAGGAGCGCCTCTTCTGCAACATGTCGGATGAAACGATGGCGGCGCTCGATGCCATCAAGTTCACCAGTGTCTATCCCAAGGGGTCGGTCCTCTTCGTCGAAGGAGAGCAGCCTCGTGGCGTGTTCATCCTCTGCAGCGGCAAGGCCAAGCTGACGACGTCGTCGAGCGAAGGAAAAACGCTCATCGTGAAGATCGCCGAGCCGGGAGAAGTCCTCGGGGCCAGCACGGCAATCCTCGGAAAGAAATACGAGGTCTCCGCAGAGACTCTGGAGCCCGGGCAGGTGAATTTCATAAGGCGCGAGGACTTCATCCGATTCCTGGGCGGGCAGGCAGAGGCCTGTATGCATGCGGTACAGCATTTGAGCGAGAAGTATCACTCCGCGCAGCGGGGAATCCGCTCGCTGGGCCTCTCGCAGACGACCTCCGAAAAGCTGGCTCGTCTGCTCCTTGACTGGTGCGCGAAAAGCGGCGAAGAGACGGCCGGGGTCATCCGCCTGCATGTGCTCCTGACACACGAGGAGATCGCGCAGATGATCGGCACGACGCGCGAGACCATCACCCGCCTCCTGAGCGACCTCAAACGGAAGAAGGTCATCGCCGTCAAGGGCGCCAGCGTGTTCATCCAGAAGAAGAGCGAGCTCGAGGCCATGGTCAGCATCTGAGACAGGCCTCACGCGGGTGTGTATCGACCGTCACCGTGCGCCTCCATATGACAGGCCTATGGTCGCCTACATGGACACCGCTCTCATGGATTCACCTCTGACGCTGACGTCATCGGAAACTCTGCAGCATCGGGCTACCGGAGAAATGCTCTTCCTGGAGGGAGAGTCTCCGGCCGGCGTGTATGTCCTCCACTCCGGCGAGGTCGACCTTCTCTTCGGCTCTCGGAACGGCGAGGTCAAGGCACTGCGCGTGGCCACCCCTGACCAGATTCTCGGGCTCGCCGCCGTGGTCATGGGCCGGACCCACGACTGCTCGGCAACGGTGCGAACGCGCTGTGAGGTCGGCTTCATCGAGCGTGAGGAATTCCTCCGTACGCTGGAAAGCAACCCCTCGTTCCGGTTCAACGTCCTGCGCCAACTGAGCAGCGACGTGAACTCTATCTACGACGATATCCGCGCGCTCGTCGGGTGACGGATATCACAGCCGGAATGATGCTGGTCATCCCCCGATGATCGCCCGCCCTCCTATCGTCAGGGCATGACAGTCCAAGCCGAGCTGACGCCTCCCGCCGCCGGATCCGCAACAACAGACCGTCCCGCTTTGATCATCGATGGCAACGAAGCGGCTGCTCGAATCGCCTACGCACTCAGCGAGGTGCACGGCCCGTCGATCTTCGGCGATCACAGCGACGTCATGGCCGCACGAGCCACCGGCTGGGCCATGCTCAGCTCGGCGAGCGTGCAGGAAGCGCACGATCTCGCTCTCATCGCACACAGCGCTACCCTGGAGTCGCGCATCCCGTTTCTGCACTTCTTCGACGCCTTCCGCACCTCGCATGAGATCCCGGACGTGACACTCCTGACGAGTGATGACATGCGGTGGATGATCGATTTCGAACTGGTGCTCGATCATCGCTCGCGGGCCCTGACGCCGGACCATCCGATTGATCCGCGGCAGGGCGCAGAATCCCGACGTTTGCTTTCAGGCGCGTGAGCGCTCAAATCCTTTCTACCGCTACTGCGCGACGAGCGTCGACCAGACCATGGAGCGGGTAGAGGAGATGCGGGCCGCACCCGCGGCACATCTCAGCTGGCGACGCCGCCTTCCTGCTTGCGTTTCGTCACGGCTGCCGGGACGCGCGCGCCGGTGATCCGAACCAGCACTTGCGGCTGACCCTTCGAGGCCGCGGGGATCCGGGCTTCTTCAAGAAGCTCCTCGAGCTCGATCGGATGGTTGAACAAGGAATACTGTAGTCCCGCCGTAGCGACGACGAGCAGCAGATGTTCCAGTATCTCGCCGGCCTGAATGAGGGAAGCGCGATCGTCCTCGGACGTCACGAGGATCAGCGTGGGCGCGCTTCTAACTGGCTGTCCGGCGGGCCGGATGTTTCGCAACATCCGGACTTCGGAGGGGTCGAGCGGCCGCGGGAGCCAGGGCCCGGCGATGAGACTGGCCAGGCCGGCAGACTCCCCTGTGCCCAGCTCGCCGACGCCTGTCGAAATGGAATTCGAGGATTCAACGCGGCCCGCAACGGAGGACCGTCGGCCACGGCTGGCGAAGTCGATCAGCTGCGCGGCCCGATCTCTCGGTTGAGGCGAAGCCAGCTGCAATCGTTCCGGAAATCGATGGAGAACATCGCAGATGGACTGCACCGCTGTTGGATCGATCGGCGCATCCTCAGGTGTGGCTGACGGACTCCGCTGCATCAGAAAGGTCCATTCCGGAGTGGTGTGCTGGCTGCGGATAGAAGGAGACAGGGCGGTCAGGCTCTCATTCGAGCTCCGCGCCGGACGAACGGCGAGATGCGCTACCGGTGCGCATTGCTCCCGGCCCGGAGTATACGAAACGCTGAGGTCGAATCCATGACACGCTGCCGTGACGCGGAACCTGGTGATCGCCGCGCCGACACTCATCAGGAGCTCCCGGTCGTGCGGATCGATAAGGGGCATTCGCCGCGAATAATCGGCGTAGACCTCGACGCCACCACCGGTCGTGCAGAACGCCAGTTTCTGCGTCCCTCGACTGGCCGGCGCGAGGAGCGCGAGCCGCAGCAGATAGTCGAGCTGCTCCTTGCCCGACTCGAGCCCGGAAAACGCGGAGCCGTCAATCCGCCGGGGCCCCAGGCTGGAGTGTTGCCGGCTTCTCATACCTCTGCGCCCGGACGGACACTCATCGCCCTGGGAAGGCCTTTTCCGGGGTCGTAAGCGCACAGCGGATCGCTGCCGAAGACATCGCCCGTCATAGCCCAGGATCGCGCGCGCGATCCCCCACAGACGTGGCGGAACTCGCAGCGTGCGCACTTTCCCTTCAGGTTCTCCGTATCGCGAAGGGCGACGAGAAAGTCGCTCCCGCGGTAGATCGATTCGAGGGAACGGTACCGGAGGTTGCCGCCGCTCTGGGGAAGAAATTCGCTGGCCCGGACATCGCCGGCATGGGAGACGTAGACGAACTCTCGAGGTCCGCCGATCGCTGAATCGAGTACCTGCTCACGATCGTCCGGGTCGTACCCGACGAAGTCCGGCCAACCGTACTTGAGCTCGGCATGTTCCAGGTTTTCATGGAGGCGACGCTGCAGCCGGAAGCGGCGGTAGTGCGGAGCCTCCACTACGCGCAACGCGAACTTTTCCCGGCCAAGCACATCGGCCAGACCTGCGAACACCGCCTCGGTTTCTACGGCGGTGATCATTTCCACATCCTTCGCGCCACCGACCGGTACCAGGAAATGAACGTTCCAGCGCGTGACATGGAACGGCCGGATCAGATCGACGATTGCCGGGAGGTCATTCATATTGCGTCGCGTTACGAGCGTGTTGACCTCCAGCACGAGATCGGCGCACTCGGCCAGTCTCATGGCGCGCAGCGTCGGACCGAACGTGCCGCTGGTGCCGCGCACGGAATGGTGGATCTGCGGAGTGGAGCCGTCGACGCTGAAAATCATTCGCGAGAGACCGTGACGAGCGAGTGTGGCGATGGCGCCTTCGGTGAGGTGCGCGGTCGGACTGACGACCAGTGCCGGATCGAGGCCACGGCGCCGCGCGTAATCGATGATCTCTGCGACGTCGCCTCTCTCCAACGCGTCACCGCCGGTGAGGATCAGCTCACGCGGTCGAAGCGCTGCGATCTGATCGATGGTCTTGTACGCCTCGTACGTGCTGAGCTCGTTTGCCGTGCGCCGCTCAGTCGGACTGAACGTGCAGCTGTGGCACTGAAGCCCGCATGAGCGGGTCAGCTCCCACATGATGATCGGGTGAGAATCGCAGGTTGTCATAGCGTCACCTCCGGGGTGGACGGCCGAATGGGACCACGAGACGCAGCTGCCAGACGATGGCTCTGCACACGTCTGCATGTGACAGGGGTCACATGCGTCAGCTAAGCTCGTGAAAAGACTCAAGCTCGAAAAGGATGTCCGTAACGATCGGGTCCTCTCCGGCTTCCGAGAGAAT
Source organism: Thermoanaerobaculia bacterium (assembly GCA_017883265.1). Taxonomy (GTDB): domain Bacteria; phylum Acidobacteriota; class Thermoanaerobaculia; order Gp7-AA8; family Gp7-AA8; genus JADGNX01. The sequence continues at coordinate 5,822 of JADGNX010000225.1, forward strand.
CGTCTCGTACATCGCCAGCGTGTCTGCGACCTCATCGGTCGGAATACGCCGCAGCGCGAAACCGGCGTGATCGATGACGTAATCACCCGGAACGACTTCGTCCTCCAGCACGTTCAGATGGATGCTTCTTCGGGTTCCCCAGCAATCGACGACTGCGGTGCGTTCGCTGATGGTGATGATCTGTCCCGGAATCCCAATGCACATAGCGACAACCTCCGCGAACATCTTCGGCTCGGCCCTGGATCGACGGGATGACGGGTGGCACAGCGCCTCGTGTCCGCTGTCACATCAGCCCCTCGTGCCTCCGTCCCCACCGATACGATTCGAGCTCTCACGT
>JADGNX010000226.1 GCA_017883265.1 Thermoanaerobaculia bacterium
GGAGACGTAGACCGGAATGAACTTGCGCCCGTTGTGAACCGCAATCGTGTGTCCGACCATGTCCGGTGCGATGGTGGAACGGCGCGACCAGGTCTTGATTACTTTCTTGTCGCGCTCCCGGTTCATATCGTCCACCTTCTTCTGAAGATGGGTGTCGATGAACGGGCCCTTTTTTACTGAACGTGCCATTCGACTCTCCGTGACTGCTCGCTCCGTGGTCCGGGCCGGTCATGCGTAGGCGCGTGGCGCCAGGGAGAACGACGACGGATCAAGGATGACGGCTCCTTACTTCGTTCTCCGCTTGACGATGAATTTGGTCGTCCGCTTGTTTCTGCGTGTCTTGTAGCCCTTGGCCGGCTGGCCCCACGGCGACACGGGATGTCGGCCGCCCGATGTCTTGCCCTCTCCTCCGCCGAGCGGATGATCGACCGGATTCATGGAGACCCCGCGATTGTGCGGCTTCTTACCCAGGTGCCGTGTCCTTCCAGCCTTGCCGATGGAAATGTTTTCGTGTTCGATATTGCCGACCTGACCGATGGTGGCGTAGCAGCGGACATGCACCTTCCGCATCTCGCCCGAGGGCAGACGGAGGGTCGCCCAGTCGCCCTCCCGGGCCATGAGCTGAGCGCCCGTGCCAGCGGATCGCACCATCTGGCCGCCCTTGCCTTCTTTGAGCTCGATGTTATGGATGGTCGTGCCGAGAGGGATGTTGGTCAGTGGGAGAGCGTTGCCGACGATGATGTCTGCTTCCGGCCCAGCCACGATCATCGATCCGACCTGGAGACCGTCCGGAGAGAGGATGTATCGCTTCTCCCCGTCGGCATAGTTGATGAGGGCGATGCGCGCGCTGCGGTTCGGATCGTACTCGATGGCCGCAACCTTCCCGGGGATCCCGAGCTTGTCGCGAAGGAAGTCGATGGTCCGGTACTTCTGCTTGTGACCGCCCCCGATGAAGCGAGAGGTAATCCGTCCGACACTGTTGCGTCCGCCGGTCTTCGGCTTCCCCTTGGTGAGGGCCTTCTCCGGACGGCTCTTGGTAATCTCGTCGAAGGAGGGATGGGTCTGGAACCGGATTCCGGGAGACGTCGGTTTGTATGTTTTGACAGGCATGATTTCCTCTGTTTTTCGCCTGGCCGCTGCCGGGGCCCGTGACCCCCGCAGAGCGCCTTAGACGCCCTCGAAAAAGTCGGGCGCCTTCTCGCCTTCCTTCAGCCGGATGTAAGCCTTGCGCCAATCGCGCCGCTTGCCAACATTCCGCCCCATCCGCTTGACCTTGCCGCGGATGTTGAACAGCCGAACTTCCTGGACTTTCACTTTGAAAAGCTCTTCGACCGCCTGTTTGACCTGGATCTTATTGGCGCCCACCGCCACTTCGAATGCGATGACGTTATGTCCGGCCTCGCGCAGGTTGGTGCTCTTTTCCGTCACAATCGGACGGCGGATGATCACATTCGCGTTCATTTCTCGAGCACCTCCGTCAGCCGCTCGAGCGCAGCCTGGCTGAGCACGATGTAGCGCGCATTGACCACGTCGTAGACATTCACGTTCTTCGCGTCGACCAGATGCATCTTCGGATGATTGCGCGAGGCCAGCGCCAGGTTCACGTTCTCCAGCGAATCGACCAGCAGGGCCTTTCCGTCAATGCCGATGACTCCGAATCGCTCGACGAGCGCCTTGGTCTTCGGCTCGGCGATGGCAAACTCGTTGACCAGGACGAACTGACCGTCCCGGATCTTCCGGGAGAGCGCCGACTTGAGGGCGTTCTTCTTTTCCTTTGCGTTCATCTTGTACGAATAGTCGCGAGGCTGGGGGCCGAATACCGTGCCGCCATGGCGATGAATCGGAGGCCGATTGCCTCCCTGGCGCGCCCGGCCGGTCCCTTTCTGGCGGAACGGCTTCTTGCCGGAGCCCGACACTTCCGAGCGGGTCTTGGTCTTGTGAGTCCCCTGGCGCAGTCCGGCCAGGTAGTTGCGCACCGCTTCGTGGATGAGATGCTCTTTGTACGGATAGGCGAAAATCTCTTCCGGCAGATCGACCGAGCCGACCTTCTTGTTCGAAAAATCCTTCACGTCAATGGTCGGCATGGCTACTCTCCCCGCTTCCCACTCTTCGCCAGTCGGACGATGACCAGGCCATTACGGCCGCCCGGCACCGCGCCGCGGATGTAGATGAGGTTGTTTTCGGCATCGATCTTGGCTACCCGGAGATTCTTGACGGTCACCTGATCGCCACCCATCCGGCCGCCCATGCGCATGCCTTTCATGACACGCGACGGAAAGGCCGAGGCTCCGATCGAGCCGGGTGCGCGATGGAACATCGAGCCGTGTGTGGCCCGCCCGCCGGAGAAGTTGTGGCGCTTCATAACGCCTTGAAAGCCCTTCCCCTTGGACTGACCGACGACGTCGATCGAGTCTCCCGCCTTGAAGATGTCGACCAGAATGCGATCGCCCACGTTGGCGTCGCCGTTGTAGGCGAATTCGGCCAGCGTGCGGAGCGGCGCAATGCCGGCCTTCTCGAAATGTCCGCGCTGCGCCCCTGTAATCCGGCGGTTGGAGATCTTCTCCACCAGCCCGACCTGAACGGCGTTGTAGCCGTCCTTCTCGGTCGTCTTTTTCTGCACCACGAGGCAAGGACCAGCCTGGATGACCGTCACCGGGACGAGCGCGCCGTCCTCGGCGAACACCTGGGTCATGCCGACCTTCTTGCCGATGATTCCTTCAATCATTTCATTCACCTTGGAACCCGACTGCGGTTCATGTGTTTCACTTTCCAAACGCCTTGATTTCCACGTCGACCCCGGCCGGAAGCTCGAGCTTCATGAGCGCGTCGACGGTCTGCGTCGTCGGCTCGAGGATGTCCAGCAGGCGTTTGTGCGTCCGCATCTCGAACTGCTCGCGCGATTTCTTGTCCACGTGCGGGCTGCGGAGCACCGTGTACCGCGAAATCTGAGTCGGCAGAGGAATCGGACCGGCTACCTTCGCCCCCGTCCGCTTGGCGGTATCGACGATCTCGGAGGTCGATTGATCGAGAACCCGGTAGTCGTAAGCCTTCAATCGGATGCGAATCTTTTCATTCATCATGATCGTTCTTACCTTTTCGTCTGCCTTGCCTGCGTTTCAAAGAGCGTCGCCCGATCCGGGGTGCAGCCGTCGAGGGCCGCGGGTGCGGCAGACGCGGAGGCCTGCCCCACAGAGACTGCCTTACTCGAGGATCTCGGTCACCGTGCCGGCGCCGACTGTGCGGCCGCCCTCACGGATGGCGAAGCGAAGACCCTTTTCCATGGCGATGGGGTGAATGAGATTGATCGTCAGCTGGGTGTTGTCGCCCGGCATGACCATCTCGCTGCCGGCGTTGAGCTCCGCCGTGCCGGTGATGTCGGTCGTGCGGAAGTAGAACTGCGGGCGGTATCCATTGAAGAAAGGCGTATGGCGGCCGCCCTCTTCCTTGGTCAGGATGTAGACCTCAGCCTTGAACTTGGTGTGCGGGGTGATCGATCCCGGCTTGGCCAGGACCTGTCCACGCTCGACATCCTTACGCTCGGTACCGCGCAGGAGGAGCCCGACGTTGTCGCCAGCCTGCCCGTCATCGAGCAGCTTGCGGAACATCTCGACGCCGGTGACGACCTTCTTCTGGGTGGGACGAATGCCGACGATCTCGATTTCCTCGCCCACCTTGACACGGCCACGCTCGATACGGCCGGTGACGACCGTGCCGCGGCCGGAGATCGAGAAGATGTCCTCGACCGGCATCAGGAAGTCCTTGTCCACGGCGCGCTGCGGCAGCGGAATGTAGCTGTCGACGGTATCCATGAGGGCCAGAACCTTCTTGCCCCACTCGGAGTTGTGATCACCGCTCTCGAGCGCCTTGAGAGCCGAAACGCGGGTGATGGGAATCTCCTCGCCGGGAAAGTCGTAGCTGGTCAGCAGCTCACGGATCTCCAGCTCCACCAGCTCGAGGAGCTCTTCATCGTCGACTGCGTCGACCTTGTTGAGCGCCACGACCATGTAAGGGACGCCGACCTGGCGCGAGAGCAGGATGTGCTCGCGCGTCTGCGGCATCGGACCGTCGGCGGCCGAGACCACCAGGATCGCTCCGTCCATCTGGGCCGCGCCGGTGATCATGTTCTTGATGTAGTCGGCGTGACCCGGACAGTCTACATGCGCGTAGTGCCGCTTGGCCGTCGAGTACTCGACGTGCGCCGTGGCGATGGTGATTCCACGCTCGCGCTCTTCAGGTGCCTTATCGATCTGATCGAAGGCCACGTAGCTGGCCGTGCCCATCGATGCCAGGATTCTGGTGATCGCCGCGGTGAGGGTCGTTTTGCCGTGATCGACATGGCCGATCGTGCCGACGTTCACATGCGGTTTGCTGCGGTCAAATTTCTCTTTAGCCATCGTGGAACCTCCGTATCGTTATCTCTTGCCGGTTGCTGTTGACCACTGCCCGCTAAGGCCGCACGGACAACGTCCAACGCTCAATAGTTTTCTTATCCTGCGACTTTGGCGATGACCTCTTCGGCCACGTTCTTCGGTGCCGGCTCATATGCGAGGAACTGCATCGTGTAGCTGGCACGCCCCTGGGACATCGAGCGGAGCTGCGTAGCATACCCGAACATCTCCGAGAGCGGAACGAATGCTCGAATGGCCTTCGCCCCGGCCCGCTCTTCCATCTGCTGGATCTTTCCGCGGCGGCGCGACAGATCACCCATCACGTCTCCGGCGTAGTCTTCCGGGGTCACGGCTTCGACGTCCATGATCGGCTCGAGGAGAATCGGACCGGCCTTCTTCGCCCCTTCCTGGTAAGCCATGGAGCCGGCGATCTTGAACGCCATCTCCGAGGAGTCGACATCGTGGTAGGAACCGTCATACAGAATGGCCCTGATGCCCGTCATCGGGTAACCAGCCACGATTCCCTTCTCCATCGCTTCCTTGATGCCCTGCTCGACCGGCTTGATGAACTCGCGGGGGATCGATCCACCTACGATGTCATTGACGAACTCGAAAACCGTTCCGTCGGTCAGCGGCTCGAAGCGCATCTTCACGTGTCCGTACTGCCCCTTGCCACCGGACTGACGGACGAACTTCCCTTCCGCCTCCGACTTGCGGGTGATGGCCTCGCGGTACGCGACCTGCGGCTTGCCGACGTTGGCGGCGACGCTGAACTCGCGCACCATGCGGTCGACGATGATCTCCAGATGGAGCTCCCCCATGCCGCGGATGATGGTCTGATTCGTTTCCGGATCCGTGTGGACCTTGAACGTCGGATCCTCCTGCATGAGCTTGGCCAGAGCCATGCCCATCTTCTCCTGGTCCGACTTCGTCTTCGGCTCGATGGCCACAGCGATGACCGGCTCGGGGAAGACCATCGTCTCGAGGATGATGGCCTTGTTGCGGTCGCAGATCGTGTCGCCGGTCGTCACGTTCCGGAGACCGACAGCGGCTGCGATGTCACCGGCCCACACTTCCTTGATCTCTTCCCGCTTGTTCGCATGCATCTTGAGGAGACGTCCGATGCGCTCGGTGTTTCCCTTGGTCGAGTTGAGGACTGCCGTCCCGGTCTCGATATGACCCGAATAGACCCGGAAGAAGGCCAGCTGTCCGACGAAGGGATCGGTCATGATCTTGAATACCAGAGCGGAGAATGGGGACTCGTCGGAAGCCTGGCGCTCGTCGAGCGACTCGTCATCCGGATTGATGCCTTTGATGGCCTCGACGTCGACCGGCGACGGGAGATAGTCGACCACCGCGTCGAGCAACGGCTGGACACCTTTGTTCTTGAAGGAGGAGCCGCAGATGACCGGAGTGATCTTGCGGTGGATGCAGGCCTCGCGCAGCGCAGCCTTGAGCTCGCCGATCTCGAGTTGCTCGCCAGCCAGGTACTTCTCGAGAAGTTCGTCGTGCGACTCGGCGATCGATTCCACCATCTTCTCGCGATAGTGATTGGCCTCTTCCAGCAGCTCGGCCGGAATCTCGGTCACTTCGTACTTCGCGCCGAGAGTCTCATCCTTGAAGATCAGGGCCTTCATGAGGACGAGATCGATCACACCGCCGAACTTGTCTTCGGAGCCGATTGGAATCTGCAGAGGGACAGCGTTCGCCTTCAGCTTCGAGCGTAACTGG
>JADGNX010000227.1 GCA_017883265.1 Thermoanaerobaculia bacterium
AAGCTCAGGGAAAAGGTCGACAGCATAGATGGTGTCAACCTGAAAGGTGCCACCGTCGGCTCCAGGCTCACCTATGAGGACCAGCCTCTACTGGCGGGGCCTGACCGCCGCCCTCTGCGAATCACCTACGCTGTGGTCACGGAGGGAGCGACAGCCCGAAGCGATGCCTCGAATCTCGCTTCGATCGTCCCGCTCGATGCGGCCCTTGCTCCCACCAACCTGAAGGCGACGCCCAAACCGGAGGGAGTGGCTCTGCAATGGACGGCGCCGGAGAAGACGATCAGCGGCTCTCACCCCTCTCTCACCGGCTACAACGTCTACCGACTGATGCCTGAGGAAAAAATCGATACCAGCAGCAAGCCGGTGAACGCCGTACCGGTTACCGGCACCAGCTATCAGGATGTACCGTCGTTCGGAACGTATCGCTACTTGGTGAGCGCAGTCAGCTCGGCTGCTTCGCCGCGAATCGAGAGCGAGACTTCACCGGAAGTGCAAGCCATATACAAGGATCTTCTCGCACCGCCTCCGCCGAAGGGGTTGACTGCGCTGATCGAGGATCGTGCCGTCCGGCTGGTCTGGGACCCTGTCGACGCACCCGACCTCCTCGGCTATCGGATCTATCGGACTGAAGGGAAAGTCCGCCTGACGATCACCAAAATCCCGATTCCACAGACCAACTTCCGCGATATCTCCGTCGTGCCAGGGACTGCATACGACTACGGTGTGACCAGCATCGACAAGAGCGGCAATGAGAGCGCGCCGTCGATGCTTCCGGGAGTCCTCGTGCCCCGCACGCATTAGTGAAGGCCTTGGGCCCAGCTGGGTGGCCAACCAGAGCGGCGGCCGCAGGGGGCGGCTGCTGGTGTGGCTTGGGCAGGGGCCCATGAAGGAGGCGCTCTTCCACCGTGACGGAGTTTCTCTTCGCGTGGCGATTCGTCATAGAGCAGTGGACCGCGGAGGGTACATCCTTCCGTCGCATCCGTCAGTATTTGGTAGACTCGCTTTCTGCGGCGTCCGCCGTCCAAGGGAGCAACCCGTGATCACGGGGTTCAATACCGACATCAGGCACAGCGACAAGGTCTTCCACATTCAGACCGAAGACAAGGGGTTGCAGAACCCCTATATCGAGTCGCTGGTCTATGTCGGCGGAGAGATCCTGGCGTCGAAAAAGACGTCGTACGCGGAGCAGGCCAAGGGTGCGGTCGACGAGAAGTGGATCGCCGGCCTGATGGAACAGCAACACCGAACCATGATTGCGGCGATCAAGCGCGGTCGCTTCGACGCGCCGGCCGACGCCACGGAGACCGCCGGCAAGGTGGCACCCGAGCCGCTGGCTCCTCCTCCCCGGACGAACATGGCCGATGACCGCACACTCGACCAGGTCATCGTCGACTACCTGGCCTCCTCTGCGGAGACCGAACACCTGGAGCTCTCGCTGCTGACCCAGACGGAGTTCAGCAGCGGGTCGCCTGTGGAGCTTCGGGTGGCCACGCGCAAGAGTCTGTCCCAGACTCCGATCGTCGGAGCGGTGATCGAGGTGAAGGTCATCTCGACGGTGGAAGCTCCGCAGGTGGTCTTCAAGGGGAAGACAGCCGGCGATGGCTCCGCGACGATCCGCTGTTCGATTCCGTCGTACTCCGAGGGAACTGCGGCTGTGATCATTTCCGCTCAGAGCCCGCTCGGCAACGACGAGGTCAAGCAACTCGTGAAGAGGAAGAAGTGACCATCACGATCAACGGAGCCTCACGCCATCTGGCTGCGCCGATGACCGTCGACGAGCTGCTGGCCGAGCTCCGACTCCGGAGGGAGCTGGTGGCGGTCGAGTTGAACCGCCGGCTGGTGCGCCGTTTCGATTTCGGGAACCAGCTGGTCGCAGCAGGCGATCAGCTGGAGATCGTCGAATTCGTCGGCGGAGGATAGTCGCCGCGATCTGGCGAAGATGCTGCATAGCCGAGCGCCGATGCCTCGTTCTCGTTTGCTCAGTTTTCTGCTCCTTCTCGCCGGGATGGGGGTGGTGATCTATGTCCTGATCAGCCTCTTCCTGCCGTCCTCGCGACGCCTGATCTTCGGCGTCGACAAGCATTCGGGCAGCGTTCGACTCGTTCAGCAATCGATCACCTTCCTCCCCCCGCATCGCTTCTACCGGCTGGCCTTTGACAAACGCGAGGGCTCAGCGCAGCGCGACGGCGTCATCCGGATTCTGTCGAAGGAAGAGGTGCCGGTGACGGTGGCCTATCGTCTCCGCTTCGGCATGACCAGCGAGCGGATCCCTGACGCTCGAAGGCTTGTAACCGAAGGATGGAGCGCCTGGATTCGGGCACGGGTGACCGAGGCAGTGTCGGCGGTGACCCGGCAGGTGTCGATCGAGGATCTCGTCTCCCCGACCTCGGAATTCAATTCACGCCGCGACCGCCTGCGGGACATCGTGGCCCGTCACCTGGCCGAGAGCGGGCTCAAGGTAACAGCCTTCGAGATCGAGCGGCTGGATGTCGATCGGGCCGCATTGCTCAAGAGCAAACGAAACGAGCTGCGGCGCGACGCCCGCGGATTTGCGAGCAAGGTCGCCCTCTTCGCCATCGACGGCGCGGACTGGGAGCTCCTCGAGGAGCTGAAGGACGATGGGCGTATTCCGAACATCGTCGCTCTCATCAACGGCGGAGCGACAGCCAATGTACAGACGATTCAGCCAACGGTGTCTCCGATGGTCTGGACGACGGTGGCCACCGGCCTTCCACCGGACCGGCATGGAGTGATCGACTTCACCGACCGCGAGCGCACCAACACGCCGGTCGACGGCTACAGCCGGCATGTGCCCGCGGTCTGGGATATCGCCGAGGCCTTTGGACGGCCGACCGAGGTGGTCGACTGGTGGACGGCGTGGCCTCCGACGGCGCAGACCGGAGTCGTTTTCGACACGCCGGTGCTTACCACCCCGACAGCCATCTGGCCCCCGGCTCTGGCCGCACGAGTCACGGCTTCCGTGGTGCCGGCCGCGACGATCGGCTATGGACAGATTCAGCGCTTTGTGAGCGTGACTCCGGCGGAGTTCCAGCGCTCGGTCAGCGTGAATGAAGCGTCGGATCCGACGGCGATCTTTCGTTCAGTCCTTGCCAAGACGTGGACCGATCACCGCGTGGGCGTCGACCTCTACGAATCGCAGCACCCGACCCTCCTGATGATGCAGTACGAGGGTACGGATGCTGTCAACCACCTCTTTGCACCCTTCCATCCACCGCAGCGCGAAGGTGTCAGTGCCGAGGACTACCGCCGCTACTGGGGTGCTGTCTCCAACTATTACAGCGAAGTCGACCGCTTGATCGGCGAATGGATGCGCGCCTTGCCGCAGGATACGACAGTCATCCTCATGTCGTCGTACGGTATGCGGTGGGGAAAGGATCGACCGAAGACAGCTCCCGCCGGCGTTGCCGCGCTTTCGGATCACCGCAGCCCCGGAATCCTCATCGCCTACGGCAATCACATCGCACCTTCGAAGGCACGCCATACCATGTCCGTCTATGACGTGACGCCGACCCTTCTGGCGCTCCTGGGCCTTCCGGCAGGGCAGGAGATGCCGGGAAGGTTCCAGCAGTGGATGTTCAAGGACGTGCAGCCTGTCCAGGGCGTGCGTGTGGTCAGCTATTCGGAGTTTGTCGGCGACCGTCCGGTGCCGACCAGTGTGAATCCCGATCCGGTCGCGTACAAAGCCGATCTCCTTGCGGTCGGACATCTCAGCGATCCGACCAGGAACCTCACTCCGATGCTGGAAGAAGCGGACCAGCCGGCTCCGGCGGCGCCGGTCAGCCCGGAAAAATGGGGCCTATACGCGTATTACAACAACCTGGGCGTACAGCTGAAGGCCCAGGGAAAGTCGAAAGATGCCGTCGAGGCCTTCCAGAAAGCGGTGGACATCAATCCCGGCCGGGCGACGCCTTACCTCAACATAGCGATCGCGATGTTCGACAAGCAACAGTACTCGGCGGCGGAAGATGCGTTCATGAACGCAGTTCAGCACGGTCTGCCGAACGCCGAACACTATTTCATCGATTTCGCGGCGCTTTACCGGAGGAACAACCTGACGACGCATGCCATCATTCTTCTGCAGAAGGGGAAGCAGCTCTTTCCGACATCGTATGCGATCGCGGCGAACCTCGGCTCGGCCCTTCTGCAGGCGGACCGCTTCGGCGAAGGGGTTCCCGAGCTCGAACGCGCCCTCGGTATGCAGCCCTCGTCGACGCTCGTCCTCAACGACCTGGGGCTCGTCTACGTGAAGAAGAACGACTACGGTCGAGCCCTCGACTACTGGAACCGCTCACTATCGATCGAACCTCACCAGCCCCAGATCCGGGAAGCGAGCAACGCGGTCCGATCGAGGCTATAGCCCTATCCAGTAACACATTCATTCGAGGATCACGGAGCAGTGCCGTGGATCACCCGGCTGATCTCAGCTCGCCATGGCCCGAGCGCTGGTCGTGGCCGGACTCGAGCCCTCCCTTCGCTCAGAAGATAGGGTTCTCGGCTTCGCTGTGGATGTGCCACTGGTAGACTTTGCCCGGGAAATCGATCGGGACGGTGTAGTCCACCGTGACGTGGATGTTGGTAGAGGTTCGATTGATCGTGATGTCGTCGTCGGTAACCGGCAGTTCGACTTCCCTGGCTTTGGCCAGGATGGCGCTGCGGATGCGGGCGTCGTTGTGCTGACCCGCGGACTTAGCTTCGTCTGTGATCACCTGGCGCAGGTCGGCCACTTTCACCTTCACCGGAATCATCTTGTAGGCGATGAAGATGCCCACGAGCATGACGATCAGGCCAACCAGGCAACCGAAGTTCCCCTCTCCCCTCTCACTGCGGTTCCGTCGGCGCATACATCCTCCGACAGTGAGAGTAGGAAACTGCGATCGGTAAGTCAATCAGCGGATGAGACGGAAGACGCGCCGCAGCGGATTCGGCGCATGAAGGCCGGTCGAATCCTTCAGTGGGGAGGCCTCGGCAGGAGAGATCGACCGGCCATCGCCCGAAGACCAGAGTACCAACCGGGCGCGGCCGACGATTGAGCTCCGTGGCACGACGCCCCAGGCCCTGCTGTCAAGCGAGTCGGCCCGGTTGTCTCCGAGGACGTAATAGCAATCGGCCGGGATGACCTCAGGCCTGATCCTTGTGGTTACTTCGCCCTTCACAAGGTAGGGCTCGGCAGGAAAACGCCCGCTGAGGCGAAGCCGGTCATCGACGCTTTCGACCACGTCTCCCGGCGTGCCGACGATCCGCTTGACGAGATAGGACTCCGCGCCCGGCAACCGGAAGACGACGATGTCTCCTCGCCGCGGCTGTCCACGAAAAAGAATCCCGCCGTAAGGGGTGACGGCGATGTGGTCGCCTACCTCGAGGGTTGGATTCATCGAGGGGGACGGGATGGAGTAGACCTGAAAGAGGAGTCCACGGACGAGCACAGCCAGTCCGACCGCCAGCATGGCGGGCTCGAGGATGAGTCGCAAGGTTGATTTCTGCCCGTTCATAGCGACGGCCGCGCGGGAGCCGTATCTTCTTGACGTCTGCGGAGCGGATCAGGTTTCGCGAACCGACAGCGGGAGGTACACTTCGTCGGAGGATCCGACCGCATAGCGCTTCTGCAGCGCATCCTGAACGAACTGCACCGCCTCACCGCAGGCCTGAGGGAGTGGACTTCCCAGGGCCAGTCCCGCAGCGACCGCTGAAGCCAGTGCACAGCCTGTTCCATGGCCGCGGGCGCCCTCGATCCGCGGGTGCGCGTATTCGTGATACTTCTCGCCATCGAACAGGGTGTCGACCACTTCGACACCTTCGAGGTGGCCCCCCTTGATGAGGACTGCGCGTACCCCGAGCCGCTGAAAGGAAACGGCGACCCGCTGGACATCCTGCAGCCCGCGTGGCCAGGCGTTGATGAGGGGAGGAATCTCATCCCAGTTCGGGGTGACCAGGGTGGCCATCGGAAGGAGAAGGACGCGCATCGCATCGACCGCATCCTCCTCGAGGAGCGGCGCTCCCGACGAGGAGATCATGACCGGATCGAGGACGATGAGCGGCGGGTGCCATTGCGCCAGTTTCGCCGCCACCAGCTCGAC
>JADGNX010000228.1 GCA_017883265.1 Thermoanaerobaculia bacterium
GAGCTTCTGACGAGGTTGGGCAGCGAACAGTTCCCCGGCGCGCGAGTCATACCACTGGCCTTTCATGTCGACTACTGGAACTCCCTCGGCTGGACCGACCCATTCTCGTCGGCACTCTGGTCGGCCAGGCAGAACGACTATGCCCGCTCTCTTCACAACGATCAGGTCTACACACCGCAGCTCGTCCTGAACGGAACGGCGCAGATGGTGGGATCCGACGAACGCCGCGTCCGCAAGCAGATCGAGAGCGATCTCTCGCACGGCGATCAGGGGACAGTCCGGTTCGATCGCGTGGCCATCGACGGATCGACAGTTCGTGCCGACCTGCACGGACGGGTGGAGCATTCTCTCGACGGTCAACGTACGAATGTGATGGTGGCTCTCTACGAAAACAACACGGCCACCTCCGTGCCGCGCGGCGAAAACTCGGGCCGCCGACTGGCGAACGACTACATCGTCCGCTCGCTCGTCACCGCCTTTCCCCTGACCATGGCTGGCGCCAACTTCAGCGGCTCCGTCACCATACCGATGCGCCCTGACTGGAAAAGAAACGACCTCGGTCTCGCTGCGTTCATCCAGGATTCTCGTTCGCTGGCCATCTACGCCGCCTCATCACAGCGCCTCGAGCCGGCAGCCACGCGCGGCCATTGAAAGGCGCCAGACATGCGCCGGCAGGTCGCTTCGGCCGAGTGGAGCGGCGGTCGCTTCGGCCGCCGGGGGGCGGGCGGCTAGCCGGCAATTGGCGCGCGGGCGCCCTAGAGCGGGCGCCCCCCCACCTGGCTGCCGGGGTCTCGCTCGCTTCTACGGCTCTTACTTGATTCCGCTGGAAATGATGAACATCCTTCCCGAGTGGAAGCCTTGGATGTCGCTCCAGGCCGAGGTGATGAGGAAGTCGATCGTTCCGTCGCCGTCGACGTCGCCCATGCCGACTGCGTCGAAGCCGAAAGTCTCGCCCGGAACCTTTCCGGTGTAGCTCTTCATCAGGTGTCCATCCTTCCCCGAGTAGAGCGAAGCGCGTCCTCCCGATGGCGCGGCACCGCGTACTTGGATGTCATCGAGGGCATACTGGGCACGACCCTGACCTTCGAGGGCCTGTAAGAGATGCGGGCTAGAATCCCTGGATGATCCGGGCGCGCATCTCACGTTTTCGCATTCAGACCGCGAGCTCTCGCGATGACCCGCCGGCTTGCTTCCCCATGCCACGGATCATTTGCGGAATGGCGAGGGGCTGGAGATGGTCGTGAGCCGTGGCTTCGTCTCCGCCATGATCGGCATCGGCATGACGCTCTTCGCCTGGTACGGGCCATGGGCCTGGCCTGCATGGCCGGCATTCACGACGATCGATCTGCTATTCGGCCAGGGAGGCTTCGCCGATCTTCCCTATGTACAGCGATCGGCCGCGCTGGTCACCCTCATCGTCGTGAACGTGGGTTTCTGGGGAGCGGTCGCCTACGGGGTCATCCGAGGCGCGAACCGGTTCGGCAGGCGGAGCGGGCCCTGATCCCGATGCCTACCCGGCGAACGAGCGTCATGGCATTCCATCCGGTCGAACGGTCCATACGCTTCGAGCTTCGCCCCGCTGGCCGGGTCCGGATACGACGGAGAAATCCTCGAACCGTGACGCCAGGAGATGGTCGCCACGCACGGCGAAACTCCAGACCTGGGTGCGAACAGTGTCGACGTGGATGAAGAGCAGACCAGCGGAGCCCTTGCGGATTCGCTCGGCATTCAGGGGCACTCCGTCGGCGCCGACCGAAACCGTCAGGTGATCCTCGTGAAAGGCGATCTCGCCGGCTTCCGAGCCGCTGCCGGAGGGTGGAAGGTCCAAAGTCAGGAACCGCACCTTCCGGCCGTGATCGACACCGTTGTGCTGCTCGATGAAGCGCGAGCGCTCGACGAGCTTGAGAAGAGACGGAGCGGCGTCGATGAGACTGGACAGAGTCTCGGGCAGCATTTCCGCCATAGCGTTGAATGTTCCGTCTCGTCGACGGGAGTCAAACTGATGCGCGGCACCCTCGTCGGCCGCCCGAGACAGCAGGGAACGAGAGTATGCGGCGCGCATCCCTTCGGGGCTGGCCTCCACCTCCGCTGACGCCGAGCCTTCGAACTCGTCATTCTGAAAGCGGCCTTTGGAGTGGCGGGACCGCGTGATCTCGACGGTGGCCTTCATCGATTCGGTGCCTCGAAAGCGAGCGAGAATAGTCCGCAGCTCGGTCACGGCATCGGCCTCGAGGGATGTCGCAGCCATGTCGAGACAGATGATGATCGCCAGACTCCGCAGGAGCGCTCTCGTCATCAGAATGCCTGTACCGTGGAAATGGAGACCACCGTTCCTCTCCTGTTGAGCGGGCTGGCGTTGAGAGCGTACGCCAGGTCGACACGGATGAGCGCCGACTCGAAGCGGGCCATCCCGAGGCGCAACCCTACACCGACGTCCGTTTTCATTCCACCGAGTCGCAGATGGCCATCGACTGCCTGACCGGAGTCGACGAAAACAGCCGCACCCGGACCGAAGATCTGGAGAATCTCACGGCCTAGAAAGACGCGATGCTCGGCGTTGAAGATGAAGCGTCGCCCTCCTTCGAAGGCGAAGTCGGGATAGGCCCGAAGGCCGCTCTGGCCGTCGGCCAGGAATTGCGTATCGCGGTCGAGGTTCCATCCGAGATCGAGCCGGCCCCGGGCCACGAACGACTGCGGATACCGGGTCTCGAAGCGCGTCACCCACCGCACGTCGCCGGAGATGACCTGATTGCGATCGCGCGGAGCGCGGGTGGAGAGGCTGATCTGGCCGATGAGAAACGAACGTGCTCCGAACGCATGCCCCAGTCCCTCGGCGGCGCGAAGGCGCCAGGTCAGCTGGCGACCGGCCGACAGGCGCGGAGAGAGACCGGCGTGTACGCTGCTGAACCGGCCGAGATTGAAGTCCTGCTCTCGAAGGTCCCGGTCGACATAGTCGAGCTTCTCGAAGTGAAACGCAGTCGATTCGTAACCGGCGTCGATGAAGCGAAAGTGTCGCGAAGCAGGGATCAGATCGCCGGGACGCTCGGGAAGATTGTCGAACGAGTCATCGATCAGATCGACGCCCCCGACCAGCCTCGAAGATCCGCCCGGGTCCGACTTCAGAACATGCGAGCGAGAGAGAGACAGCTCACGATGTTCCTGCCGGAAACGCGCGGCCACTTCCCCTTCCCGGAATGTGCGGGCGTTACGCAGGTCATGATCGAACAGGAAGCTCATCGACCACGGTGTGGAATAGGAGAAGAGCGGACGGTCCAGCTCCAGCTTCTGCTCGTTGCCGTCAGAGTTCTTCGAGTAGAGAGTGTCCAGACTCCAGTACGGTCCGAAAATCGCCGGGTGCAGAAACTCGATCGTGTTTGCACGACGCTCGATGCCGGTGCCTAGATGAAGCTCGAGCTCGCTGCCGCTGCCGAAAAGGTCCTTCTGGGTCACGTCGACGGCGTAGGCCGCCTTTCCCCCATCATTCGAGAAGTCGCCGTTGATGTCGGTCGTCCACACGTCCTGGGTCACGACGGTGATGTCAACGATGCCCTCATGCGGAGTGCCGGCGGTAACCGAGGCACTCTTGAGAAAGTCGAACTGGCGGAGGTTACGCTCGGTCTCCTGGAGCTTTACCGGGTCATAGCGATCGCCCTCGCGAAAGAGGAGGAATCGCCGCACCAAAACCGCTCGAGTCTGCACGTGAAGAAGATTCGCGGCGCGGTAGAAGCTACCCTGCCTCACCTCGGCCGCATCGAAGAGAGGGATGGCGTTGATCGTGATCCGGCCGACGCGAAGCGCCTCCGCCGATTCGGAATCGTTTGCCACAGCCATCGGGATCGAGCCGATGAAGAAGACCGCTACCAGCATCCTGCGGAGCGCGAGCGTCACCAGCGACGGCATTCCGACGGCGTAGTTACGGTCACAGGACATCGGGCGACCCTAGCAGCGGAGCCATGAACCAACGATGAATGCTCCGCCCGGAGCCGGCTGAGAGCACCCGCCGTTCATCCCGTGGCGTCTCCTCAACGAACGCTCCGTTGCGGACCGCGAAAACTCCGGATGGTGGACCGCAGGGCAGCCAGAACATGTCGCCGCCATCCCGCTCGAAGTTGGGCTCGACTCGGAACGGCTAGATCGGTCTCCTCGGGATAGAAGCACTCGGTCTCCGAAGCATAGGAGAGAAATCTTCGCCCGCTGAGAAATAACTGGGAAACGTGGCAGGCGATTGCTGCACGCTTGGTCTCCTGCTCGCACGGGCTGAGATGAACCTCTGCTTGAATGCGGCTCGAACCGCCCGAGCCGTGAATCACGTACGTCACTACGAGCGCATCGCGCCAGGCACTCTCGGCGGCCGCGCGGTGGGCAAAACAGGAGATGGCGACATGGTCGGGATGGAGATCGAATCTCGAAGGAGCCACCACCAGGGTCGGCCGGAAGCGATCCATCTCCTGCGCCAGGCGGGTCTGGAGAGCCGTCTCCCCGGACATCAACTGAGCGGCGATCTTCCGGTCCGGGAAGCCGAGGAACACGGCTGACGATTGCGGGATGCCGAGGCGGATGAGCGACTCTTCCGCCTCGCGGCGCCTCAAATCGCCCCAGCGGCGGCGATCACCCGCCCCGAGAAAAATCCTCCGTTCCATGAAGCGCTGGGCCCAGCCGTTGTTTTCTCCGTCGGTTACGAAAAGTACGCGGATCTGGCCGCCGGCGGCGCGAGTCTTCTGCATCAGTCCGGCATTGGCTATGACGTCGTCATCCGGGTGCGGCGCGATGATGAGGACGCGCTGAAGAGGCAGATCGATGGCCGTCATCGCTTCACCTCGAGCCGGCCTGCTCCCCCGATGGCCTCGATCAGCCGGCCGTTTCGCAAGGCGTCGAGAGCGCTGGCCTCACCCCGAAGATAGGCATCCCAGAAAAGCGTGGTCGCCGCGCGGATGACGTCGTGAGCTGCTCGATTCGCCGGACTCTCGTCATCGGAGAACGTCGAATGGTTTCCTCCCGTCAGCGTCAGGAGATATTGGTCGCTGCGCTGAATGGCCTCGAAAGGGAGACGTCGCATCCGCTGCGTGGTCCCGTACAGGATGCTGCTGTCACGCGTCCCGGTCAGATGCAGCATGGGGATGGAGACGGACTTGTAGGAGGTCGCGGGGAGGTTTTCGGACATCGACATCGGAATGGCCGCGATCACACGCCGGTCCCGGAAACTGACGATGCCCTCGCCGGGCAGCGGAACAGCAAGCCCACCGACAGCCAGCGCGGCGTAAGCCCCCAACGAGTGTCCGGCCACTCCGATGCGGCGCCGATCGAGCTTCCCGCGAAGATCGATCGGAAGGGCATCGTCGCTTCCGATCTGATCGATGACGAAGCGGATGTCTTCAGGCACGCTCCGCCATGTGGCGCGATCAAAACCGGCACGGTAGAGATGCCATAGGCCATGCCGGGTGACCTCCACGTCGGCACCGACGTGTTCCGGATGAATGGAAACGTAGCCGCGGCTGGCCCAGTGGCTACCGAGATACGAGTAGCCTTCGCGCGAGTTACCCAGACCATGTGAGAAGACGATGACGGGGAACGCCTGATGATCGTCGAGCGGCGCATAAATGCGCGCAGCGACGGTTCGACCTCTGGCAGAGTCCTTCCAGGCGACGTCATATCGGGCCACGGCATAGGGGCCGGGTGCCGCGAGGGTCGCCAGCTTCGCCTCCATCGGTGTGAGCATCGGCTTCCCGCTGGCACAGGAGTCGAGCAGTGCGAGTGCGGCGACCACGATCGACAGCAGCCACGCCACGGTTCTCAGCCCATCGAGAATCGCGGGTCTCAAGTCTCGGCCGTCGTTCGGCGCGTCCGCTTTTCGGCGCGCGCCTTTCCGCACCGGCGATCGGGCCGGCCGCAACGTTTGTCGCGTGCTCATTATTGGAAGTCCTCCGTTCGGAGGGGGCCCTCTTCCGGTCTGGCCCGCCGGAGGAGCAACCGCCCTGGTCGCAACATGCGTTACGAACGGGCGGTGGGAGGGGCGCGGAAGGACCAGACGGTCTCCGT
>JADGNX010000229.1 GCA_017883265.1 Thermoanaerobaculia bacterium
CGGGTGTCGCGAGTCATCCGCGAAACGGTACGGACCGTGGATTTTCCGGCGCGTTACGGGGGGGAGGAGTTTGCCGTCATCGTTCCTCAGATCACCGCGGCGGCTCTACAGGCCATTGCCGAGCGCATCCGAAGGAACGTTGAAGGGCTGCCCGCGGCGGCGACGGGAGGGGCGGTCACCGTCAGCATCGGAGCGGCGATCTACCCGATCGATGGGACCAGGCCCAAGGAGCTGTTCATCGCCGCCGACACCCGTCTTTATGAGGCGAAGGAGGCCGGCCGAAACCGGGTGGTCGCGCCAAACGAGAGAGTGAAGGGTGAAGGGCGAAAGAAGAGTGAAGGGTGAAGGTTGACGGGTGAAAGAAGAGTGAAGGGTGAAAGAAGACTGGTGAGTCATCTTCAACCGGTAGTTTTCACTCCCACGAGTGTTACATTCTTCGCGCTTTAAGTGCCATTCCTTCAGGTGTCTTTAACTCTTCACCCTTCACCCTTCACTCTTTCGGTGATTGACTTCACTGCGAATAGTCAATATCTTGACCGGCATGGCTGACCTCACCGACCGTGACTTCGTGTCGGCAATTCTCCATCTGGCGAATCTTCTGAACCGCCGTCTCGGGCCGATCTTCGAGAGCGCCGGGGTGACACCGCAGCAGTGGAACGTCCTGCTCGCGCTTTCCCGCGGCGAGGACCCGGTCACGCTGGCCGGCCTGGGCCGGCGGCTGTCGGTCTCCAAGCAGAACATGACCGGCATGGTTGGACGCCTCGAGCAGCTTAACCTGGTCCTGCGTGAAGGGGATCCGGCCGATCTTCGCTCGTCCCGTGTCCGGCTGGCGCGCCGCGGCCGGAATCTCGTCGAGCGTCTGCGGCCGGCCTACGATGCCTGGATCGATGAGCTGACGGCCGGACTCACACCTGTCGAGAGGCGAAGCCTCGTCTCGGCGATGACCAAGATCGAAGAGGCGATGCGCGAAGAGAGCTGAGCGCTGGCCCGATCAGAAGCCGAAGAAGCGAAACCGGCGGGGATGGGGCATTCGGCGGAACCTTTCGCGCTGCTGCGGGGTCAGCACCTGGTCGATCTCGTGGTGCGCCTGATCCATTTCGGAATGCACCGGCGGCCGGACTCCCGCCCAGAGCGCATTGACGTGGTCGTGATGGCGTCGGACGATCTCGAGGACGGCGGCGCGCTGAGCGGAGGAGAGATCGAGATCGTGAGCCAGGCGCTCGACGATGCGGGAACTGGAGGCGTCGGACGCTCCACGAGGGATCAGTTGATGGCGGCGGAAAAGGAGCAGGCGGTCGCCGACGGCGCCGATGACGATTCCGCACAGAACGAGCGCGAGGGCCACGAGCGCCGCCCGGGCTCTGGTGCGCGCCGTACGGGCGCTCCCGGGCGGCAGATCAATCTCCGACACCGAGGAGCTCCTCATACATCGACGACATGTCCGCAGGTGGCTGTGAAAGAGCTTCGAGCGTAGCCGTCGATTTTTCGCCGTAGCGGCTTTCCACACCAACGGCCACGGATCCGGCGATGGCCAGGATGGCCAGAGAGACGGCGACGGGCCGTATCCAGCCTGCCAGAAGCTGAGCCACGGTGGGGGTGGTCCGGACCGCGCGAACGCTGTCGCGCACCCTGGCCTCGAGACGGCTCCAGAGAACCTCATCCTCCGGTTCGTGGCGGAGGATGACCGCGTCGCGGCGGAGGTTTTCGAGGAAGAGATCGTCGTCGTTCATGATCGCGCTCCATACAGATCGCCCAGGCGATCCTGCAGTTTTCGTCTTGCCAGGGAGAGATGAGAGCGAATCGTTCCTTCGTTGAGGGATGTTATCGCCGCGATCTCGGAATGCGAGAACTGCTCGACGAGGAACAACCTGGCTACGATACGCTGCATGTCGGGCAGAGTCTCGATGGCCTCATCGATCCGCAGGGCCAGCTCCGACGAGGACGCACGCAGATCGGCACGGTCGCTGCGCGGCCCTTCCAGAGTGTCGGACAACGGCTCCCTCCGGACGCGCCTGCGGTGCTTGACGACGTCCAGGGACAGATTGGTGACGATTCGATAGATCCACGGGCCGAACGACTGGCCGGTCCTGAACCTACCCATGCTCTCGTAGGCTTTCACAAACGCCTCCTGGGCCAGATCCTCCGCATCGTGACCGTTCCTGACAATGCCCCAGGCGATCGAGACGGCGCGCCGCATGTACTTGGAGACGAGGTAATCGTAAGCGTCCGGATTACCGCTCCGGACCGCCTCGATCGATCGCTGCTCCAGCGGATCGTCTGCCTGATTGCTGTTCGCCACGCTGTCCGGCCCGATTGAGCGGATCGGCCAGCGAAGGGGCTCCGTTTGAAGCCCCTTGACCGCTGTCAGGACCGCGCTCATCTCAGCCGCGGGCCGCCCATCGTTTGGCAATGATATCCGCCAGCTTGCTCCGCTGGTCGGGCGTGAGGACAGTCAAGGCCTTCGACGCTGCTGCCAGGGTGTTGGCTTTCAGGTTCCGCTCGGCATCGTTCTGCTGGTCGAGAATGGTCTGAGCGGCGGCCACGTCGCTGGGGTTGGTCAGCAGAGTGGTGGCCACGCTGTGCAGGCCGGCGTGGAGCTGCGTTTGGAACGGAGCGTTCTGCTCCTTGAGCGCCGCACCGATGGTCTTGAGCTCGGCGACCTGAGCGTCGGTCAGATCGAGCTGCTGCCGGACGTGCTGCAGATGTCCGAGAAATCCGAAGCCGTGGTCGTGAGCGCCCGCGCCGCGCACATGCTGGGCGTAGGCAAAGGGAACGGCAGCAATGCTGGCCGCGATGATGAGCGCCGTAATCCATGATGTCTGTTTACGCATCTGGTTCTCCTTGGAGAAGCCGGGGTTACCGCCGCGGACGGCTAGGGCTTCTCGTGTCATTACGACCCGGCAGCCGCCGCGTTGAACAGAGCCTTTCCCCACACGGCCATCCTACGGCCAGGATTGGCCCGAGGATTCCGTCCAATCGCTCCGATCCGCGCCTCCGCTGAATTTGACACTGCCCCCATGCCTGAACTAGATTCACGGACCACTGGATTGAGTTGGGGCCGCTTGCAACCAGGATAAAAAAAGCTAAAGAGTCGAGACTGGAAATCCGAAAGAGGATCATTCCCAGGCCCCGCGCAAGTGGGGCCTTTTTCTTTTTCCGGACAGAGTCACGGGGGACTTCATGAACTACACAACGCCGCGCGCCGCGCAACTGCTCGATCTGCTCTCCCGACGCATCGTGGTGATCGATGGCGCCATGGGGACGATGATCCAGGGCTACGGCCTGGACGAAGCGGCCTTCCGTGGCAGCGAGTTTGCCGATCATCCTCGCGACCTGAAGGGCAACAACGATCTGCTGTCGCTCACCCAGCCGCACATCATCGAAGAGATTCATCGCCGGTTTCTGGACGCTGGAGCCGACATCATCGAGACCAATACGTTCAACTCGCAGGCCATCTCCATGGCCGACTACGGCTTTGAAGAGCACGTCTATCGCTTGAACCTCGAAGCGGCGCGCGTGGCCCGGCGGGCCGCTGACAGCGCCACTGCAGCCGACCCTTCGCGTCCGCGCTTCGTAGCCGGATCGATCGGTCCGACGAATCGCACTGCCTCCATGTCGCCTGATGTGAACAATCCGGCCTTTCGCGCCGTGACGTTCGACCAGATCGTGGCCGCCTACTACGAACAGATTCGCGGTCTGGTCGACGGGGGCGTCGACATCCTGCTTCCGGAGACCACCTTCGATACTCTCAATCTCAAGGCCGCCCTCTTCGCCATCGAGACGTTCTTCGCCGATCGCGCGGTGAGGCTGCCGGTGATGATCTCGGTCACGATCACGGATGCCTCGGGACGCACGCTTTCCGGACAGACCGTCGAGGCCTTCTGGAACTCCGTCTCTCACGCTTCCGTACTCTCAGTCGGGATCAATTGCGCGCTCGGCGCGCGCGAGATGCGCCCGTACGTCGAAGAGCTCTCCGCGATTGCGCCGGTCCTCACCAGTTGTTACCCGAATGCCGGCCTTCCGAATGCCCTCGGCGAATACGACGACACGCCGGAATCGATGGCTGTGGTGGTGCGCGAGTTCGCCTCGAGCGGCTGGCTCAATGTCGTCGGAGGGTGCTGCGGGACCCGGCCGGAGCATATCCGGGCCATCGCCGATGCGGTGGCCGGCATTCCCCCCCGCGTTGTGGCTCGCCCTGAACCGCACCTGCGGCTCAGCGGCTTTGAGGCATTGACCATCACTCCGGAGTCGAACTTCATCATGGTCGGCGAGCGGACCAACGTCACCGGTTCTCCGAAGTTCGCTCAGCTCATCAAAGCCGGCGAGCTCGATGCGGCCCTTTCCATCGCCAAGCAGCAGATCGAGGGAGGAGCCAACATCATCGACATCAACATGGATGAGGGAATGCTGGAGTCGGAGAAGGTCATGACCGAGTTCCTCAACCTCGTCGGTTCCGAGCCGGACATCGCCCGTGTGCCGGTCATGATCGACAGCTCGCGCTGGAGCGTTCTGGAGACCGGCCTGAAATCGATTCAGGGCAAGTCGGTCGTGAATTCCATCAGCCTCAAGGAGGGCGAGGACAAGTTCAGAGAGCAGGCCCGTCTGGTCCGCCGTTATGGAGCCGCGGTGATCGTCATGGCCTTCGACGAGTCGGGACAGGCCGATACCGTCGCCAGGAAGATCGAGATCTGCTCGCGTGCCTATCGAATCCTGACCGAGGAGATCGGTTTCGATCCGACGGACATCATCTTCGATCCGAACGTGCTCACCGTGGCCACGGGGATGGAGGAGCACAACGACTATGGCGTTGCGTTCATCGAGGCTGTGCGGAAGCTCAAGGAGTTGTTCCCGCTGACCAGTTCTTCCGGAGGCATCAGCAATGTCTCGTTCTCCTTCCGCGGCAACAAGACGGTCCGAGAGGCCATGCATGCGGCCTTTCTCTATCACGCCATTCAGGCCGGCCTGACCATGGGCATCGTCAACGCCGGTCAGCTGGCCATCTATGAGGAGATTCCGGCCGATCTTCTGGAGATGGTCGAGGACGTTCTGCTCAACCGTCGCTCCGATGCCACCGAGCGCCTTCTCAGCTATGCCGACTCCGTGAAGGGGACCGGCAGGACGGCTGAGAAGGCCGAAGAAGTCTGGCGGTCCGCTCCCGTAGCTGAGCGGCTGTCCCACGCTCTGGTCAAGGGACAGGCCGATTACGTGGAGAGCGATGTCGACGAGGCCCGGACGATCTATCCATCCGCGCTCTCCATCATCGAGGGACCGCTGATGGATGGGATGAATGTCGTCGGGAATCTGTTCGGCGCCGGAAAGATGTTCCTTCCGCAGGTGGTCAAGAGCGCCCGGGTCATGAAGAAGGCGGTGGCTCATCTGCTGCCATTCATGGAGGCCGAGAAGAAGGAATCGGGCGACCTGTCGGCGCGCGGCAAGATCGTGATGGCTACGGTCAAAGGCGACGTGCACGACATTGGCAAGAACATCGTCGGAGTCGTTCTTGGCTGTAACAGCTACGACGTCGTCGACCTGGGAGTCATGGTCGCTGCAGACAAGATCCTCGACGCGGCTATCGCGGAGAAGGCCGATGTCATCGGCCTGAGTGGCCTGATCACCCCTTCTCTGGACGAGATGGTTCACGTGGCCAGAGAGATGGAGCGCCGCAATTTCAAGGTCCCGCTGCTGATCGGCGGCGCCACGACCAGCCGCCTGCACACAGCGATCAAGATCGCTCCCCGCTATTCCGGCATCACGGTACACGTGCTCGACGCATCGCGAGCCGTGGGAGTGGTGAGCTCGCTGCTCAGCGACGACAAGCGGGGAGAGTTCGCCGAGCGAACCCGAGCCGACTTCGAGCGACTGCGCACTCAATACGCTGCGCGCGAGGTCCAGCCGCTGCTCAGCATCGAGGAGGCGCGCGCCCGCCGGCTGTCCATCGACTGGTCTACGTCGCCGCTCGATCGGCCGGCGACGCTGGGAGTCTCGTCGTTCGAGGTGCCGCTGGACAGAATTGAACCGTTCATCGACTGGAG
>JADGNX010000042.1 GCA_017883265.1 Thermoanaerobaculia bacterium
CTCGGGCGCCCGCGCGGGGAACATGGTCAGCCGCCCGCCCCCCGGCGGCCGAAGCGGCCGCCGCTCCACTGGAGTGGCTAGCTGTCCCGGTTATCGCTATCCGACACGAAACATTCAACATTCGGGCGGATGCGGCTCGAGGAGCCCTCCGGCGGCACGTCGTTCGCACGCCCTATGGTGGTGCAACATGAGAGCAATCTGAGCCAGGAGGGCAAGACGAAGAAATGACATCGGTTCAACGCCCTGACACAGAACGGAGCTCTCCGGAGATCTCAGCCCGTGGCCGCGCCATGCCGGCGTCTCCGATCCGGCGGCTGGCGCCGCTGGCCGAGGCGGCAACGCGACGCGGCATTCGCGTTCTCCACCTCAACATCGGTCAACCCGATCTGGAGACGCCTTCGTGCATGCGGGAGCAGCTCGCTCTGATCGACGACAAGGTACTGGAGTACTCCCCTTCGAACGGCACCCCTCAATTCATCGCATCGCTCCAGAGTTACTACCGGAAGCGCGTGGGCGTGGCGCTCGATCCAGGAGAGATCATCGCCACGACCGGCGGAAGCGAGGCCATCCTCTTCGCACTCATGGCCTGCGCCAATCCGGGCGACGGGCTCGTGGTCGTCGAGCCGTACTACGCCAACTACAAAGCCTTCGCCACCATGGCCGGGCTCGATCTCGTCCCGGTTACCAGCCGCGGACGCGATGGGTTCCACATTCCTTCGCGGCAGGTCTGGGATCGCCAGCTCGCAATGCACCCTCGACCGCGCGTCGTGATCCTCTGCAATCCGAACAATCCGACCGGCACGGTCTACAGCCGCCAGGAGCTGGAGATGGTCGCCGGCATCTGCCGCGAGCGCGATCTCTTTCTCATCTCGGACGAGGTGTACCGCGAATTCGTCTACGACGGGCTGAGCGTCGCCAGCGCACTGGGCCTCGGGGAGCATGAGCAGCGCGTCATCGTTGTCGACTCGCTCTCCAAGCGCTACAGCGCCTGCGGCATCCGCCTGGGATGCCTGGTCACGCGCAACCGCGAGGTTTACGACGCCTCCTCGAAGATGGCTCAGGGTCGCCTCTCGCCGCCGGGGTTGGCGCAGAGAATCGCCACCGCTGCGCAGGGTCTGGGCGACGAATACTTCGACGGCGTACTCGAGGAGTATCAGCGGCGCAGGGACATTCTGTTCCAGGGGCTCTCCTCGATTCCAGGCGCATTCCTTCTCAAGCCGGAAGGGGCCTTCTACTGTGTAGCCAGGCTTCCGATCGACGATGCCGACCACTTCGCCGCGTGGCTGCTGACCGACTTCCAGAGTGCCGGTCGCACGGTGATGGTCGCTCCTGCCAGCGGCTTCTACGCCTCCCAACTGGGGCGCCAGGAGGTGCGTATTGCCTACGTCCTCAACGAGACAGATCTGCGGCAGGCTGTCGAGGTCCTCCGTGAGGCGGTGGAGGCATATCCGGGACGAACGCCTATCGAGCACGGCAGCATTTCCGACTCCTGGTAGACGCGGCTTTTTCCTGGTTACCGCCAAAGTGGAGGGTTGCCCCGCTCTCAGGCGCCGGTGCGGGAACAGGGCCAGCAGCCCACCTCGGCAGCCGAAGCGGCCGCCGCTCCACTACTTCTTCTTTCGTCCCATCTTCCGGACGATCTCGAACTCATCCTTCGTCACCGGCTGGATCGAGAGGCGCGAGCCTTTGCGAGTCACCACCATGTTCTCGAGGCCGGCTATCTGCTTGAGGGTGTCGAGAGAGACGACGTCGGGAAATTTCTCGACGAAGCGGATGTCGACCATGGTCCAGATCGGGTCGTCAGCGGTGGCCTTTTCGTCGTAGTACATGTGCCCTTTCTTCGTCGAGAACGCATCGGGATACCCGGCCCGGCTGACCTCGGCGATCCCACTGACGCCTGAGGGATCGGCATTGGAGGCGTAGAAAAGGACCCCGTCGCCCAACTGCATCTCGTCACGCATGAAGTTGCGGGCCTGAAAGTTACGAACGCCTTCCCAACTCGTCGATCCGTCGCGCTCGAGGTCATCGATCGAGTACGCGCCAGGCTCGCACTTCATCAACCAGTATTTCTTCGGCATGGCGACATTGTAAAGAAGAGTGAAGAGTGAAACGAGTGAGGAGCTGAAAGGGCTGAAGAGTGAACATCGACTGGACATGCTCTTGACAGGCTGATCCGATCTTCGTACCCTTTGCCCTTCATGACTGGAAAGGCGTCCCGCAACTCGTATTACGGCTGGTGGCACTACCGCAGCTAGGGGCCGCGCGCACGCGCCCCATTGAGAAGGGGCGCTGTAGAAGAACATCGAACCTCCGCACCTCTTCTCGATTCCGGGAAGAGGTTTTTTGTTTTCAGGGGGATTGGGGCAATGATTGACGAACCTGGTGATCCGCGTTCATTCCCAGGCAGGGGATGGGGAGAGAGCCCGTTGATGATGACGACGACGGGTGATTTCTAACCACGATGCAACTCATGGCCACGATTCTGGAAGCTTCCTTCGACGCCGCGCTGGCGGCGATCGCCGAGCTTCCGCTCGATATCGACGGGGTTGAGATTCGATTCGATGCCTTCACCGAGCCCCTGACGGACGGCGCGATGATCGGCCTGCGCGATGCCGTTCCCTCGCTCCTCATCGCCACCCGCCGGTCGGTTCCGGATCACCCCCAACCGCACGACCCTCAGTTCGACCGCCTGGCATTGGCCAGCCGATTCGATCTCGTCGATGTCGAGCTCACCGACGACCTCGATGTCGCTTCTCTTGCCGACTACGCCGGCCGCGTCGTTCTCTCTGCCCACGACTTTGAGGGCCTTCCCGATTTCGCGAATCTGCGTCGACGCTTCATTGGCTCCTCGTGCGCTCATCTGAAGATTGCAGCAACCCCGCATACGTTCGCTGAAACTGCTGAGATGCTGGCGTCGCTGCGAGTGATCGAGGCCTCGATCGGTAGCGGCCAAAGCGTCAGCGTGATCGGGATGGGGGAGCCGGGGCTCTACAGCCGGATCGCCTCGCCGTTCCTCGGCTCGCATTTCTTCTTTGCCGCCGGGTCGTCGACGCCGGGCGCTCCCGGTCAGCTCCCGATCGGGCGAGCTCTCGAAATCTATGGCGACGCGGCCGCCCGGCGATCTTGTGGATCGACGGGCGACCTGGTTCCGCTCTTCGCCGTGGTTGGGAACCCGGCTGGGCACAGTGTTTCACCAGTCATCCACAACGCCCTGTTCCGGGAGCGGGGAATTGCCGCCGCCTACACGATCGCCTCGATCCCGTCGTTCGAGGAGATTCTCCTGCCGTTCGCGGCCGGGATGGCTTTCGCCCCCCGAGGGCTCAGCATCACGGCCCCTTTCAAGGAAGAGGCGTTCGCATTTGCCGATGGTGGAGAGGCGGTCATGATGCAGAACGCGCGCGCCTGCCGCTCGGTCAATACGCTCGTCCGCCTCGTCGATCCCGGAAGCGGTGAGGCCCGCATCTTCGCGGAGAACACCGATGTCGACGCCTTCGTCTCGGCCTTGCAATCAGTCCGCAACGCCGGGTCGCCGCCGCGGGCTGCCGTGATCGGCGCAGGGGGCACCGCGCGCTCCGCGCTCGTGGCCCTCCGGCGGATCGGAGCGGAAACGACCGTCTACAATCGCACGCTGACGCGAGCGGAGGCTGTGGCACGCGAGTTGGGCGCGGTAGCGGCTCGCATGGAAGATCTCGGTGACGCCCGGGCTTCGATCGTCATCAATACCTTGAGTGGCGCGGTCGAGAGCGGGCTCCCCCGCCATCTCTTGAATCCATCCACACTCTATGTTGACGTCGACTACAGCGGAGGGCGGGCGCAGCAGATCGAGGAGGCGCGCGCCGCCGGCGCAACCGTGGTCGATGGCTTTGCAATCGTCGAAGCCCAGGCCGTCCGCCAGAACGAGCTGTTCGTCAGCTCGCTGGCCACGGGAGTCGGCGGCAGAGGGCGGGAGCCGGCGCGCCGTGGGGGGGAATTTCGATGACCAGGCACGCCGCTTTGCCCGGCTTCCGTGACTTCTATCCGGAGGAGATGGCGCGACGGAATCAGATCTTTTCGGTCTGGCGCGAAGTGGCCCGCCGCTACGGGTTCGAAGAATACGACGGCCCTCCGCTCGAGTCGCTGGAACTGTTCGTCGAGAAATCGGGCCCGGAGATCGTGGCCCAGCTGTTCAACTTTACCGACAAGGGGAATCGCGAGGTGACGCTCCGCCCGGAGATGACGCCGACCCTGGTGCGGATGCTGGGGGCGAAGATCAAGGAGCTACCGAAACCGGTGCGCTGGTTCTCGACGCCGCAGCTCTTTCGTTATGAGAAGCAGCAGCGGGGACGTCTGCGGGAGCACTTCCAGCTCAACATGGACATCGTGGGAGAAACGTCGGTTCTGGCCGATGCCGATCTCCTGTCCGCAGCGCTCGATGTTCTCCGCTCCCTCGGCCTGGGGCCCGACGACATCGTGGCACGCTATTCGGACCGGCGCCTCCTGCATCAGGCCCTGTTGGCGCTGGGAGTGACGGAGGAGAATCTCCCCGTCGCCTACAACGTGATCGACAAAGTCGAGCGTGATCCGCGCGAGGTCGGCATCAAGCGGCTGACTGAGATCGGTCTCGACGCGAAGACCGCCGAAGAGGCCCTGGAGCTGACCTCACTCAGCCTCGACCAGATCGCCAGCCGTCTCGGAACCGGTGAGATCACCGATCGGATTCTGGCTGAGTTGCGCCTGTACCAATCGACGCTCACCGGTCTCGGATTCGGTGAGTACATCCGCTTCGATATGAAGATCGTCCGCGGCCTGGCCTACTACACTGGCATCGTCTTCGAGATCTTCGATCGGCGCGGTCAGTTGCGGGCCATCTGCGGTGGTGGCCGTTACGACCGCCTGTTCCACTCGCTGGCCGGAGTCGACGTGCCGGCTCTCGGATTCGGTTTCGGTGACGTCGTGCTGGGTGAGCTCCTCAAGGACCGCCGGCTGGCGAAGAATTACACGCGCTCTGCGGACGTCTGCGTGATTGCGGCCGACGAATCCGCGCGTATCGCGGCTATCGACGTGGTCAGGCAGATGCGAAGCGGGGGACATTCGACGATCTTCAACTACCGGGCCCTAGAGGAGGGGAAGGTCGACGTCGGCAAGCAGCTCAAGTACGCCGTTACGTCCGGGGCCGCTCGCGCTGTGATCGTATCGGGCTCTGATGCCACGATCCGGGTGAAGGATCTGGCCACAGGACAACAGGATGAGATGACCGTGCAGCAGTTCCAACAACGCTACCCGCCCGCTCGATGAACTGCAGCGCGCAACCAGGACGATAACCAGTCATGACACCCGAAGAGCTCGATTCGCTTCGCCCCGATTACGACGTCGTGCCGCTCGTCCGCGAGTTGAGCGCCGACGCCATCACGCCGGTAGTGGCCTTCGAGGCCCTGGCCGGACGATCGGGCGAGGCCTTCCTCTTCGAGAGCGTCGAGCGTGGAGAGAACGTCGGGCGATACTCGTTCGTCGGTTTCCATCCGCGGCGAAGCCTCCGCATCGAGCGCGGAGCCTCCGATCCGATCGCCTTGCTTCGAGAGGAGCTTCGCCCGCTGCGCGTTCATGGAGAGGCCGCCCTTCCTCCGTTCTTCGGCGGCGCCGTCGGCTTCTTCGGCTATGGCATATCGACATGGAGCGAGCGCATTCCGGACAGACACGGCCGGGAGGGGGAGATCGCAGATGCCGTGCTCCTCTTCTTCGACAGCGTCGTCGTGTTCGATCACGTCCGGCAGCACCTCTATGTCATCGCCAACATGCTGACGGGGTCCGATACCCCGTCCAGTGAACTGCTGGCATCTGCCGGCGAGCGTCTGGATCTGGCAGTGGCCAGCCTGCGCGCGGCAGTGGCCGATCTCATCGAGTTGCCGCCGGCGGCGAGCGTTCGGTTCGAGAGCAACATGAGCCGCGGGGAGTTCGAGGGCCTGGTCGTCCGGGCTAAAGAGGAGATCGTGGCCGGCGAGATCTTCCAGGTCGTCCTATCGCAACGGTGGTCGTCGCACTATCCCACTTCAGAGGCTTTGACGCTCTACCGCGCCCTTCGCTCCATCAATCCGTCGCCATACATGTTCCTGCTGCGGACCGGCGACTGTACGCTGGTCGGCGCATCGCCGGAGATGCTGGTGCGGGCCTCGGGCGATCTCGCCGAGACCCGTCCCATCGCCGGAACGCGGCGGCGTGGGGCCACCGCGGAAGAGGACGCCGCGCTGGAGTCGGAGCTGCTGGCCGACCCCAAAGAGAACGCCGAGCACCTCATGCTGGTCGATCTCGGCCGCAACGATCTGGGGCGCGTCTGCCGTGCCGGGAGCGTCGAGGTCGGCACCTATTGCCGGGTGGAGCGCTACAGCCACGTGATGCACCTGGTGACCGATGTGTCCGGCCGCCTGCGTCCCGGACGGAGCGCCATCGATCTTCTCCTCTCCTGTTTTCCCGCCGGCACGCTCAGCGGTGCGCCGAAGATCCGGGCCATGGAGATCGTCGACGAGCTGGAGCCCCAGAGGCGCGGACCGTACGGAGGCGCTGTGGCCTACATCGGCTTCTCCGGCAATCTCGACTCCTGCATCACCATTCGAACGATCGTGTTGCGTGAGGACGTGGCGTTCATTCAGGCCGGGGCGGGGATCGTCTATGACTCCGACCCGGCCACCGAATTCGAAGAAACGATCAGCAAGTCCGCGGCGTTGCGAAAAGCCATCGGCGTCGCTACCGCGGTCCTGGCAAGATCATGATCACGATCATCGACAACTACGATTCTTTCACCTGGAATCTCGTTCAGCAGATCGAACGCCTGACCGGTGAAGATGTCAGCGTGGTGCGGAACGACGCCTTCGATCCGGGCGAGCTCCTGGCGTCCTCACCCGATGCCATCGTGATCTCACCGGGACCAGGCCGGCCCTCGCGCGCCGGACGGATCATCGAGTTGATCCGCCGCAATGAGACGACGCCTCTTCTCGGCGTCTGCCTCGGACATCAGGCCATCGCCGAAGCCTTCGGAGCGGCGGTGGTGCGCGATGCCGTACCGGTCCATGGGAAGGTCAGCGAGATCAGCCACGAAGGTGTCGGGCTCTTTCGAGATTGTCCGAATCCGATGCGCGTGGCTCGCTATCACTCGCTGATCGTCGATCCTTCCTCGCTTCCCGATGTATTTACCATCGACGCCCGCGCAGCGGACGGAACGGTGATGGCCATCGCGCATCGGGGCCGTCCCATCTTCGGAGTGCAGTTCCATCCGGAGTCGATCGGAACGATCGACGGCGATCAGATCATCAGAAACTTTCTCCAGAAGGGAGGCTTCGCATGATTGCCGCGGCCATTCGTCGCATCGTGGAGGGAGAGAGCCTTGGGCGCGAGGAGATGTACGAGCTCTTCGGGGAAGTCATGGACGGCCGTGCCACCGAGGTTCAGAAGGCCGTGCTGCTGATCGCGCTCCGGATGAAGCGTGAGACGCCGGATGAGATCACCGGAGCGGCCATGGCCATGCGAGCCAGGGTCACTCCGCTCGGCATCGACAGCGACACCGTCATCGACACCTGTGGGACCGGCGGAGACGGCCGGGGGACGTTCAACATCTCGACGCTCGCGGCCGTCGTGGCGGCGGCGGCCGGTGCGCTGGTCGCCAAGCACGGAAATCGCGCCGTCTCTTCAGCCTGCGGCAGCGCAGACCTGCTCCGCCACCTCGGCGCGAACATCGACCTCGACGCCGGACAAACAACCGACGTCCTCAAGCGGGTCGGGATGGCATTTCTCTTCGCCCCCCGTCTCCATCCAGCCATGGGGGCCGTCGTCGCCGTACGGCGCGAGCTCGGAATGCGGACGATCTTCAATGTCCTCGGTCCGCTCACGAACCCGGCATTTGCCAGGCGTCAGGTCATGGGTGTTTACACCGCCGGCCTGGTGGAGACCGTGGCCGAGGTCCTTCGCAATCTCGGGGCCGTTCACGCCATGGTCGTCCACAGCCGCGACGGACTCGATGAGATCTCGGTCTCCGCTCCGACCGTGGTTTGCGAACTGCGCGACGGAGTGCTGCGGACGTATGAGCTGACGCCGGAGGAGATCGGGCTGACCACTCACGACCCGGAAGAGCTTCGCGGAGGGGACGCCGCCATGAACGCCGGGATCGCCGGACGGATTCTCAGCGGAGAGAAGGGTGCGCGGCGCGACATCGTGCTGGCCAACGCCGCGGCTGCGCTTTACGTGGGCGGGCTCGTGGCAACGATCCGGGAAGGAGTGCAGTTGGCCGCATCGGTGATCGACTCCGGAGAGGCGCGGCGGAAGCTCGAGTCGCTGATCGCCGCTACGAATGCGGTCGGGAGCGGGTTGTGACCGATACCGACATCCTTCAGCGCATCGTGGCCCGGACACGCCAGCGCCTGGCCGCGGCCCCGGCCGATGTGCCGGAGTTGCGACGGGCGGCGGCGGAGCGGGTGTCGTCGCGCACGCCGTTCGCGTTTTCGGAGTCACTGCGACGGAAGAGCGGCGGCCAGGCGCGGATCATCGCCGAGATCAAGGCAGCGTCACCATCTGCCGGACCGATCGTGCCCGATCCCGACGTCGAAGGGATCTCCTCCGATTACAAGCGCGGCGGTGCTGCGGCGCTCTCAATCGTTACCGAGCGCGATTTCTTTGGCGGCTCGAGAGCGTGGATCGGGAGGGCGGCCGGGTCGGGGCTGCCGGTGATCATGAAGGACTTTGTGGTCGATCCGGCTCAGATCTACGAGGCTGTGGCCGCCGGAACGGACGCACTCCTGCTTCTGGCCTCGCTCCTCGACGGGTCTCAGCTACGCGACTTCATCACGCAGCTCCACGAACATTCCTGTGACGCTCTGGTCGAGGTGCACGATGAGGCGGAGTTGCAGCGTGCGATCGAATCGGGGGCGCGTCTCATCGGAGTCAACAATCGCGATCTTCGCAGCTTCGCCGTCACCCTCGAGACCTCGGAACGCATTGCGTTGTTGATGCCGCCCGGTGTGCTCAAGGTCTCCGAGAGCGGGATTCGCACACGCTCCGACATCGAGCGCCTGGAGCGATCGGGTTTCGATGCATTTCTGGTGGGAGAGACATTGTTGCGCCGGAGCGACCGCGCCGCCGCGGTCAGGGAGCTGGTCGGATGAAGATCAAGATCTGCGGGATAACGCGCGAAGAGGACGCCATGCTCTGCGCGGACGAGGGGGCTGACTTTATCGGTCTCATCTTCGCCGAGCGGTCGAAGCGCGCGGTCACTGTGGAGCGGGCGAGGGCCATCGCCGGGTCGCTGCAGGGCCACAGGAGCCGGCCGAAGATCGTCGGCGTCTTCGTCGATGAGACGCCGCGGGCTGTGAATGAGATGGTCGATGCCGTCGGTCTCGATCTGGTGCAACTGCATGGCGACGAGAGCGACGCCGAGTGTGCCGCAATGAGCGTCCCGGTCATCAAGGGTATGCGTGTCGGCCAGTCTCTGCCGGAGACAACAGGCCATAGGAGTGCGTCCTGGCTGCTTTTCGATACCCTCGACTCGCGGCAATCCGGAGGCACCGGGCGACGCTTCGACTGGTCTCTACTGGAGAGCTGGCGCCGCGACAGGCCATTCTTCCTCAGCGGTGGTCTCACCACAGAGGACATCGCCCGGGCCATGAGTCAGGTGCGGCCTGACGGCATCGACATCGCCAGCGGCGTGGAATCGTCACCCGGCATCAAGGATCACGACAAAGTGCGGCGCCTGTTCGAGCGCCTGAGGAGATCATGACCACACGTGCCCAGCAGTTCCCGACCAAGGCCGGCTACTACGGCGACTTCGGCGGCAAGTATGTCCCGGAGACGCTGATGCAGCCGCTCGAGGAGTTCGAAGCGGCGTATCGCCGTCTTAAGCGCGACCCCGAGTTCAAGGCCAAGCTGAATGAAATTCTCCGCGATTTCGTCGGACGCCCGACGCCGTTGTCGGAAGCGAAGCGATTCGCCGCTCACTGCGGCGACTTCCGGCTCTTCTTGAAGCGCGAAGATCTCAACCACACCGGCGCCCACAAGATCAACAACGCCATCGGGCAGGCACTGATCGCCAGGCGGATGGGCAAACAGCGCATCATCGCCGAGACCGGGGCCGGTCAGCATGGCGTTGCCACAGCCACCGCCTGCGCCCTCTTCGGACTGGAGTGCGTGGTCTACATGGGCGAGGTGGACATGGCGCGGCAGGAGCTGAACGTCTTCCGGATGCGCCTGCTGGGCGCCGAGGTCGTTGCGGTCTCCAGCGGGAGCCGGACTCTCAAGGACGCCATCAACGAAGCGATCCGCGACTGGGTCACGAACGTCCGGACCACCCACTACATCATCGGCTCTGTCCTGGGCCCGCATCCTTACCCCATGGTGGTCCGCGATTTTCAGTCGGTGATCGGGAAGGAAGCTCTCAAGCAGATCCGGAAGCAGGCTGGCGCGATTCCCGATGTGGCCATCGCTTGTGTCGGGGGAGGGTCGAACGCCATCGGGCTCTTTCACGAGTTGATTCCGCACCCTTCCATCCGCCTCATCGGGGTGGAAGCCGGGGGTCGTGGCAGCGCGCTCGGATCGCATGCGGCGCGCTTCAGCGGCGGGACGCTCGGGGTGCTGCACGGAACCCGCTCGATGATCCTGCAGGACGAGAACGGCCAGATCGCCGAAACACACTCGATATCGGCCGGCCTGGACTATCCCTCCATCGGGCCCGAGCACGCCTATCTCCAGAGCACCGGGCGGATCGAGTACCACGACTGCAGCGACGACGACGCTGTGGAAGCCTTCCACAAGGTCAGCCGGTTGGAGGGCATCATCCCGGCTCTGGAGTCGGCGCACGCCTTCGGATACCTTTTACGCCACGGCCGGGAGATCCCGGACGGTAGTATTGTCCTCCTCAACCTCTCCGGTCGCGGAGACAAGGATGTGCCTCAGGTCATGCAGTTATTGAACAAGGAACGTTGAGCGATGCCGAATACCAAGAGTGAAGATCGTCTGCCCTCAGGCAGCCGCTCGGGTCGTCTCAAGCGGCTCTACAAGCGTCTGGAGACGGAAAAGCGCTGCGGTCTCATCGCCTATGTCACCTGCGGTGACCCCGATTGGGCCACCACCGTAGCCATCGTCCGGGCCCTGGTCCATGCCGGAGCGGATGCCATCGAGCTGGGCATTCCCTTCAGCGATCCGATCGCCGACGGGCCGGTCATTCAGGCTGCCTCGCAGAGAGCTCTGGCCAACGGCACGGCGACGCAGGACGTGTTCAAGATCGCCGAGCGGATCAGAGAGGGGACGGATGTTCCGCTCATCGCCTTCTCCTACCTCAACCCGATCATGAGGCTGGGTGCCGATCGGTTCGCAGAGCGGGCTTCGGCAGCGGGGATCGATTCCCTTCTGCTGACCGACCTCCCGCCTGAGGCGGCGAAGGAGATGCGCACGTCGCTGCACGAGCGCGGACTGGGTCTCATTTTCTTACTCGCGCCGACCTCCAACCCGGCACGCATCGCGGCCATCGATCACGCCAGCGACGACTTCATCTATTACGTCTCCACCACCGGGGTCACCGGGGCCCGCAAGAAACTCGATCCATCGCTCCTCACCCGGCTCGATGAGATGCGCGCCCAGGTGAAGAAACCGCTGGCGGTCGGTTTCGGAGTCTCCACACACGAACACTACCAGTTGCTCTCCGGTCACTGCAGCGCGGTGGTGGTCGGCAGCGCCATCGTGGGAGCCATCGCCGATGGCCCGCCGGCCGGGGCGGCACGCCGCGCCGCCGACGTGGTCCGCTCCATCATGGGTAAGAAGTGAGCGCAATGAACTCGGGCCACGGACCTGATGCGACGGAGGATCTGACACGGCTGCGTGAAGCGATCGATCGCGTCGACGAGGTGCTGGTCCGCCTGCTGAATCAGCGCGCCAAGTACGCTGTCCAGGTCGGCGAGATCAAGAGAGCCCTCGGTCTGCCGATCTATGTGCCGGAGCGGGAAAAGGAGGTGCTGGCTCATACCGAGCAAACCTCCGCCGGTCCGCTCGACCCCTCCGCGATCCGCCGTCTCTTCGAGCGCATCATCGACGAGTCCAGACGCGTGGAGAGGGAAGCGGGGAAACCGGAAGAAGGAGCGGGCTTCACATTCTGAAGGCAGCCCGGCGGGCGCCCTGACGGCTGGCCGTACCTCGAGCGAGACAAGGACAACAGGAACCTATCGATGATCATCGTGATGGAGAAGCATGCCGCCGACGAACGGGTCGAGCGGGTCGTGGCGGAGTTGATCGGGCGCGGGTTTGACGTCCACCGCTCCACCGGTGCGGATCAGACCGTGCTCGGGGTGGTAGGGGATGTTGCCAGCATCGACCAGCGAGAGTTCGAGCTGTTCGACGGCGTGCAGGAGGTGTTCCGGGTCAGCGAGCCTTACAAGCTGTCCAGCCGCACTTTCAAGCGGGAGAAAACGATTGTCACGGCACGCGGGGTGCCCATCGGCGGTCACGAGGTGATCATCATGGCCGGGCCGTGCACCATCGAGAGCGAGGAGCAACTCCTGGTGACCGCCCGCGGCGTAGCGAAAGCCGGGGCGCGCGTTCTTCGCGGCGGAGCCTACAAACCGCGCTCCTCGCCGTACGCCTTTCAGGGGATGGGCGTGGAGGGACTCAAGCTGCTTCGTGCTGCAGGCGACGAGGTCGACATGGCCACCGTCTCCGAAGTGATGGAGATCAGCCAGATCGAAGGGATGCTGCCGTACGTCGACATCCTGCAGGTCGGCGCGCGGAACATGCAGAACTTCAATCTGCTCTCTGCTCTTGGACAGATCCGGAAGCCGATCCTTCTCAAGCGAGGCATGTCGGCCACCATTCAGGAATGGCTCCTGGCGGCCGAATACATCATGGCCGGCGGCAACTACGAGGTGATTCTCTGCGAGCGCGGAATCCGCACCTTCGAGACCGCGACGCGAAACACGCTCGACATCTCGGCCATCCCGGTCATCGAGAAACTATCCCATCTCCCGATCATCGCAGATCCGTCTCACGCCAGCGGGCGTCGCGACAAGGTCGTGCCTCTCGCTCGCGCCATCGTCGCTGCCGGCGCCGACGGCGTGCTGATCGAAGTCCATCACGATCCGGAGAAGGCGGTCTGCGACGGGCCGCAGTCGCTCTATCCCGCCCAGTTCGCCCGATTGATGGACGAGCTGCGCATCATCGTGCCGGCAGTCGGCCGCAGCATGTGAGGCGCCGTTTGAGCTCATGAATACCGCGAGCGCCTCCATGACCGGCACGGCGAAGAGCAGCATCATGGGCATGCCGTGAAGGGCCCGATGATCCGCACCGTCACAGCGACGCGGTATCTGACCCCGCTGCGCGAGGGTGGATCGCTGCCGGCCATCGTCGAGGCCGACGACGACGGCACGTACGTCCTCAAGTTTCGCGGCGCCGGACAGGGCCCACGGGCCCTCGTCGCCGAGCTGGTGGCCGGAGAGATCGGCCGTCTCCTGGGGCTGCCGGTTCCGGAAATCGTCTTTGTGGAGCTCGATGGCCGGCTGGCGAAGACCGAGCCCGATCCCGAGATCCAGGACCTGCTGCGGGCCAGCGAAGGCCTCAATCTGGCTCTGGACTATCTTCCCGGCTCGATCACCTTCGATCCCCTGATCGACAAGCCGCTGCTGGGAAGGGCCGGTCTGGCGTCAACGATCGTCTGGTTCGACGCCCTGGTGACGAACGTCGACCGCACCGCCCGCAACACCAACCTACTGGTCTGGCACGGCAATCTCTGGCTGATCGATCACGGTGCGTCGTTGTACTTCCATCACAACTGGGACGACGACTACCCCCAGCGGAGCCGCCTCGGATTTTCCCAGATCAGAAACCATGTCCTCCTGCCGTGGGCCTCCGAGCTGGCGGCAATCGATGGGCGCATCGCGGAGCTCCTGACGCCGGCTGCGCTGGAAGCGGTCATCGAGGCGATTCCGGAATCATGGCTCGGCGATGTGCCGATGTTTCCGACGGTGCCGGAGCATCGCGCGGCCTATCGTCATTATCTGCAGCGGCGTCTCGAGGGGCCGCGCAAATGGGTGGAGGAGGCGATCGATGCCCGAGCTTCACTCATTTGATTACGCCGTCGTCCGCGTGGTGCCGCGCGTCGAGCGAGGCGAGTTCATGAACGCCGGCGTGATCCTCTTCTGCTCCACTCGGGGCTATCTGGCCTCGCGCATCGAGCTGGACCGCGATCGCCTGGCGGCGCTGGCGCCCTCAGTCGATTCTGCCGTGATTGAGAGCCATCTGGCCGTCATTCCGCGCGTGTGCCAGGGAGGTCCGGCCGCCGGGCCCATCGGTGAACTGACGCAGCGCGAGCGCTTCCACTGGCTGGTGGCGCCGCGCAGTACGATCATCCAGACCTCGCCCGTGCATTCGGGCGTGGACCACGACCTGACATCGGCGATCGACAAGCTATTCGACAAGCTGGTGCGCGCTCCGGGGCGATGAGCGCCGGCCTTGCAGCAGATCGTTGGCTGTTGACCGGATTCCCGCCGCGAGCTCCAATACTGGTGGAACGGTAGCCTGGCCAACGGAAATCCTCTCGCCGGGGAGGTTTGATTTCACAAATATCTGTTCTGCCGACTCATCGCTCCGAGTCTTATATGTCATGAGAGTCGATCAAGGGCTATCGGGTGGTCCTGTCGGATTGCCGCAGAGTCACGTCGTCGGTAGTTTTGGCGGGGTTTCATTCGCTGGAGATCAGGGTCGAGTTCGATCTGGCGGGAGCTCGACAACTGCCGCGCCGATCGTTTCCAGGTTCCTCTGCCTGGATCATCCCGCAGCTGGTGCGGGCAGCAGCGATGGCGCGATCCTCGATTCGATGCTCAGCCTGCCCGAAGATAGTCTGAAGCGCACCCAGATTTATGGGCTCACGGGCGCCCGGTCGATGTCACTGGTCATTGCCGCTCTCATAGTCGCGGAGAATCGCGGGCCGCTGCTGGGTCTGATCGAGCGCATTCTGGCCGCGTAGATCACCATTGCTCTTCACCGTCACTCTTCCTTATCGCGCCGGCCTTACACGCCAGACGGTGTTGCCGACATCGTCGGCTACCAGGAGCGCTCCTGCGCGGTCTACCGCCAAGCCGACGGGCCGTCCCAATGCGTTCCCCCCGGGATCCAGAAACCCGGTGAGAACATCTTCGGCTGCGCCAGCCGGCCGCCCAGCAGCGAACGGCACGAAGATCACCTTATAGCCGCTGCGCGGCCTGCGATTCCAGGAGCCGTGCTGGCTGACGAACGCGCCGCCCGAGTAGCGTCCTGGGAGGAGATTGCCATCGTAGAACGCGAGGCCGAGGCAGGCGGTGTGCGCTCCGAGAGCATAGTCGGGAACGATCGCCCTGGCCACGAGATCGGGACGCTGTTCCTTGACCCGAGTGTCGATGTGCTGTCCGAAATAGCTGAAGGGCCAGCCATAGAAGGCGCCGTCTTTGACCTCCGTCATGTAATCCGGCACGAGGTCGCTGCCGATCTCATCGCGCTCGTTGACCGAAGCCCAGAGTGCGCCGCTCTGTGGTTGCCAGCTTAGCCCCGCTGCGTTGCGCAGCCCGGAGGCGAAGATCCGCGATGATCCGGTAGCGGGGTCGACCTCCAGGATGGCCGCGCGTCCGACCTCCTTATCGAGGCCGTTCTCGCCGGCGTTGCTGTTCGAGCCGATCGAAACGTAAAGGTGAGAGCCGTCGCGGCTGGCGACGACGGTCTTGGTCCAGTGGTGGTTGATGGTGCCTGCGGGGAGATCGACGACCTTCACGCCGGGCGCCGTGATCTTCGTCGCTCCGTCTTCGTAGGGAAAACTCAAGAGAGCATCGGAGTCGGCCACGTAGAGACGGTGTCCGACCAGAGTGATGCCGAAGGGGGAGTTGAGGTTTTCGAGGAATGCCGTTCGGGTCTCCGCTGTGCCATCGCCATCGGCGTCGCGCAGCAGCGTGATCCGGTTGGCGCTCGGTACGCCTTGACCGGCCTTCTTCTGGAACCGCTTGAAGAACCAGCCGCGGATCCCCTTCTGATCGTCCGGTTTGGGAGGGGCGTTCGTCTCCGCCACCAGCACGTCGCCGTTCGGGAGAACGTAGAGAAAGCGTGGATGATCGAGGCCGGTGGCGAAAGCGCTCACGGCTAAACCGCCGGCCGCAGTTGGCATCCCGCCGGGAGGCCAGCCTTTGGCGGGAGCGATATGCACGGTCGGGATGAGGGTGGGGCGGGGCGAGGGGAGGGTGGGATTGGGGCCCATGCCCGCGTCCAGAGGCAGCCTGGCCACCTCGCCGCAGCCGGCAAGAGCGAGAGTCATGAATGCAACCGCAAGAGGAAGATGAATTGCCTTCGGCATCGGCGTCTCCGTTCGGATCGATGAGATATCGTCGCGTTCGCGACGCTTCTGCTCACGAAGCGATTTTCACGTTCTCGAGGAGAGTCAGCAGATACCGGGCCAGCGCGCGGCGGCGTGGTCCATCCTCATCGGGCGTTCGTTCCGGGACGCCCGTAACTGTCTTCGAACGGGCCGTTGTCGGGAATGTGAACTTCGTCTCGGTTTTGGCGTCCCGACACGGTGGAGTGCAATCGAGTCCACGACGCTCCTGTGGACAGCAGCACCAGGAATCGGGGGACTTAATGGCTCGCTACCGCGGCCACAACCAACCGAATGTCCCCGCCGTCAGCAACCCGTAGATCAGACCATCGACCGTCGACTTGATCGTCGAGCTCCAGGCGCGGCGGTACCAGATCGACATCTGCCAGAGCGCCAGGGCGTAGCCGATGAAGGCGATCGACCCGACGAAACGGAAGACTTCGAGATAGTCGGCGCCCGCCGGTAAGGCGCGGCCTGCCACGTAAGCGGAAAATACTCCGATGACGATCGAGTAGAGGAACCAGAGCACCAGGTTTCTACCCATCGACATCAGGCCGTTCGGCAGGACAGTGAGCATCATGACCGGCCCCCGCTTCAGGGTCTCGGTGAACTGCGGGGTCTTCATCTCCTTCATGCTCGAAGGGCGGGGCATCATGTAGTCACCCGGTGGGATGGCAAATGGTCTGAGAGCGTCCATCACCCTGGCCTGCTCCGGCAGCGCGGGGAAGTCGCTCTTGTGCCAGAGCGGAAGCATGTGAATTGCGGAGCTGACTACGAAGACGATGACCGACGAGAGCAGAATCG
>JADGNX010000230.1 GCA_017883265.1 Thermoanaerobaculia bacterium
ACGGTCAAGTCTGCAGTCTGCAGACGACATCCCCGCGGTGCGTCGGCGAAGAATCGCAACGAGCGGCCGTCGCGACGCGATCGACCGCTCGTTGCATGGTTGCCGTGTCGTGCTGGTTAAACTATCGGAAGGCAGCGATGGCACCGGCGCTGAGGCCGAGGGAGGCTCCGACGATAACCTCGGAGAGGGTGTGCCTTCCCATTCGCACCCGGGCCCAGGATAGAAGGGGGAGGGCGGCGAGGAGAAGCACTCCCAGGGGGACGGCAAAGTTGAGAGCTACGACTCCTGAGAAGGCACAGAAGGAGAGATGAAGAGACGCTTTGATCCAGCGGTTCAGCATGAAGGCGACGAGGAGCATCCCGACCAGGCAGAACGTGGTCCGGGCCAGGTATCGCATCTCGGGCCTGCGGGCGACGATGAGGAGGAGGCCGAGGAGCAGAACGAGGGCAAATCCATAGAGCGCGGGACGCTCCCGTGGGCGGGACGCATCGATGGTGCTCCAGGCCCCTGACCGAAACCGCCAGGCCATGAAGAGGGCGATCGGAATCACCACGAATCCGAGGACCGTGGAAGCCGACTCGAGACCGGCGGTCAGGCCCTCTCGTTTGATCGTGCCGGAGAGGAGGAGAAGCGAGGCCAGAACAAGCGGATGACAGAGAATCGAGATCCACCGGGCGATGGAGAGAGCGAGCCGGTCGCGAGACACGAGCGGATTATGGCAGGCCCGGGGTAGTGAGCTTTCTGGCAGATTGCTTCGAGGATGCCGTTCGGCTCGACGCCGAACGGTTGGCGGCCGGGGCGACCGCCGCTCCACTTTGGGGCTGTGAGGCATCCCAGGAATCTCTTCCTTCGAAATCTGTTGACTTGTCGGGGAACATGCATAAAAATTCATGATGATGCATAAACATTCGCAGGGCGACGTGATGCGGAGACGCGATGAGATCCTTTCCATCGTGCGGGAGATCTCCGTTCATTCGCAGGATCAGCTCCTGGCTGTCCTTCGCAAGCGGGGACTCGAGGTTACGCAGCCGACTCTGTCGCGCGATCTGAAGGAGCTGGGGTTGGCCAAGACGCCTTCCGGGTACGTGGCGCCGCAGGATATGGCCGCTGCGCCTTCACCGGTCATCTCCTTTGCTCCGCGTGAGTTGCGTGAGGAGCGGCTCAATCAGCTGCTGCGCGATTCGGTCCTCTCTGCGGAAGCGGGAGGGAACCTCGTCGTCATCCGCACTCCTGCGGCGGCGGCACAGCCGGTAGCCAGTGCGCTCGATGCCGCCGCGCTCACCGATGTCATCGGAACGATCGGTGGCGACGACACGATCTTCGTGGCGCTCAGGCACGCCGCGTCCGCCACCGCCCTGGCACGGCGCATTCAGGGTATTGTCAGCCTCGGGCGAAGGGCCTCGCGCTCCTGAGGGGGCGCGGGTGAGGCATTCCAGCCATGACGAACCTTTCTGATGCAGTTGCCAGCGTCGCCGTCGTCGGCGCCACCGGGTATGCCGGAGGAGAGCTGGCCGCAATCCTGTCGCGACATCCGCACGCGAACCTCGCGGCCGTCTTCTCGGGCGCGAAGAGCGGAACGACTCCGTTTCGTTCGCTTCATCCTTCTCTATCGCGCGCCACGGGGCCCGATGCTGTTCCCTTCGATCTCGATCTTCTCCTGGCGGCGAAGCCCGACGTCGTCTTTCTGGCAACGCCCAATGAGATCGCCGCTGAGGTGGTGCCGCAGCTTCTCGATCGCGGCGTCCGGGTCATCGACCTTTCGGGCGCGTTCCGGCTGCGCGAGAGCGCGTCGTATCCGACCTGGTACGGCTTCGAGCATCCGCGCGCCGAGCTGCTGCGCGAAGCGGTCTATGGGCTCACGGAGTTCTGCAACGGTGAGCTCACGACGGCGCGTCTCGTGGCCAACCCCGGCTGCTACCCGACCTCGGTCCTTCTGGCGGTTCGGCCGCTCGCGGCGCTCATCGATCGCGACCAGCCGCTCATCTGCGACTCCATGAGCGGCATCTCGGGAGCGGGGAAAAAGTCGGAGCTGGCCTATTCGTTCGCCGAGGTGTTTGGAAACTTCAAGGCGTATGGAGTGGCCGGGCATCGGCATGAGCCGGAAATTCGCCAGGGTTTGAAGCTCGGCGATCGGGCCACCCTCATCTTCGTGCCGCATCTCCTGCCGACGGTGCGCGGCATCCTGTCGACCATCCACGTGGCATTCACGGAGCCGCTGACGGCCGAGCATGTCCTGGCTCTCTACACGAAGGCCTACGCTGCGTCGCATCTGGTCACGGTGCTGCCGCATGGCCAGTTGCCGGAGCTCAAGGACGTCGTCAACACGCCGCGCGCGGAGATCGGCTTCCAGCTCCTGCAGGGGGGGAAGCGGGCCGTCCTGGTGTCGGTCATCGACAACCTGCTCAAAGGTGCCGCCTCGCAGGC
Source organism: Thermoanaerobaculia bacterium (assembly GCA_017883265.1). Taxonomy (GTDB): domain Bacteria; phylum Acidobacteriota; class Thermoanaerobaculia; order Gp7-AA8; family Gp7-AA8; genus JADGNX01. The sequence goes on from JADGNX010000230.1 coordinate 2,425, forward strand.
GGTGCAGAACTTCAACCGGATGTTCGGCTATCCCGATACCGAGGGGCTGTCATGACGGACGGCCGGGTCCACGTCGTGAAGCTGGGCGGTAGTTTGCTCGAGGACGTCGACTCGCGAACCGACGCGCTGGCCGCGACGGCACGTGCCTTCGAGAGCGGCACGCGCCTGGTCGTCGTGCACGGCGGCGGAAAGCGTGTCGACGCGGCGCTTGCGGCGCTCGACATTCCGAAACGGACGCACGCCGGACTTCGCATCACCGACCAGCCGACGCTCGATGTCGTGGTGTCGGTGCTCGCCGGCATCGTCAACAAGTCGCTGGTGGCGGAGCTGACGGCCCTCGGCATCCCGGCCATCGGCTTCTCCGGCGCCGACGGCGGAACGCTCCAGGCCGACGTTCATCCGCCGATCGATGGCGTCGATCTCGGTCACGTCGGCAAGGTCACGCGCTCGAATGCGCGAGCCATCGACGCTCTGCTGGATGCCGGTTTCCTTCCTGTCATCGCCTCGGTGGCCGCCGGCCCGGATGGGGCGCTGCTGAACGTCAATGCCGACAGTGCCGCCGCGGCCGTGGCCATCTCACTTCATGCCTCGACGCTGACATTTCTAACCGACGTCGATGGCTTCCTCGATGACGACGGGAAACTCGTCTCGCTGCTCCACGCCGCCGAAGTAGAGCGTCTGCTCGCAGCTGGAAAAGTGACCGGAGGGATGCGGCCGAAGCTCGAGGCGGCGCTCGGCGCTATGCGAGGTGGGGTGGGGAAGATCGCAATCGCCGGACCGCGCAACCATGCTCTGGCACTGTCCGGAGGAAACGGAGGGACACAACTTGTTGCAGCCTGACGAATCGCCCGCCGCTGTCGAATCGCGCGAGCAGGCCTTCCTGCTCACCACCTACGCACGCACGTCGTTCCATCCGCGGAGCGGCAAAGGCGCACGTCTGACCGATGCCGCTGGAAAAGAGTACTGGGACCTCCTCGGTGGCATCGCCGTCAACGCTCTCGGGCACCAGCATCCGCGTTTGATTCAGGCGCTCCGCGACGAGTCCAGGCAGCTATTGCACGTCTCGAATCTCTTCTACCACCCGGCGCAGGGCATCCTCGCCGAGCGGCTTGTTCGCGCTTCGGGGCTCAACCGGGCCTTCTTCTGCAACAGCGGGACGGAGGCGAACGAGGCTGCGCTCAAGTTTTCCCGCCTGGCCAACCCCGGGCGCTCGGAGTTCGTGGCGCTCGAGGAGAGCTTTCACGGCCGGACCATGGGCTCGCTCGCTCTCACCGGGCATGAGGCCTACCGCTCGCCATTCCTGCCGATGGTGCCAGGGGCGATCTTCGTTCCGCCGAATGACATCGCGGCATTGACCGCCGCGGTATCGGAGCGGACCTGCGCCATCCTCCTGGAGCCGGTCATGGGTGAAGGGGGAATCGTCCCGCTCACCGACGAATTTCTCATCGCTGCGCGCCAGCTCGCCGACCGCAGCGGAGCGGTGCTGATCTTCGACGAGATCCAGTGCGGCCTCGGCCGGACCGGGACCTTGTTCGCGTACGAGAAATCGGGCGTCGTTCCCGACATCGTGACGCTGGCCAAACCGCTCGGCGGCGGACTTCCGCTGGGAGCGGTCATCACCGGCCCGGCGCTCGAAGGGCTGGTCAAACCGGGACATCACGGTACGACGTTCGGCGGCAATCCGATCGCCTGCCGGCTGGGGATCGCGTTGCTGGATGAGATCGAGCACTCGCACCTCCTGGAACGGGTGACGGTGCTCGGGAAGTGGTTTGGCCAGCAGCTCGAGAGCCTTCGTGGGCAGTCAAATGGGGCCATCGTCGAGATCCGCGGGAGCGGCATGATGTGGGGCATCGAGCTGGACCGCCTTGCAGCGCCGGTGGCGAAGGAGCTTCTGGCCCGAGGGTTCGTGGTCGGCACCGCGCGTGAGCGCGTGCTGCGCCTGCTGCCGCCGTACATCGTTCCGAAGAAGGCGCTGGCGGAGTTTCTGGTAACGCTCCAGGCCGTGCTGGCACCGGCGGTAACTCTGCCCGCGCGCGAGCAGTTAAGCAATCGACAACGTTCCGTGGCCTGACCACGCGGCGAAGAAGAAATCGACATTGAGGAGTCAGCACGTGGACAAGGTCAAGAAAGTAGCGCTGGCGTATTCGGGTGGACTCGACACTTCGATCATCATCACCTGGCTGAAGGAGAACTACGGCTGCGAGGTGGTGGCGGTGGCCGTCGACGTCGGCCAGCAGGAAGAGACCAGCGGTCTGGCGGCGAAGGCGTTCAACACAGGAGCTGTGGACTTTCATCTCGTCGAGGCGAAAGAGGAGTTCGCAGCGGACTATCTCTTTCCGGTGCTGAAGGCCGGAGCGATCTATGAGAAAGACTATCTGCTCGGGACGTCGACCGCCCGTCCGCTGATCGCGCGCAAGCAGGTGGAGGTGGCGCTGGAGACCGGCTGCGACGCCCTGGCTCACGGCTGCACCGGGAAAGGAAACGATCAGGTCCGTTTCGAGCTGGCCTATCAGGCCCTCGCTCCGGAGCTCAAGATCATCGCGCCGTGGCGCGAGTGGAACATCATCTCGCGCGACGACGCCATCGACTACGCCGCCGAGCGCCGGATCCCGGTGCCGGCGACGAAGAAGGACCCGTATTCGCGCGATCGGAATCTCTGGCATCTGTCGCACGAGGGTGGACCGCTGGAAGATCCGTCCTTCGAGCCGGAAGAGTCGATGTTCAAGCTGACCGCGAGCGCGGAGGCCGCTCCGGCGACTGCCGAAAAAGTCGTCATCGGCTTCGAGAAAGGAACGCCCGTCTCTGTCAACGGCGTCAGACATTCACCGGCCAGGCTCGTGGCAACTCTGAACGAGATCGCCGGCCGTCACGGCGTAGGACGGGCCGATGTCGTCGAGAATCGTCTGATCGGAATCAAGTCGCGCGGCGTTTACGAGACTCCGGGCGGCACTCTCCTGGTGACGGCGATCAAAGCGCTCGAATCGCTCACGCTCGATCGCGACAGCTCGCACGAGAAGGAGCGCATCGCCACGCGCTACGCGGAGCTGGTCTACAACGGACAGTGGTTCTCGCCGCTGAAGGAGGCCCTCGATGCCTTCGTCGACAAGATGATGGAGACGACCACCGGCACGGTGACGTTGAAGCTGTTCAAGGGGACGGCCACGGTCGTGTCGCGGCAGTCGCCGCATTCGCTCTATTCGCAGAGCCTGGCCTCATTCGACATGAAGGGATACGACGCTAAGGATGCGGAGGGCTTCATCAAGCTCTTCGGCCTGCCGACGCGAGGCCGCAAGCGGATCGCTCCGTTTGTAATCAGAAACGAGGCGGCTGTCCGGTCGTGACGACCTCGTCCCATCAGAAAGCGACGGCTCTCAGAAGCGCCGGGCCGGGAGGGGAAACGCCCGCTCTCTGGGGAGGGCGCTTCGCCGCACCCGCGTCAGCGACTCTGCGTCGCTTCAACGACTCGTTCTCGTTCGATCGCGAGCTCCTGGCGGAGGACATCGAAGGATCGATCGCCTGGGCTGG
>JADGNX010000043.1 GCA_017883265.1 Thermoanaerobaculia bacterium
GGATTCAAGAAACGGAATCAGGCGTTCAATTGATTGCTTTTTGGTAACCGAGCCGATCCGTGCGCGCGACCGAGGTCAACGGCCCCGAGCGGAATACCCCTACGGGGTGTCGCGTTAGTCCGATCTACTTGAAGTTGACCCACCCCCCTTGGTGTGCTAAAAGGCGTGGTTCCTTTGATTTGGAGGTCGTTGTGTACGCGATCATTCGTACCGGTGGAAAGCAGTATCGTGTGGCGGCTGGCGAGTTGATTCGCGTGGAGCGGGACGTTCTCGGATCGGCCAGCGACGACAAAGTCACGTTTGGCGAAGTGCTCATGGTCGGCGGCGATAATGCCCGCTTCGGCGCTCCGCTCATCGATGGAGCGACCGTTTCGGCGACCATCATCCGCGAGTCGCGCGGTGAAAAGATCATCGTCTTCAAGAAAAAGCGGACCAAAATGTACAAGCGGAAGCACGGTCACCGTCAGGATCTCGTCGAGCTGCGCATCGACTCGATTCAGCTCTGACTCCGGCTCCGACTCTCGACAGGAAGGCTCAGCAATGGCTCATAAGAAAGGACAGGGTTCCTCCCGCAACGGCCGCGACTCGCAGCCGAAGATGCTGGGCGTGAAGCGCTTCGCAGGTCAGTATGTGACCGGCGGCTCGATTCTCGTCCGTCAGCGCGGCACCCGTTTCTATCCCGGCATCAACGTCGGTATCGGACGCGATCACACCCTCTTCGCCAAGATCGCCGGCATCGTTCAATTCCATGACAAGGGAAAAAGCGGCCGTTTCATCAGCGTTGCGCCACAGGCGGAGTAAGATCGGATCCCGGATCATCGGGGTAAGTTCGAGCCTGACCGCAGAAGACTGCACAGACAGAAGTGTCTGTGCTACATGATGCCGCAATCATTGACGATTCTCGATCCTCTCCAGAGCAATCTCCCGCAGACGCCAGGGATGACGCGCGCTCCGCGCTCATGGCCCGGCAATTCCGCTTTCTGCCTTCTGCCTTCTGCTTTCTGCCTTCCCGAGCGGATCTGATGTTCATCGACCACTCGACCATCCGAGTCAAAGCGGGGGACGGCGGCAGCGGATGCATCGCATTCCGCCGCGAGAAATTCGTCCCGAAAGGTGGACCGTCGGGCGGCGATGGCGGTGCCGGCGGCTCCATCCATCTCGTGGCCTCCCGACGCCTCAACACGCTCTACCACCTCCAGTTCCAGCGCGACTGGAAAGCCGGACGCGGCGAGCATGGCATGGGCTCGAACTGTTCCGGCAAGGCCGGGGAAGACGTCATCATCAAGTTGCCGATCGGGACCATCGTCCGCGACCGTGCCAGCGGCGAGATCCTCGCCGATCTGTCGTACGACGGAGAGAAGATCCTCGTGGCCCAGGGTGGCCGCGGCGGTCTCGGTAACCAGCATTTCGCCACGGCCACCCGGCAGGCGCCGCGATTCGCGCAGCCCGGTGAAGCAGGCCAGGAGCGCGAGCTGGAGATCGAGCTCAAGCTGATCGCCGACGTCGGATTGATCGGCCTTCCCAATGCCGGTAAGTCGACACTCATATCCGTGATCAGCGCGGCCAAGCCGAAGATCGCCGATTATCCTTTCACCACTCTGGTGCCCAACCTCGGAGTGGTGAAGGCCGACGACGACCAGACGTTCGTCGTCGCCGACATCCCGGGAATGATCGAAGGAGCACACGAGGGACACGGCCTCGGCGACCGCTTTCTGCGGCACGTCGAGCGCTGTTCGATCCTGGTTCATCTCGTCGACCTCTCGACGGGTGAGACGCCTGCCGAAGACGCCGAGGTCATCGCGCGCGAGCTGGGCCTCTATTCGGAGACCCTGGCGCAGAAGCCGCGCATGATCTGCGGGTCAAAACTCGATTCAGCCATCGAAGGCAACTCCGAAGCGCTTCGGCGTTATGCCGAGCGCAACGACTATCCCTACATCGAGGTCTCGGCTGTGGCCGGCACGAATGTGCGCGAGCTGATTCGTATGCTTGCGCGGGTGGTTCGCGAGACCTCCGATGCCGAGTCCGCCGCACTGACGCGCGTCGATGAGTGAGCCGGGACGAATCGGAATCTGCGGCGGTACCTTTGACCCATTTCACAACGGGCACCGCGAGCCGATCGTCAGCGCCATGCCGCTGCTCGGATGGGATCGCGTTGTGTACATGCCGGCGTTCCGTCAGCCTTTCAAAAGCGCGCAGGCCACTGTCAGCAGCTGGCACCGCTTCACCATGGCCGTCATGGCCACCGAAGCCGATGACTGGTCGGAAGTATCGACGTGGGAGATCGAGCGGGAGCGGATCTCCTACACCGTCGAGACCCTCGAAGCTCTGGCCGGATCGTATGCGAATTCGCGCCTCGACTGGATCATCGGCGACGACAACCTTCCGGCCCTGCCGCTCTGGCGCGATCTCGACCGGATCCTGGAGCTGGCCAACTTCGTGGTGCTGAGGCGGGGCAGCTCTCCGCTGCCAGAAGGCATGCGGGAGCGCCTGACCACGCCGGCCGAAGCTCCTCGCGCCGGAGGTTTGGTGTTCGTCGACAACCCGAAGGTGCCGGTCTCTTCATCCGAGATTCGATTGCGCGTACGCTCGCGGCAATCGATCGGCGACCTCGTCGCTCCGGCGGTAGCTCGCCATATCGAGAAGTACAGACTCTATGATGAGGGGGATTCTTGAACGACCCGATCCGCGACCGCGTGCAGCTTGCCGTCGAGGCAGCACTCGACAAGAAAGCATTCGACCTGGACGTCCTGTCGGTGGCCAAGGTTACCTCGATCGCGGACTACTTCATTCTTTGTACGGGGAACTCCGAGCGCCAGGCGCAGACCATCGCCGGTGAGATCGTCGACCGGCTGCGGGAGCAGGCACGGGTCAAACCGCTCCTGGTCGAAGGAATGACTCCGGGCCATTGGATCCTCGTCGACTTCGGCGACTTCATCATCCATGTTTTCACCGAGGACTGCAGGCGTTTCTATGGCCTGGAGCGGCTCTGGGGCGACGCCCCCAACGTCACGGCTGATTTCACCGCCGTCGAGCCGCGGAGAAATGAGGGGATGTAGCACAGACACTTCTGTCTGTGCTGTCTTCTCGGTGTGAGAAATGCGAGCTAACAGTCGAGCTCCGTCTCTTCGCCGGCTGATTCCCGCCCGCAGCAAGGCCATGCGCGACGTGCTCGCCCTGTTGGAGAAGGTTCTCGATCGCGAGGCCAGCGTTTTGATGGTGGGCGAATCGGGAACGGGGAAGGATTACCTCGCCCAATGCCTGCACGCTTCCGGAGTGCGTCGAGCGGAGCCCTTCGTACAGATCGATTGCGCCGCAATCCCGGCCGAGCTTTTCGAGAGCGAGATGTTCGGCTACGAGAAGGGGGCTTTCACCGATGCTCGGATCCGCAGGGCCGGAAGGCTCGAGGCGGCGCAGCGCGGCACGGTCTATCTCGACAACATCGCCGCCCTTGCGCTTCCGCTGCAGGCCAAGCTGCTTCGCACGATTCAGGAGAGGGAATTCACCCGACTGGGTGGCGGTGTGGCCATTCCACTGCGCGCTCGGATCGTCGCCTCGGCCCCTCCTGACATCGGCCGGCTGGTCGAGAAAGGAGACTTCCGAAGCGATCTCTATTACCGATTGAACGTGGTGACCGTGGCCATCCCTCCTCTGCGCGAGCGGCGTGAGGACATCGTCCCGCTCGTCGCGATTTTCCTCGACCAGTCGGCCGAGCGCATCGGAAAAGTGGTGAGGGAAATCGACCCTGCGGCGCTCGAGCTTCTGGAGACGCACTCGTGGCCGGGCAATGTGCGCGAGCTCCGCAACGTCGTCGAACGTGCCGTGATCGTCGAGCCATCGGAGACGCTGACAACGGGGTCGCTGCCGCTGGAAGGGTTCGCATCGCCTCCGGACTTCGTGGCCAGGGCCGGCGAGGAGCGCTGGCCGCTCGACCGCCTCGAAGCGATCTACATTCGCGACATTCTCCGTCGCACCCGGAACAATTATTCACAGACTGCGGCGATCCTCGGCATCAATCGCAAGACGCTGCTCGAGAAGCGCAGGAAATACGGCATCGACGATTGACCCCCGCGATGCGGAGTGTTGGGCGGGTGGCGGACTGCCGCGCAGCGGTTCGGCTGTCCACGTGCCTGGAGAATGACGAAAAAACAATGGGGACGCAGCTTCGGTTGTCTGTCCGGCAAGCGAGCGAAATTGGGCGACAAGCGAGCGAAAGTTGGGGGACGCACCTTCTGTTGACTACTCAGACAGAAGCTCCGTCCCCGGGTCGATCAGGGCGAATCGCTGGCCCCATGGAGAACAGAAGCTACGTCTCCGAGGCTGCAGAGCCTTGGAAACAGGGGGCGGAGGCTTGCGTCTCCACGCCGCACAATCCGTGTTGCAGAGCGCTTTGGAAGGCGTCTACAGGAGCTTGAGCACATGAAATTTCGCCTCATTTGGGTCGGTTCCAATGCTGACATTGAGGTCCGGGCAGGGATAGAGCGCTACCGCGAACGGATAAGGCATTTCTACCCGATCGAGGTCGTGGAAATCGCTCCGGAAAAGGGTAGACAGGTCAAAAGTGATGTGGCAATCTTGCACGCCGATTCGGCGCGGCTGATTGCTGCGATTCCGCAGCGGGGCACCACGGTGGTGGTCGATGAGCGTGGCGAGTCGCTTGATTCGTTGAGATTCTCGCGGTGGCTGGAGCGGCAGACGATTGACAGTCCACACGGCGTGAACTTCGTGCTCGGCGGCGATGTCGGCCTCGATGACGCGGTTCGCGCGCGGGCGGACAAGGTCCTCAGCCTTTCGGCCATGACTCTTCCACATCAGATCGCGCGACTCGTTCTGATCGAGCAGATTTATCGCGCATGCACGCTGATGCGCAACATCCCGTACCACAAGTAAGGAGAGCCGATTCCAATGGCCCGGACGAAGATCAAGGTTAATCAGTTCCAGCAGTATCGGGACGCTCTGATCCAGAAGCAGAGCGAGCTGCTCGACTCTTTCGAGCGGGACAAGCAGGCCGGAAACGCGCAACCCGACGACGGCATTCAGGACCTGGCAGACAAGGCGGCCAGCGCCTATTCCAAGGAGCTGAACTTCTCTCTTTCGGATACCGAGCGGACCATGCTCGTGGCTATCGACGAGGCTCTTGCGCGCATCAGGAACGGCGAGTACAGCATCTGCACGAACTGTGGCGCGACCATTGGTGAGAAACGTCTGCAGGCCATTCCCTGGACCCAGCACTGCATCGATTGCCAGGAGCTGCAGGAAAAGGGCATGCTGTAAGACGAGCGATCAGCGATGAATAAGGCGAAGGGGAGCGAAGTCATTCGCTCCCCTTTTTCGTTCAGTCCTGATCAATGAAACCAGCATGCCGAAGACGCTCGACGCCACACTCCGTCTGATCCAGGCCGGAAAAACGCCGGCGGTGATCCTCGTCGGAGGCTCGAGCGAATACCTGGCTGAAAAGGCCTTCATGGCCATTCGCGATGCGATCGTGGCCGCGAATCCCACAGTCTCGCTCGAGACGTTCGACCCCGGGACCGAGCTTTCCATCGTCCTCGATTCCTACCGGACCATGTCCCTCTTCGGCGGCGCCCGTCTAATCGTCCTGCCTGAGGTGACGGCGTTCATCTCGCGGAAGGAAATCTCCTCACTTTACGACAAAGTCGTCAGCGACTGGAAGTCTGCCAGGACCGACCGCAAGAGGCTGACGACGGCCGCGAAGATGCTCCATGTCGTCGGCCTTGTCGGTGCCGATCTCGAGATGACCGATTCCGCGATCGCCGACGCCATTGGCATCTCCTCGAGCGAGGCGGCCTTCGGCGAGGTTCTGGCTTTCTGCAGGGCCACGGGGAAGAAAGCGACTCGCGGCGAGGGGGACGCGGCGCTGCTGGCCGAGTCGATCAGCCGTGGGGGCGCGCGGGGAACGATTCTCCTTCTCCGTACCGGTGAGCTGCCTTCAGAATCGGCCACGCTCGACCTCATCGAGCGCCAGGGCGTTGTCATCCTTTGCGATCTCGGACGAGGAGAAGTTGCGGCCGCACTGGATCATGCCGTGGCCGAGCGGGCGGAGGAGGCCGGCGTGACCTTCGACAGCAAGGCCCTCGGGCGACTACGGCAAAGGCTCGGCATCGATCGCCTGCTGGCTGACAAATTTTCGAAGGAAGTGCCCGATCTGCGTTCAGCCCTGTCGGAAGCCGAACGCCTGGTGACGCTTGCCGGGCGCGGAGGACGAGTCACTGCGGACTTGATCGATCGCGAGATCGCCACGGTGGAGGGGGGGGCGCGCTATGAGCTCGGTTCGCTTTTTTCCGAAGGGAAGATCATCGAGGCCATCGAAAAGTTGCGCGATCTGGTCGGACAGATGCGGCGCGAAGATCCCAGGACCGCGGTCGAGATTCACTATGGCAAATTCATTTTCAACCTTGCCGATGAAGTGCGCCAGATGATCGGGATCATCTCCTTCGCTCGAACGGCGGGCATCGATCTCAAACGCGGCATGACCTACAACCGCTTCAAGGATCTTCTCGCCGATCGCCTCGGCGATGCTCTCAAGGCCAACGGAATCGTCCGCCAGCGTCCGCACCCCTTTCCGCTCTTCAAGAAGTTCGAAGCGGCCCGGGCACATACCGAGGCCGAGCTGTTCGAGGCTCTGGCGGCGCTGGCGCAAATCGACATCGATCGTAAATCCGGCGGATTGCCCGCCGACCTGGCCATCGAGGCTTTCCTGCTGCGACGGGTCAGGGCGTGATGGCGCCCGGTCCCAACGCACCTGTTCAATTCATGCCGAGCGCAGCGCGGATGGCCTGCACGCGTCCGACCGCGTTCGCCATGTCTGCGTGCACGCACAGCGTGTCGAATTCGATGTCGATACGCCGGCCGTTCTGTGCGATCAGCGATCCGGTTTCGACGAGCGAGACGGCCTGCGCCGCCGCTTCCTCGACATCGATCAGCAGTCCGTCCGGCTCGCTGCGCGGCACGAGGCTGCCGTCCGGGCGGTAGCGCCGGTCCGCAAAGGCCTCGCGAAGGACTGGAGTCCCGGCGCCATCCGCAGCGGTGCGCATCTGCGACGCGGATGAGGTGACGACGGCCATCGAAGGATCGACGCGCCGGATCGATTGGACGATCGTTATGGCCAGCCCCGCGTCCCGGTGCGCGTCGTTGTAGAGCGCGCCGTGTGCCTTGACGTGCCGGAGCGGCACTCCTCGCCCGGCGGCGAGACGGTGCAGTGCGCCGATCTGTTCGACCAGCGAATCGACGAGTGCGCTCGTCTCCATCCGCATCGAGATTCGTCCGAAGTTCGCGCGATCCGGATACGACGGATGCGCCCCGAGAGCCACTCCGTAGCGCATGGCCCGCTCGACCGCGAGGCTCATCGAGGCGGAGTCGCCGGCGTGTCCGCCGCAAGCCACGTTCGCCGAGGTGATCAGCGGCCACAAGGCTTCCTCGGACGCAAGATGCGCGGCGCTCTCCGCCTCGCCGAGGTCGGCGCTGAGATCGATCCGCCGGATCGCCGGGCTCACGCCAGCTCCTGCCCCCGCGTCTCCGGAAGGAGCCAGATGAGGACCGCGCCGACGAGGAAGAAGAGCGAGTCGGCGGCGATCGCCGTTCCCAGACCGTGCTTCGCAGCTGAAGCGCCGATGGCGATCGGCGCGATGGCCGACGCCAGGCGCCCGACGTTGTAGCAGAAGCCCTGCGCCGTGCCGCGCACCTCAGTCGGATAGAGCTCGGCCAGCATGGCACCGAAGAGCGAGAAGTAGCCGTGCGCGAAGTATCCGACCAGGAAGCCGATGCTGAGGAACGTCGCCGGCGTGCGCGCGTAGAAGGCGAAAAGAGGAACAACCGCGGAAGCGGCGATCATGAAGATGAAGAACGCCGGACGCCGCCCGATGCGGTCGGCGATCCAGCCGAAGGTGACGTAGCCGAAGAAGGCTCCGACCTGCAGCACCATGATCCAGGCCGCTGATTTCGTGAGAGTCAGCCCTGCGCCACCCTTTGCCACCGGCGTTGCCAGGAAACTCGGAAGCCAGGTGATGACGCCCCAGAATGCGACCAGGACGCTGCTGGCGAGGAGTGAGGCCAGAATCGTGCGGTGGAGGAACGGTCCGAAGATGATCGGCCACGGGGAGCGCCGCTGCGGTTCGCGCTCGCGCCAGATCGCCGGCTCCTCGACGGTCCGGCGGATGAAGAACGCGGCGATGGCCGGAAGAACGCCGACGACGAAGAGAGCGCGCCATCCCAGTCTCTGAAGCATGAGAGCAGAGAGGCCGGCCGCGAGGAGTGCACCAATGGCCCACCCGGACTGCATGATTCCGATGGCCTTGCCTCGATGCTCCGCGGGCCAGGTCTCGGCGACCAGCACCGAGCCGCACGACCACTCGCCGCCCATCCCGAGGCCGACCAGAACGCGCCAGGCGATAAGCTGCCAGAGCGCGGACGACGTGGCCAGTCCGGCTGTGGCGATCGAGTACACGAGAATGCTGATGGTCAGCGCGCGCACGCGCCCGATGCGGTCCGCAAGACGCCCGAAGAGGCCGCCGCCGATCGCGCTTGCCACGAGAGCCACCGAACCGACCAGGCCCATGGTGGCATCGGCCAGACCGAACTCTTTCTGGATCGGCCGCAATGCGAATGTGAAGAGAAGAAAATCCATGGCATCGAGCATCCAGCCGGCCTGCGCCGCCAGGAGGGCGCGCTTTGCATTGCGATCGACGTCCGGAAAGAACGGCACCGGAGAATTATGTACGAAAGAAAGAAGAGTGAATGGACGAAAGAGTGAAGGGTGAAGAGTGAAGGGTGAAAGAAGGACGAAGGAGTGACAGTCAGGAGTGAAGAGTGAAGGAACGAAAAGTGAAGAGTGAAATGGTCATGGCCGTCATCCTGCCGGACCACGCGAGCCGCGGAGCGGCAGCAGCTCGGTAGCAAAGTACCGAATCAACGAGGGAACAGGCACCGGATCATCGTGCCCTCAGATTGGCGTGTGAGATTTCACTGCCGGCGATGAAGAGGTTGTCGATGATCCGCGTCGAGCCGATGCGCATGGCACCGGCGACGAGCAGGTCGCGGTGAAAATCGGCAGGTGACTCAAAGGTCAGCGGATCGACGACCACCAGGTAGTCGACAACTACGCCGCTCGTGTCTGCAACGCTCCGGCGCATCAATTCCTCGATCGCTGGTCCGTCGTGGATCCCCTGGACCACCGCGTTCTGGCCGGCGCGCAAGGCCCGATAAAGCAGCGGCGCCGCCTTCCGCTCTTCTGCTGAGAGATAGCTGTTGCGGGACGACAAGGCCAGACCGTCGCCTTCCCGAACCGTGTCGGCGAAGAGCAGCCGAACCGGAACGTTCAGATCCCTTACCATCCGCAGGAGCACGGCGCATTGCTGCGCGTCCTTGCGTCCAAAGACGGCGATATCAGGTTGCACCATGTTCAGCAGCTTGAGAACGATCGTGGCCACCCCTTCGAAATGGCCAGGACGTCGCTGGCCTTCCAGCGGCCCCGAGACGCCCTCGACTCGAATGGCGGTTGCGAAGCCGGGCGGATAGACTTCCTGCAGCTCCGGATGGAAGAGGAGCTCGACGCCGCGCGACTCGAGCAGCGAGCGATCCCTTTCCTCATTCCGGGGATACCGCGTGAAGTCTTCGGAAGGGCCGAACTGTGTCGGATTGACGAAGGTCGAGACGACCACGAACGTGGCACCGGCAACGCGCGCGCCGTCGACGAGGGAGAGATGTCCCTCGTGCAGGAACCCCATCGTCGGAACGAAGCCGATGACGCCGCCGCTTCGCCGTGATGCGCCAACTGCAGTGCGGAGCTCCTCGAGGCTGTGGGCCAGGATCATTCAGAGTCCGACTTCACGGTGGTGGCGTCCGCGGCGGCAGCCTGGTTTCCGTAGAGCCGCCGCAGCTCTTCCTCGCTCCCGACGTGAAACGACTCCGTAGCAACGTCTGGAAACCTGCCGGTGCGCACATCGTCGAGGTAATGACTGATGGCGGTGCGCATGTCGTCTCCGATCTGGGCGTAACGCCGCACGAACTTCGCCTTGTGGCCGTCGTAGAGGCCGAGGAGATCGTGGAAGACCAGGACCTGACCATCGCAGGCGGGGCCGGCCCCGATGCCGATCGTCGGAATCGAGATTTCTTCGGTGATGAATGCGGCCAGCTCGGCCGGCACGCATTCCAGCACGACGGAGAAGCAGCCGGCCTTCTCCAGCGCCCGCGCTTCGTCGATGAGCCGCCGGGCATCCTCGGAACCCTTGCCCTGCAGTTTGAAGCCGCCGAAGGCGTTGACCGACTGCGGAGTCAGTCCGATATGCCCCATGACGGGGATCTCGGCGTCGAGAATGCGGCGGATGATCCGGATGCGGCTCGGTTTGCCCCCCTCCACCTTGACCGCCTGTGCTCCGGCGCGGATGAAGGCCCCGGCATTGCGCACCGACTCCTCGACCGAGATGTGGTACGAGAGGTAAGGCATGTCTCCGACCACCAGAGCGTGCGAGGTGCCGCGAGCGACGGCGCGGGTGTGGTGCAGCATCTCCTCGACCGTGACGCTGAGGGTGTCGGGATAACCCAGGACGACCATGCCCAGGGAATCGCCGACCAGAATCATGTCGGCGCCGGCCGAGTCGGCGATCTTCGCGGTTGGATAGTCGTACGCCGTCAGTGTACCGATCCGCGGTCCACCCTTCATGGCCCGGAACGCGGGAACCGTAATTCGTTTGGGGGTCGTAGTAGTCATCGTCGCTCCTCGTCTCCTGGCTTCAGTGCGCCGTTGCCTGAGACGAGCGATTCCTCGACGATCGAATGGTGGAACGGGCGGCTCCGGCGACACGATGAAGAGAGCCGCTTCATCGATCTTCGCCGATTCTCATCCATTCCCACTACTTCGGCCTCGTCTCGGTCCGTCGACTCAGGATCCAAGCGGTACGTAGTACTGGGTTCCCTTCTGCGCGCTGCGAATCTGCTCCACCAGCGCATCGAAATGCGCCGGTGTGTTCACGAAGTCTATATCGTTTGTGTTCACAACCAGAAGCGGAGTCTCGTCGTAGCGGTAGAAATAGTGGGCATACGCGTCGCTCAGCTCCTGCAGATAGGATGAGGAGATCGACTTCTCATAGTTCCGGCCGCGTTTTCTGATCCGTTTCAGAAGCGTCTCCAGGCTCCCCTGGAGGTAGATGACCAGGTCGGGCTTCGGCACCGTCTCGTGCAGCAGGTCGAAGAGCCTGTTGTAGATGAGGAGCTCGGAGTCATCGAGCGTCAGGTAGGCGAAAATCTTGTCCTTGGGAAACGAGTAGTCGGCCAGCACGAGCTCGGTGAAGAGGTCGCGCTGGGCGATGCCGCGCTGCTGGTCATAGCGCGACAGCAGAAAGAAAAGCTGGCAGCGAAAGGCCGCCCCCCGCTTGTCCTTGTAGAAGTCGTCGAGGAATGGATTGTCGACGTCTTCCAGGACCCGCGTGCCGCGAAATCGCTTGGCCAGAATATTGACGAGCGAGGTCTTTCCGACGCCGATCGGCCCTTCGATCGCGATGTGCCTGAATGGAAGGGGCGCTGGCATTCTCTCGGCTGCCCGGCGCGTCACGGTCACGCGTCGCCATTCAACGTTATGAAAGGGGTGCCGGGGCCAAAGGAGGATAGCATGTGGTGACGCCTCGAAGCCCGAAACCCTGCCCGTGGTATGTCGATCCGGACAAGGCCTGATCGCCATCTCTGCCGAGCAGAATGGGGCCCTCCTGGTTTCGATTTTCAACGTTTCCGGATCCCGGCAGCGGCCGTCGTACAATGCGCGCACCCTCACGCGCCAAGTCCGCGCGGCGGGGCAGGAGCTGGCAATTGAAGATCGAGACCTACACGCTCGAGAACGGCCTGCGCGTCGTCCTCAATGAGGATCATTCGGCACCCCTGGTCGCAGTCAACGTCTGGTACCACGTCGGGTCGAAGAATGAGCGGGTCGGGCGGACCGGCTTCGCCCACCTGTTCGAGCACATGCTCTTTTCCGGCTCGGAGCACGTCGGCAACAACGAGCACTTCCGTTACGTCCAATCGGTTGGCGGCGTGCTCAACGGGAGCACCTTCTTCGATCGCACCAATTACTTCGAGACGCTCCCGTCGAACTATCTGGCCCTCGGTCTGTGGCTCGAATCGGATCGAATGGGCTTCTTTCTCCCGGCCCTGACGCAGGAAAAGCTCGATATCCAGCGCGAGGTGGTGAAGGAAGAGCGCCGGCAGCATTACGACAACGTTCCGTACGGCACTTCGTTTGAAAGGCTCCTCAATCTCGCTTTCGACCCCGCCTACTCCTACCACTGGCCGACGATCGGGTCGATGGAAGATCTGGGTGCGGCTTCGCTGGATGACATTCGCGATTTCTTCCGGACCTGGTACCGGCCGAACAACGCCGTCCTGACGCTGGTGGGCGATTTCGCTCCGCAGGAGGCGCGCAGGCTGGTGGAGCGCTACTTCGGCGACATTCCGGCCGGCCCTGCGGTCCCCCGCTTCGATCTCATCCGCCAGCCGATGAACGGGGAGCGGCGCGAGGTCTTTGCTTCGCCGGTCCAGTTGCCGCGCATCTATCGCCTCTATCACATCGCGAAGATGGGTGCTGACGCCTGGTACGCCGCCGATCTTCTGGCGACCATTCTGACGGCGGACAAGGCCAGCCGCCTGGAGAAGGCTCTGGTTGTGGAAAAGCAGATCGCCCAGGACGTTTCAGCCTATGTCCTGCCGACCGAGGCCGCCGGACTGTTGCTGATGCAGGCCACGGCGAAGGAAGGGGTCTCGGCGAATGAGTTGGAGGCCGCTCTCGACTCGGAGCTGGCTCGTCTTACGACCGGAACCATCTCGGAGGCCGAGTTGACCAGGGCCATGAATCGAGCCGAAGTCGATTATGCGCATCAGGTGGAAAATTACGATTCTCGCGCCGACATGATCGCCATGCTGGCCACTTATTTCGGCGACGCAGGCATGATGCCCCGATGGCTCGATGCCTACCGGGCCCGGACTCCGGAGGAAATCGTCGCCGTAGCCCGGCAGATCCTCGTTCCCGATAACCGGGTGACGATTCACTTCGTCCCTCAGGAGAGCCGGTGAGTGAAGAAGGTGTCGATGGAAGGACCCCATGAATAGCGATACCGATTTTCGCGGCAGTGCGCCCGATCCGGATCCCCCGCGTCCGTACCATTTTCCCCATATCGTACGGGAGACCCTGGCAAACGGGCTTCGGGTCCTGGTGGCCGAGAATCACAACGCAGCCATCGTCTCGTACCGTCTTCTGGTGCGCTCGGGCGCCGATCACGACGGCGGGAATCCCGGCCTGGCCTCACTGACAGCCGATCTTCTCGATGAGGGTGCCGGCAGCCGCGACGGCGTTCGCCTGGCTGAGGACCTCGGCGCTCTCGGGGCCTCTCTGGCCAGCGGCTCGGACTGGGACGCCTCGTTCATCTCGCTCGACGTCCTGAGCCGTAACGTCGACCAGGTCTCTCCGATCTTCTCCGACGTGGTGCAGCGCCCGACTTTTCCGCCGGATGCTCTCGAGCGAATCCGGCAGGAGCGGCTCACCGAGATCGTGCAGCAGCGCGACGAGCCGGCCGCAATCGCCTCGAAGCGTTTCAGCGGCTTTCTCTATGCCGGCACCTCTTACGGCAACCCGATCATCGGAAACAGCGAGTCGGTGGCGGCCATCACGGCGGCGGCCATCCGGTCGTTCAACGCCGATCACTATGTGCCGAACAATTCATCGCTCGTCGTCGCCGGCGACGTCGAGGCTGCACACGTCATCAGCCTGGCTCGTGAGGCCTTCGGCGGATGGAAGCACGGCCCTGAACCGGTGCGGCCGGCCATCCGGCCGCGAGCCATCGAAGGGTCGCGAATCTATCTCATCGACAGGCCCCAGGCGGTACAGTCGGAGATCAGGATCGGGCACGTCGGAGTGTCGCGGAGCTCCGAGGATTACTTTCCTCTCTTCATCATGAACGCTCTTCTGGGCGGAGTCTTCAACTCGAGAATCAATCTCAATCTGCGCGAGCGGCATGGCTACACGTACGGCGCTCGATCGAGCTTCTCCTTCCGCCGCGATGCCGGGCCGTTCGTGGTCAGTGCTCCGGTACGAAACGAAGTGACCCGGGAATCGGTTGCCGAAGTCCTCAGCGAGTTGCGAAGGATCCGGACCGGCGACATCGAGGTTCGGGAGCTGGCGGACACGAAGAACTATCTGATGGGCGTCTTTCCGGCGACCGTTCAGACATCGAGCGACGTGGCCGGGCGTCTCCTGGACATGGAGCTCTACGGACTGCCGCAGGACTACTTCGACTCCTACCGCGAGAACATCGCGCGGGTCGACGAGACTGCCATTGCGCATGTGGCGCAAAAATACATCGACCCTGAACGCCTGCTCATCGTCGTCGTCGGAAGCGCCAGTCAGATCCGCGAGCCGCTCGGCGCGCTCGGTCTGGCGGTCGGCGAATACGACATCGAAGGCCAGCCCATCGCGTAACTGGACTATTCCTCGATCCAGACGACTGCAGCGGCCGCGATGATCTGGAGCAGCATCAATCCCGACGAGGCGCCATGCAGCATGCCGAAATGCCGTCTCACCGGGTCGCTCTTGTCCAGTGAGGAAATCGGCACGGCACTCTCTCGCCTGATCCGATGAATCCGAGTGTCGACTGCCATCTGTGCGAGCGCCAGAACGAGGGCCAGGCCGACGAGGATCACCGGGCCTCGTCGTCCCCGTCGGACGGCGGCAAGAATCAGGAGAAGAGCGGGAGCGCCGACCGCCAGGTAACGCCACTGTCCGAGCATGTCGCCGACGATCGACGCGGCGTGTGTCGGATCGCCAGCTCCGCGAAAGGCCGCCGGCGCTGCGATGGCCAGTAGAACAGCCCCCCCGCCGAGCCAAAGCGCGGCGATGAGGCGGCTTGTAGATACGATGATGGGAGCAGTCATTTGTTCGTTTCTCCAGCGGTCGCGTCGTGTGGTGGTTGTCCAGCCGGCTTGGAAAGCATCCGGCCGTCGCGGTGCGGCGATCACGTCGCGCCGCTGCGACGCGTATGCGCACTGCCACACTCCGCGGCTCGAGCCTCGTCGACCGCTTGATCGAGGAAGGCGTCGAGGTCGAGGTGATCGAAGCCGTCCACTTCCATGTTCGCCGCCGAGAGGTCCTGCCGAATCTGAGCGTGCGGATTGCGGACGGCGACGCAGTACATGCCGGCCGCTCGCGCGGCCGCAACTCCGACCGACGAGTCTTCGAAAACGAGACAGCGGTCCGGAGAGACGGCCAGGAGACGTGCGGCCGTCAGATAGGTCTCGGGGTCGGGCTTCCCGCGCTCGACCTGCTCTCCGGCGACGATCGCCGTGAAGAGCTGGCCAAGGCCGAGGCGAAGCAGAATCTCTTCGATCGACTGGCGGATCCCTGAGGAGGCGATGGCCAGCCGCAGTCCGCGATCGTGGAGCGCGCGAACGACCGCGATCACTCCGGTCATCGGAACGATGTCGGTGGTTCGGCAGGCCTCGAGAAAGAGCTCCCGGCGTCGGGCGTAGAGATCGGCGGTGGGCCGTCGCCAGCCAAAAAAGCGGCGGATCTCCGCGACCTCATCGACGACGCGCCGGCCGGACGAATTGCGGAAGTCCGCGGGCATCTCGAGGTAGTCGCAGCCGTTCTCGCGGCAGAGCGCCTCCGCGGCGGCATTGTGCTGGGCCTCGAGGTTCACCATGGTCTCGTCGAAGTCGAAGATCGCCGCCGAGAACTGCCCATGGGATTCAGTTAAGCTGCCAGTCATGCCGGAAGTTTTTCCATGATGGCGATCGGCGCCTCCCTCATCACGATCGCCGTCCTCGTGCGCGATTCTGCGGCGGCCTCGGATGCGGAGCTGCGGCACATGCTCATTCGCGTGGTCATCATCGGCACGATCATCATCGGCGTTTCGACGGCGATTCTGATCCTTTTCTTTCGGAGCTTCGAGAAGGAAGGAGAGGGGAAGGGAAGCTTCCGTCCTACCCTGCTGATGATGGCCCTGATCGGCAGCGTGATGTTCGGTTGCATCGTGCTGCTGATGATCTCATTCGTCCGGCGGTGATCAAGTCGGGGGCCCGATCTGTAGCACAGGCAAGCACTGGCACCCTTGTCTGTGGTTGCCACAGACAATCTTGACCATGTAGCACAGACACTCGTGTCTGTGTAAGCGACGCCGGAAGCGTCGCAGACGGTAGCCGGTGTGTCGCGAAGCGACCACCGGAATGCAGTCGCGTTCCGATAATGCCGACGCATCGCAGAGGCGACCCGGTAAGTTGATTGATCGCAATGAACAAGTCGCTTTCGTCGGTCGAGTGCGCCACGATTTCGGTTGAGGATATTCCTTCTGCCACCCCTGCCGGGGTGGGAGATATCGGTTCGGGCCGTCGTTCCGGTGGTCGCCAAAAAGCGGCGACGCACCGGCTATCTTCTGCGACGCCTTCGGCGTCGGGTGCCTCCGGCCATCCAACGATATTCTCTCGTTAAAAGGGCCAAACTCCAGAGCACAGACACTCTTGTCTGTGTGGCACACCCAGGCAAAGACGCTCCTCTCTGTGAGCGACCTGAGGTGCGTGATGACGGGAACGGACTGGCCCGACCTCTGCCCTACAGATAGGTCTGCCGGAGTGCCTCGAGCTCGGCCAGGGTGCGGCGGAGGATATGGAGCACCTTGTGCACCTCGGTTCCGTACACGTGGAGCTCGGCGTCGCAGTCGGTCATTCCGTAGATGGCCTCGTCTTTCTCGAGGCGATCGCGCTCGAAACGGAGGCGCTCGGAGAGCTCCTCGATCTCAGTGACCAGGATGAAACTGACATCCTTGTCGCCCAGGTAGCGCTTGCACTGGGGGCAGTAGATGGAGCGATCGTCCGAGCCTTCTACGAGCTCGAAGACGAACTGGCGCTGGCATTGCGGGCACTCGAAAACTTCGGGAAGCACCTCTGCACCTCAGTCAAGATTGTCGCACTTTTGCCGAGGCCCGGCGGTCGGAATTCCAAACTTGACGGCCCTGTTCGGCGCCGTGTAGCATTTCCGGCCCGCCACCTGTTGGGAGATCGTTCAATGGTAGGACAAGCGGCTCTGAACCGCTCAATCGGGGTTCGACTCCCTGTCTCCCAGCCATACT
>JADGNX010000231.1 GCA_017883265.1 Thermoanaerobaculia bacterium
GAAGGACCGCCTTTTTTCACCCTTCACCCTTCACTCTTTCTAGAATCCCTGGTCGTGGTGCTCTCCGAACACGGATCTCATTGCTGTCACGATCTCGCCGACTGTGGCCTCCCGTCGAACCGCTTCGACAATGAGGGGCATGAGGTTCTTTTCCGCGACCGCTCCTTCGCGAAGGGCCTCGAGGGCTGAGTCGAGATTGTGTCTTGCACCGGGGACGGCGTCGCGGCGCGCGCGAAATGCCTGCAGCCCGGCGACCTGGTCGCGCTCGATCTGTTCGTCGATGACCATGATCGGGAGCGAAATCCCCGCGGCTTCGCTGAACTGATTGACGCCGACGACGATGTCGCGTTTCTCTTCGAGCGCGCGCTGTGCCAGGTAGGCCGACTCTCCGATCTCCTGCTGGATGAATCCTGACTCGATGGCGGCAAGCGCCCCGCCCATGGCGTCGATCTTCTCGATGAGCTCGCGTGCCGCGCGCTCGATGTCGAGCGTCAACGATTCGATGGCGTAAGAGCCCGCCATCGGATCAGCGGTCGCCGTCACGCCGCTCTCGAACGCCAGGATCTGCTGGGTACGGAGCGCGATCTTCGCGGACTCCTCGGTCGGAAGCGCGAGAGCCTCATCGCGGCCGTTGGTGTGGAGCGACTGGCAGCCGCCGAGGACTGCGGCCATGGCCTGATAGGCCACGCGGACGACGTTGTTCTCCGGCTGCTGTGCGGTCAGGGTCGAGCCGGCGGTCTGAGCGTGGAAACGGAGAGCCAGCGAGCGCGGATCGGTAGCGCCGAATCGCTCGCGCATCAGTTTCGCCCAGAGCTTCCGCGCCGCCCGGAACTTGGCGATCTCCTCGATGAAGTTGTTATGCGCGTTGAAGAAGAAGGAGATCCGCGGCGCGAAACGATCGACAGGGAGGCCGCGGTCGACCGCGTTTCGAACGTATTCGAGACCGTTGGCCAGGGTGAAGGCGACTTCCTGAACCGCCGTCGACCCCGCTTCGCGGATGTGGTAGCCCGAGACCGAGATGGTGTTCCACTTCGGCACCTCATTGGCGCAGAACTCGAAGATGTCGGTCACGATCCGCAGCGACGGCTTCGGGGGGAAGATGTAGGTGCCTCGTGCCGAGTATTCCTTGAGAATGTCGTTCTGGATGGTGCCGCTGAGAGCTTCCCACGAGATGCCGCGCCGCTCGGCCACCACCAGCAGAAGGGCCAGGAGAATCGAGGCCGGCGCATTGATGGT
The DNA here is from genome assembly GCA_017883265.1 of Thermoanaerobaculia bacterium. Taxonomy (GTDB): domain Bacteria; phylum Acidobacteriota; class Thermoanaerobaculia; order Gp7-AA8; family Gp7-AA8; genus JADGNX01. The sequence continues at coordinate 1,237 of JADGNX010000231.1, forward strand.
CATGGAGATCGAGACGCGGTCGAGCGGAATCTCCGAGAGCAGCATCTCCACGTCGTCGATCGAATCGATGGCTACTCCGACCTTGCCGACCTCGCCACGCGCTCGCGGATCGTCGGAGTCCATGCCGATCTGCGTCGGCAGATCAAAGGCCACTGAGAGGCCGGTCGTCCCGCGCTCGAGGAGGTAGCGGTAGCGCTCGTTCGACGCCGCGGCCGTCGAGAAACCGGCGTATTGCCGCATGGTCCAGAGCTTTCCCCGATACATCGTCGCCTGCGGCCCGCGCGTGAAGGGGAAGGCGCCCGGAGCGCCGAGGTCTTCGGCGGCGGAGAAACGACGGCTGTCGAGGGAGGCGGCATCGAAGGCGGCGGGAATCTCGAGCCCGGAGCTTGTTTCGTAGCGTTTCGGATCGTCTTTCACGCCATAAGACTATACGCGGAGGATTCCGCCCTGTAGCACAGACACTCTTGTCTGTGTGCCACGTGCCATGCGCTTATTCCCGGGAGCGCACAGACAGAAGTGTCTGTGCTACAGGGACACTCTTGTCCGTGTCAGGGAGCTCTCCATTGAAGCGGCGCCGACACGGCTTCCCTCGCGGAAGCTGCATTTCCACCGGCTGCTATAATTTGCCCCCTTCCAAATGATCATGGGCGTAGGCGGCAACCTCAAGACGATGACCCCGGGCGATCTGCTCCAGTGGCTGAGCCTGGGGCAGAAGACCGGCACGTTGTTGCTGACGCGGAGTCCGACCGAGAAGAGAGTCTTCTTCCGGCATGGCCGGATCATCTCCTCCGCCTCGAACGATCCACGCGAATATCTCGGCCAGTTCCTCATGAGCCACGGCTTTCTCACCGAAGTCGAGCTTCGAAAGGCCATGGAAGTTCAGCTGCAGTCGGGAATCCTCCTCGGCAAGATCCTGGTGATGATCGAGGTCATCTCGGAGACGGACCTCATCCGTCTGATGCGGCTGAAGGCGGAGGAGGAGATCTACGACATCTTTCTCTGGCCGGACGGCGAGTTCCACTTCGTCGACGACGAGTTGCCGACCATGGAGATGATTCCTCTGCAGGTCGACGTGACCGGGATCATCATGGAAGGCTCGCGCCGGATCGACGAGTGGCGGCGCATTCATCATGTCATTCCCAACGACACGTTCATCCCCTCGCTGACGGCAGAGATCGACGAAGATTCGCTCGACCCGGTACAGCAGGTGATTGTGGCCGCCGTTGACGGAAAGCGCTCGATCGCCGACATCGTACTGGAGAGCCGATCGTCGACCTTCATCGTCTCAGAGACGATCTACTACCTCTCGCGCGAGAATCTGGCCACTGTGCTCGACCCGGCCACGCTCCGGCCGGAGGAGGCGCCCTTCGTCGAGGCCCCGCCCGGCTTCAGCGAGGATGACGAGATCGTGTCGCTGCTCTCGCGGGCCCAGACCTCGCTCCGCGCGGGCGATTACGAGAAGGCTCTTCGCGCTCTCAAGGCCGCCCAGAACCTCGATCCGAACAACGACAAGGTCCGTACCGCGCTGCGCGGCGCGGAGACAGCAATCCTGGGCGCGCTCCGCAACGAAGGAGTCACCGAGTCGGTGATCCCTCACGTGGCCGTGAAGCTCGAGGACATCACTTCGATGAACTTCACGCCGAACGAAGGCTTCATCCTCTCGCGTGTCAATGGGCAATGGGACCTCGGATCGCTGCTCAAGATCAGTCCGATCCGGGAAGCCGACGCCATGCTGATCTTCTACAAGCTCTACAAGGACGGCATCATCAAGTTCGGCCCCGCGGTATAGGGCCAGACCTTGTTTCGCGCCCGCGCAACGTCCTGCTGAGAGGGTAAATCGTGGATGGGCCGCCAGTGGAGGGGCGCCCGCCTCGGGCGTCCGGCGCAGCTGAGAGCGTGGTGAGCCGCCCACCCCGGCGGCCGTGGCGGGCCGCTCCACTTTCGCGAAGCGACAGGCGTGCACGTCACTCCAATCCCAGCCGTGCGCGCATCTCCATCTCCAGCTGGTTCATCTCCCCTTCGTCGGCTTCGTGGTCGAAGCCCAGGGCGTGGATGATGCCGTGAAGGAGGAGGTAGCGGACTTCGGTGGCCAGTGAGTGCTTCTCGGCGCGGGCCTGCCGGCGTGCCTGATCGATGGAGATGATCAGGTCACCGAGCGGTCTCCGCGATGAGCCGGGCTCGACGTAGGTCGCGTCGGCCGGGAAGGTCAGGACGTCGGTTGTAGCGTTCTTCCGGCGGAACGATCGATTGATCCGCTTCATCTCTTCGTCGCCTGTGATGAGGACGGAGACGCTACCGACGTGCCGGGCGGTGCGCACTTTTCTGCCGACCGCTTTCAACACCAGGCGAATGAAATCAGCGATTGCCACGCGGGGAAAGCGCGGGATGCCGGCTCCGGAGACGTCGACCTCGATCACGGAAGTTGCGGCGCATCGCCGCGGGCGCGCAACTGCTGGTCGCGTAGCTCCTTGTCGGACCGGTCGTAAGCCACCACGATCTTGCCGACCAGCGGATGGCGGACGACATCCTTGTCGTTGAAGTCGAACCAGCGGATGCCCTCGACCGTTCCGAGGATGATGCGGGCTTCGCGGAGGCCGGACTTCTTGCCGTCGGGCAGATCGACCTGGGTGACGTCGCCGGTGATGACGGCCTTCGAGCCGAAGCCGAGGCGGGTGAGGAACATCTTCATCTGCTCGGGCGTGGTGTTCTGTGCTTCGTCCAGGATGATGAATGAGTCGTTGAGGGTGCGGCCGCGCATGAAGGCCAGGGGAGCGATCTCGATGACGCTGCGCTCGAGGAGTTTCTCGACCTTCTCGAAGCCGATGATGTCGTAGAGCGAGTCGTAGAGCGGGCGGAGGTAGGGATTGATCTTCTCGGCCAGATCGCCTGGCAGGAAGCCGAGCTTCTCGCCCGCTTCGACCGCCGGGCGGCACAGGACGATGCGCTTGATCGATTTCTCGGTCATGGCTGCGGCGGCCATGGCCACGGCCAGGAATGTCTTTCCGGTTCCGGCCGGCCCGATGGCGAAGGTGATGTCGTGCTCCTGCATGGCCTGGAGGTAGAGCTTCTGCGCGAGGTTGCGCGGGGTGACGACGCGGCGCAGCGCCGGCTGCAGCGAGTCGTCGGCGAAGAACTCGACCAGGTTCGTCTCCGGGCGGTCGCGGACCACGCGGACGCCGGTGAAGATGTCCGACTTCTTGAGAGGGTAGCCTTGGTCGAGGAGCTCCTGCATCTCGCCGAGAAGTTTCTCGGTGGCCGCGACTTCGTCGGCGGCTCCCTGCACGAAGACCTCGCTGCCGCGGGCGGAGATCCGGACGTGGAAAGCGGTCTCGATCATCCTCAGATTCTCGTCGTGTATACCGAAGAGCGTCGTTACCCCTTCTTCATTGAGCGTCAGGTTCAGGGTCATTGTTCTCGTTTCTCCATTGTGTTGCGGCGGCGGAGCTCGACGGCTGCGGGGCATTGAGTCAACGTTTTCGCGGTGCCAGGCGCCCGGAGCGGGCGTCGCGCCACGCGGCAGTGCGGATCGTTGGAATGTGAGCGGGCGTACATCAGTAACGCGCCATCGTCGGCTCGATCCGTTCCGCCCAGAGAGCGATGCCGCCGGCGATCGAGAGAGCCTCGATGCCGTGGCGCGCAGCGAGCTGCGCGGCGATCAGCGAGCGCATTCCGTGATGGCAGTAGAAGGCCACGCTGCGGTCCCGCGGGAGCTCGCCGAGCCGGTGGGGGAGCTGATCGAGTGGAATGAGCTCGTCCCCTTCGATCCTGCAGATCGTGTGCTCCCAGGGGTGGCGAACATCGATCAGCAGAGGTGGCATCCCGCCGGCCACCATCGATCGGAATTCTTCTGGCGTGATCTCCCGGACAGATTCGCTCATTCCGCTCCGTTTCTCAGAAATGTGATCCACACCTCGCCGTACTCGGCGCGGCGGATGACACGCAACGCATTGCCGTCGTGTGGAAATGGGTTGGTATTGCGGCGGTGCTCGACGCCGACGATCGCGCCTTCGCTCAAAGCGACGTGCGCCTCGAGGACCGATGCCAGCTCGTCGTAGCGCGCGAAGTCATAAGGAGGGTCTGCATAGACGAGGTCGAAAACAGATCCCCGCAGTCGCTTCATTCCGGCGAACACGTCTGAGGCGATGACTGTCACCGCAACGTCGAGCTCACCGGCCACCCGCTCGATGGCTTCGGCTGATTTTCGGGACTGCTCGATGGCAAGCGCCGTCACCGCTCCGCGCGACAACGCCTCGAACGAGAAGATCCCGCTGCCGGCGAAGAGGTCGAGAAAGCGGGAGCCGGCGACGCTGCCGGCGACAATGTTGAAAAAGGCCTGACGGGCGCGCTCGGAGGTGGGACGAACCGCGTCGGGCGGTACGCTGACCTTGCGCCCGCGAAGGGCGCCCGCGGTGACTCGCAGCGATCCCATCAGAGCGTAGGCGATGGGAGTGAACTACCCAGGTCCATTTGAAATTTGAGAGTCAAAAACCGGACTCGGGCGTGGGCTCGGGAAAGACACAAAGCCCTTCTCGAACGCATCGCACATGTGCTCACGAAACTCATCGGCGCTGCTAGCGGGGTGGAGCTTTCCGCGAACCGATAAAATAGTTATGGAGGTCTTTCTTCGCCACAAAGATGGTCGTAGGCTGGTTGTCTCGTCGCAGCTCGATCACCGAATC
>JADGNX010000232.1 GCA_017883265.1 Thermoanaerobaculia bacterium
TCTAAGGTCTCTCACTCACCTCCAGCCTCGTTTCATCGCCGTTCGCGCGGATCTCCGGAACGTACATGGCCTGACCGACGAGCGGCAGCGCGTGAAAGGCGCCGGGAACTTCGGCGCGCAGCAGATAGCGGATCTCCCAGACGCCCTGCGGAAGATGATCGATGAAGAGTGCCACCTTCCGGTCGCGCAGTTCCTGATAGACCGCCCGAGAGCGCCCGGTAAAGGCATCGTCAGGCGTGCCGGCTGGGGTCGCCGATCGGACCAGCCGTTCCGCAATGGCACTGGACTTCAACTCCCGCGCCACGAGCTCCTCGCCGCTGGTGAGCTCTACCGCCTCCAGACCGGCCGGCTTGAGGTCCTCGAACATCAGGTAGTCGTAATCGTTCTTCGCCTCGATGGTGATCACGACCTCGATTCGCTGGCCGCTGGCGATCGCGGCGCGGTCCGACAGCGCCACGCCATCGTAGACGTAACCCTTGAGGAGCGTAGGCCGTCCCGCCAGCCGCTGGTACTGACGGCGGACGAAGATCTCGTGGCCGGCCGCCGGGATCGGCTCTTCCAGGCTGAAGAAACGAGCCTCGGATGAGAAGTAGAGCGTCCCGGAGCCCGACGTGCGGCGTATGCGCACTTCGTTGACACCTTCCTTCAACCACTTCGCGTCGACCGGGAAGCGCGAGGGCGCTTTCAGAATGTCGGCCGGTCCGTAATTGCGAGCTGCGACCTGGGTGCCGTTGACCGAAAGCTCGAAGCCGCCGCTGCCGGAGAGCTCACCGCTCTTCTTCAGGTAGTCGTTCAGTGCGAGAACCGCGATGGCGCTGTCGCGGGTGTTGTTCCACTGCGCGCCGCGCCGGTTCTTCACCAGCCAGTTCATGGCCGGCTCGACGAGGCGGTTCTGCGGATCGATGGCCATCATGGCCCGCAAGGCGAAGGCGGTGGTCTCGACGGGACTCTCCCACCAGCGCCACCAGAAGCCGTCCTGGCCCCAATGAGCGGTGCCGATCGTCTCGGTCGCTGATTCGCGAGCTCCACCGCCGACGAGCGACTGATCGGGAGCTCGGTCCAACTTGACGCCATTCTCCAGATTCCGAATGAGCACGACTGCGCTCTGGTGATCGCCGAACTGCTCGGCGGCCATGGCCAGGAGAGCGTGGGAGTAGGCGCTCAGCCGGTCTCTCGATTGCCAGACGTTTGCGAAGGCCTTCGCCTCCATCTCGTTTCGGGCCTTGCCGCGCCAGGCTGCCAGAGCATGAAGCATCCAGGCCTGCGCGTTGATGTCGGCTTCGCTCTCTACCAGCCGCTTGTCGAGCCAGGCGGCGGCGCGATCGATGTCACTACTCCGCACGTCGAGACCGCCGTCGCGGGCCACTGCGAAGCCCCAAACGACATAGGCGGTCATGAAGGGATCGCTGTCCCCCTTTTTCCACCATCCCCAGCCGCCGTCGCCGTGCTGGAAGTCGTAGAGGCGAGACATCCCTTTTCGCACCACATCAGCCATCCGCTCGAGATGCGCTCCATGCGGATGCGTCTCTGCCGCCGTTGCGGCCTCTACACCCCCGAAAGCGCGGCCCGCTACCTCATCGGCGTCGAGACCGAGCTGCTGAAGGGTGCGGGCCACGATCGCGGCCGGAAGGAAGCGGCTCATCGTCTGTTCCGTGCAGCCGTATGGGTAGTCGATGAGGAACGGCAAGGCATCGAGCATCGTGGTGGCGATGCTCGGCGCGACCTGGACGACCAGCGTCGTCGACCCCGGACGCCGCGCCGCTGGCAGCTCGATCGGGAGCACGGCCTCCGCGGACCGGAGCCTGCCCGAACGCGCCAGCAGCTTCTCGATTCCGTGCTCGTACACCGGCATCTCTTTCTGCATGGCATCGTCGAGCGGCTCTCCCACGGCGCGCGCGACGACCGCCAGCGTTGCGCTCCCCGCCATCGCCGCCGAGACCGTCCAGTCGGCGCGGGCCTCGGCATGAGGTCCGACCTCCAGCGCTGCACCTGTTAACGGGCCACCCACGTCGATCCCCTTCGCTTTGAGCGAGGGGGTTACATGCAACGTGTGATCGGTGTTGTTGTTCACGACCGCGGAGATGACGGCCCGATCGCCGACCACCAGAAATCGAGGACCTTCGAGGCGGACGATCAAAGGCTTGCTCGTCTTCGAGGTCGCCTCCCCGACGCCGACTTCGGTGCCGGCCGTGATCGCGCGTGCCGTGGCCCGCCAGGTGGTCAGCGAATCGGGATAACGGACGGCGATGGTGGCCCGGCCATCCGGCCCGGTCATCACGTCCGGCTGCCAGAACACGGTGGAGCGGAAGTCGGTTCGTACCTCCACCGCTCCGGCCTGAGCAGCCATCGATGCCTTCGTCTCCAGGGCGGGGGCGGAAGCGGTTACGGTGATTGCCTCCGCGCGCATGAAGTCCTGCGGTGCGTTCACCCCGCCGACGACGCCCCCCGCATACTTTGCGGCCATCCGCCCCTCGTTGGGCCCGTCGAGCCGATCGCCCTCTTTCTTCTCAACGACGGACCGGCTTCGTTCGTCGATGACGTCCCCATCGGCATTGCGAATGAGCCGCACGTAGGCCCGCTGCTGAAAACTGCTGGTGGTCTGTACCGTGTGGGCCTTCTGTTGGCCGTAGAAAAACGGACGGGGATCGGGCGCGTACGGCTTCTGGATCGAGAAGACCGATTCATCGACCAGGCCGACCCCGACTTCCGCGGCCACAGGATGACCGTCGTGATCGCGCGTGGTGACCGTGATGCGGCTTTCATCGCGCGGGCGCAGCTCGGAGTGATCCGGTGTGACCTCCACGTCGAGAAACTGCGCTACCGGAGGGACAGAGATCTGCTTCTCGTCGACCGAGAGCTGGAGGTCGTACACCGAGAGGGCGGCGAGCGTAATGTTCGGCACATAGCGCTTGGCCATGGGCAGCTCGATGAGCTTGACGGTACCGTCCAGGTGAATGACGCGAGCGTCGCTGATGCGTTCATCCTCGACCGTGAAGAGAACGTCGCGTCCGCTGGCGGGAGTGACGATCATGACTGGCGCCGTCTGCCCTGTGCGGAAGGAATCGCGGTCTACCAGGATCTCCACTCCGTCGTGGCGGTAGCCGAGGTCGGCCGTCGAATTGGAAGCGACCCAGATGGCCGTCTCAGCCTTGATCAGATCGCGCGCGCTGGCCGGAGGAGCAACGGATTCGGGATGCGCGTCATCTCCGGTCCACGAGATCCGGTAGAAACCCTCCCTGGCCGGCGTGAAGGTGAGCGTCCCGTTTCCGTCGGTGTCGGTCTGGACCGTGGTGCTCAGCACCTCTTCGTGCGTATAGCCTCGCGACTTGACGCGCCACCGGCGGTCGGCGCTTTCGGGAGGCGGTGGAAAAACAGCGATGCGGCCACGCGCTCGCTCCAGGTCGGCTCCGCGAATCTCGCGATTGTCCGGATCGAGCCAGATCTCAAACCAATGCTCGCGAGTGACAGTGACGCGGCCGGCGGCGTGAACCGGCTGGTCGTTGGCATCGATGGCCTTGAAATCGATGGTGACTTTCTCGCCCGGACGGTGAATCGAATGGCGCGCTGTGGCGTGCACTTCATACCGCTGCCGCGTCACGCGAACCTCCCCTTCGCCACGAATCTCGCGCCGTGACGCGTCGGTTACCCGCGCCTCGATGCGATATCGCTGGTCACCGCCCGTTCTGCTCGTGGTGAAGCTCACCCGGGCGCGGCCGTCTGCGTCGGTGCGCGTGGCAGTTCGCTTCACGATCTGGCCGTCACCATAGGACGGTGGCGCCACCGGCAGGTCGAGCCACGAATAGTCGGCCCGAGGGCGCCAGAAGTGCATGAGCGGTTGTTGGACCACGACGATCTCGACATCGGCGTTCGTCACCGGGCCTCCAAAGAAGTAGCTGGCCTCGACTACGGCGTCGACCGAGTCGCCGAGCCGGAACGACTTCTTGCGGCCGTTCTCCTCGGGGGTGCTCACTGAGACGTGGAACTCCGGGAGCTTGTACTCCTCGAGCCGGAAGAGCGTGGCGGATCCGATCTCGTCATTCCCGTGATTGAAGACCACCCGGTATTCGCCGAGAGGCATCGAATCCGTGAGTGCGAGGTCGCCCCAGGCGCTGCCGAATCCATTGAGCTGCGGGGTGCCGGAGCCGACTTTGGCCCCACGGGGATCGAAGATCTCGTATCGGATCGACTCCCCGGTGGGTGTGTGATAGCCCGATTCATCGCTCCGCCGCGTGACGTATTTCCAGTGGACGGTCTCGCCGGGCCGATACGCCGGCCGGTCGGAAAATGCGTAGACCTTCCACGAATGCTGCCGGCTGCTATCCTGGAAACCTCGGCTCCAGCCGCCGGCGAAGGCCTGGCGTTCACCGCTCCGAACGAACACGACGAACTCCCCCGAGCTTTGCGGACCGGTGAAGGACGCGATTCCGTCGGCTCCGCTGTCGGCGCGCTGCTGGGTGATTTCATCATGAGCGCCGCGGTGATGCTGCGCCAGGAGAACGTGAGCGCCGGCAACCGGCGCACCGGTCAGGGCGTCGGTGGCGTAGATCAGCGTGCGGTCCGTGCCGCTCTTGGCGACGACCGCCAGATCGGTGACCAGGAGCAACTCGGATGCGCTGGCCCCGGCGGCGCGCGCCGCGAGCAGGTAGGCTCCGACCGGCAGCTTCTCGTCGACGACGATCCGCTCCGACCCCGGTTGATGCAGAGCGGTGTCGGGTTTGCGACTCCAGCGTTTCACCGGGGCTCGGTCGCCGACAGGCAACGACTGGCTCCAGTTCAGCGGATTCCACCTTGCGCCGATCCGGATGTCCTGCGGGAGATCGACCCTGGTGATCGACAGGTCGATCTGTCCGGCGTTCCGCCAGCCGAGTTGAAAGTCGACTTCGGATCCCGGCAGAAAGACATTGCTGACTGAAACATGGACCGATGGTGCCGTGATCCGCTCGACGCCCGCTGTCGCTTCGCGCCACCAGCGGGACTCTCCCTCGCGGTATTCCGTCAACAGCCGGCGATAGAGCGTCAGGGCCTTCTCGTAGTCGGGCTGGCGCGTCGTGTCGCCATTTGCCAGCACCACGACCGGGCCGGTCCGCTCGAGCCACTGAGCGTATTCGATGAGCGCGGCGTCGTACCACGGCATGCCCCGGCCGCCTGCCAGCGCGCCTTCGTACTCCTCCGCAACGCGTTCGCTGCTTTCCGGGCTGCCGTCGTTCCGCAGACGCGCGGCGAGGAGGTAATGCGCGTGTGAGCGGTCTTCAGGCGACTGAGCGATCGACAGCGCGTTCTCCAGCACCACGGCAGGGATCTGAGCCACCGCGTACACGGCGCCGGGCTGCGGAGGCTGGGCCATGCGCCAGACGATCTGAAGGTAGCGCCGCCGCGCCGTTTCGAGATCGCGGCTGCCCGCCCACCAGTCGAGAGCCGCGCTGTAGTACGGGAGCCCGGCGTAAAGATTCCGCGAGTCTTGCCGAGTCCACCAGAAATCGCCCATGGACTCATTGGCCTCCGATCGGATGCGATCGAGTGGCGCGGTCTTGTCGCCAAGGATGGCCTCCAGTCCCTGGCGGGCCTTGTCGAGATCGGTGGAGTCGGCCGTCGGGTTCGCTGCCGCCGACCTCCACGCAGTATCGAGGAGTCGAAAAGCGACCCAGCGCCGCTCGTCAGGGGGAAGGGCCAGCGCAGCGGCTCGCGCGTACAGCTCGTGCGCCTGCGCGTACGATCGCTCGGCAAACCGCACCTCGGCCTCGGCTTGCAGCCGGCCGTATTCAGAAGGCTGGGCAACCGCCTCTGGAATGAAGAGCGGTATCGGCAGCACGGGCCACGAGAGCAACGCAAGGAGCAGAGAAAGGATCGCCACGGAAGTCCTCCAACAGAGCCCAGTCAGGTATTAGACCGGGTCGCCGGCGGAAAGGAAACCGGAG
>JADGNX010000044.1 GCA_017883265.1 Thermoanaerobaculia bacterium
GGCCCGGACCATCCGATCACAGGAGGCTATCTTCAGCCGTTCACCGTCCGCCGTCGAGAGCTGTGGAAGGTCGGCCAGCTGGCGCCGGGCCAGTTCGTGACATTGAAGAGTGAAGGGTGAAGGGTGAAGAGTGAGAGAGAAGGGTGAAGGGGGAAGCGAAGAGTGAAAGAGCAGGCGAAGCCGCATGCTTTCTTTCACTCTTCACCCTTCACGCTTCACACTTTTTCACCCTTCACTCCTCCTTGGGACCGAAGAGATACCCTTCTCGCGACTTGATGCGGAATTCGGGGTTTGTGAGCGAGACCGTAACCTTCTGATAGCCACTCCTGCCCGGGTCTTTCTTCGTGTAGTAGCTGATGAGGTAATAGCCGCTGCTGTCCTTTTCGATGTTCTTCAGCGGTGTCGCGAAGTTGGTGGCGTTGCGGTAGTACGTGCCGTTGGTGTCGGCGGTGACGCGTTCGAGCGTGTCATGAACGGCGGGATCGAGCGATGGATTCTGAGTGTCGAGGTTGATTGCGCTCACGGTGACGTCGGCTGCATTGAGCTCCTGAATCATCGGCTTGTAGTAGCGGCTCTCCGATGGCGCCCCGGCGAAGATCGACTGCCCGTTCTCCAGGATGCCGGGCGATATGAGAATGAGCTGTTTGCGGGTTTTGATAGGCCGCAGCGCTTCGGCCAGCACCTGGAGCCCTTCGTAGACGTTGCCGGTGTGATCGATCATGGCACTGCTGTCGATGTTGTGCATGATCGAATCAGTGGCCAGGCCCGACTTACCAGTGAGGCCTCTGGTGAAGCGGATCGCGTCGTTGAGAGCCTTGCGTAGCTGCGTCTTGTCGGATGAGAAATCGCTGTACACCTTGAGGCGGACGTCGTGACCCACGATGGCCATGCGGTCACCGGGCTGCATTTGCTGATCGACGAACTTTTCGAGTGCCTGCCGCGCGTGAATCAATTCGTCGTACAGAAATCCGTTTTGTGGCTTGTCGAGGAAGACGACGAAGTAGCGATCGCTGCGGATGTGCTCATTCTTGAAAGCGGCATTCTCTTCGGTCGAGGTGACGAGAGTGCGGTTTGTGTAGTAGGCGACCGAGTCGATCTGCTGGGGGACGCCATCTTCTTTGACCACGAAGTTATCTTTGTCCAGGCCCAGGATCTGTTGACCGGTGCGGTCTGTGACCACGGCGTCGAGGAGCACGAGATTGACGTCGATTTTTTCGTTGACCGCGGGTTGCTGCTGCGCCACGAGTGGAAGAGCGGCCAGAAGGGCAGCGGCGAGAACAGGTGCGATTCGTTTGATCGTCATGGCGGTAATAACCATCCACATCAGGATGGTGTTCCGCGCGGGCGTGCCGGAGCTGAGACAAGATCCAGGACCTGAGGAGCGGGTTCGCGGGTTCGGAGGAAGGCGGAGGCCTCGGCGCGCGGAATGGATGCTCCGGCGGTGTCGTTTGACCGGGGGGTGGAATTCTCCTAGAATCCGCCTTCCCTGCACGTCCGGGCTCGGCCGCGAGCTCGCCGCAAGATAATCCAATCGGGGCATAGCTCAGCCTGGTAGAGCGCACGGTTCGGGACCGTGAGGTCGGAGGTTCAAGTCCTCTTGCCCCGACCATTTCTTCCGCGGATGTCTGCCGGCCCTCGGCAAGTCGCCCAGCCCGGATTCCTGACCTCGGACAGGAGCGACACGCGCAATCCTCCTTCAGGTTGACGTTACAATCCACCCAATGAAGAAGACCTTCGGATTTGCGCTCTTCGTGAGCCTCTTTGCGGCCGTCCAGTTGAGCGCGTGGGGGGAAAAGGGGCATTTGATCTCCAATGAGGCGGCCACCATCGCTCTCCCTGCTGAGATGCCGTCGTTCTTTCTGAATGCAGGTCCTGAGTTGATCTACCTCTCATCCGATCCGGATCGGTGGCGCGGAGCCGGAGAGTCGATCGAAGCGGTGAATGCTCCCGACCACTACATCGACTTCGAGTATGTGGATGGCCTCGACCTGCCTCATGACCGGTACAAGTATCTTCATCTCCTCGAGACCTCGCGACTCCTGCGCCGGCACGGACTATCGAACTCAGCCATCGGGTTTCTTCCGTGGCGGATCGCCGAGATGTCGGAGCTGTTGACGCAGCAGTGGCGGCTGTGGCGCGCCGCTGCGCCCGGCGATCGTCCCTTCATCGAGCACGCCATCGTGAACGCAGCGGGTGTGCTGGCGCATTACGTTGGCGATGCGGCAAACCCCGACCACACCACGCTCAATAACAACGGCTGGGTGCTCGCTAACCCTAATGGTTATCCGATCGATTGCGATACCCATTGGCGATTCGAGACTGCCTTCGTCTCCCACGCGGTGGCAACCGCAGACGTGATGCCCTTCTTGAGCCCTCCGGTTCTTCGCGCAGATTACTTTCAGGCCGGGATGGATCTGATTCGTGGATCGCACGATCTGATCGAGGAGTTGTACCGCCTCGATCGTGACGGCGCGTTCAGCTATCCGCCGACCAGAGAGACGGGCAAGCGATTCGCGGTGCAACGACTGGCGGCCGGAGCCTCGGTCATTCGCGACCTCTGGTGGTCTACGTACCGCAATTCAGCGGCACCGAAGGTGCGGGCCCGCACTCGCTGAGAAGGGTCACCTGGTGCGCGCGCTTCCCTGCCACGGTACGTCCGGGGCTCCTCCCACCGCGTTCACGGTCCGGGCGGCGACGAAGAGGAAATCGGAAAGGCGGTTCATGTAGATGATGGTCGTGTCGTCGACCGCGCTTTCGAGAAGCGGAACGACCAGACGCTCGGCCCGACGGCAGATCGTCCGGGCTACGTGGAGCTGCGCAGCAGCCAGCAGGCCCCCTGGCAGGATGAAGGCGGTCAGCGGCTTCAGAGCGGTTTCGAGATCGTCGATCCGGCGCTCGAGACGTGCGATCTGATCTGAGGATGGCGGAGGGAACCGATCGCTGCCCGGCGACGCCAGGTGTGCGCCGACTTCGAAGAGAGTGCGCTGGATCTCCTCGAGGTCCGAATCGACCGGCGATGTTGCGGTGATGGCGCGGGCCACGCCGATGGCGGAGTTGAGCTCGTCGATGGTCCCGTAGGCTTCGATGCGCGGGTCATCTTTGCGGACCGCCTGGCCGCCGAACAGCGAGGTCTGCCCTCGATCACCGCGCTTCGTGTAAATCTTCATCGTTCAATCCGAAAAGCGAAAAGGCGCGGATTCCGCGCCTTTGAGGTCAGGAGCTCGCTGCAGTCAGGGCCCTGGGTCAGTTCTCTTCGGCCTCGAGTTGGCGAACGCGCTCTTTCACGACCATCTCGGCCAGGTCCGGAATCACTTCCCATGCGATGTTCCGGACCAGTTGATCCGACATCAGTTGCACGACCCGGCGGGCGATCCGGTCGATCTGCGCTTCGGAGAGCTCATTGCCGGCAGGCTCGTAGATGTCGGCGGCAGATTCGGAATCGCCGGCGCTCGAGCTCGATGACCAGGGCGGCGCGGCCGGCTCTGGATGATAAGCGGCCTGCGGTTCGGAGGAGCTCGACTCCTCAGACGTCGCTGCTGCGAACGGTGAGGCCTCATCCGCTGAGGGTTCGGCGAACGGTGATGCAGCGGCTGCAGGAAAATCATCCGCGGGCGCGTGTTGCGTCTGTGAAGAGCCGGCGTCCGAGGACCAACTCGGCGCCGCTGCCGCGGGCTGATCGTCCCAGATCGAGGGCGGCGGGGTGGCTTGTTGATCGTGCTTCGCCTCTGAGGGTGCGCTGGCAGGACTGTGGAGATCGTCGTAATTCAATTGAGGAAACGCGTGCGTTTCCGCGCCGAATGCCGGGACTTCCGGCTGAGGTTCCGGTTCAGGTACTTGCCACGGGTCTTCTGCCGGAGCGGGTGGCTGGACCACAGGGGCGGGGGTCGTGTTCATCGGCTGCAGATCGTCAAAGCTCATGCGAGGGAATGCCTTGGTCTCACCTCCGAACGCCGGGGCCGACGGCTCATTCGTCTCCCATGGCGAAGCTTCAGCGGCTGCCGGCGAGAAAGGAGAAGGATGATCCTCATCGGCCGGAGGTGGAGTCGCGGCGGCTGGAGCCGATGTCTGTTGAAGGTCATCGAAGCTCATCCGGGGGAAAGCTCGGGTCTCCCCGCCGAACGCGTCCGGCGCGGCGGCCGGCGTCGAGGGCGATGGCGTGAAGGAGAGCGGTGGGGCCTGTGTGGATGGCGTCCCGAAGATGTCCGCATCATGATGAGGCGAGGGCCCCCGAGAAGGCGGTGCACCTCCGGTCGTGTCAAAGGGTGAGTCTCCGGCGGGGGGAGCGAATGGCGAATCGGCACCTGATCCAAAAAGAGGCGCGGGTGTAGGAGCGGTCGGCGCAGGCCAGGGAGAGACCGGATCGAGCGGCGCGCTGGCCGCGAAAGGATCGGGAGCTTGCGCAGCTACGGCAGGAGGCTGTGGCGTGGCCAAGGCGGCCGAACGACTGGCGTTGATGAGCTCGTCGATCTTGTGGATCAGGCTCTGGGACTCGAAGGGCTTGGTCACGACTGCGTCGCAGCCCGCTTTCTCTGCGCGGTCCGGATCGAACGGTTCAAACGTACCGGTCAGCAGCACCACAGGGATGCTGCGGTATTCAGGATGCGACTTGATGAACTCGCACACCTCGTAGCCGTTCTTTTCCGGCATGATGATATCGGAGAGCACGATGTCCGGCCGCATCTCCGAAAGCTTCTGAATGGCCTTGGCGCCGTTATTGACAGCAGTTACCTCGTAGTCGCCGTCCGAGAATGTCAGCTCGACGACTTTCTGAATCGTGATGCTGTCGTCGGCGAGAAGGATTTTTTTTGGCATTCGATCGTTGCTCCGCTCGTTTGAAGCAAGCTACCATCCGTGAGCCTTCAAGTCAACGAGGCGAACAGCCGAAAGTGCTTGCGATGTAAGGACATGAAGGACGCAGGCCCTTGCGGCGTCAGCCTGGAAAAGCGTCGCGATGTCCCGAAGGTCGGCCTCTCCCGGCCTTCGACCGGCATCGCCGGTGTTCCGCCCTTGCCGCTGACGCGGAGAGGCGCCGCACAGCGAATTCGTTCGATGTTTCGCAATGGCGGTTGCGCCGTGGATCGAATCATGGTTATGGCCATATTTGATGTTTATTATTATGATGCAATATAAAACGTCAGTGTGATGTGCCCCCGCTCATCGGTCTGTTACCCTAAACGGCTCCAATCGTTGTGCTAAACTACGCTGCTCAAATGCAACGCTGAAGTGGGAGGGGAGGCGGATATGACCTGGGAGTACAAGATCATCAACGTCCGCTCGGAGAATTACTCGATGGATCCGCGCCGTGCCGAGGAGCTCAACCGCCTTGGCGATGAGGGGTGGGAGCTGGTCAGCATTACATCGATCAACTTCAAAACCGGAGCTACTGATCACATCGGGATGGTCTTCAAACGCGAGAAGGCCCTCACTGCGTAACGAGCCTGCGTCCGCATGATCGAAGGGCGCTGGCCGCTCCTGTGTCCATCGAGCCGCGCCGGGCAATCTGCGCGTGGGTCGTCGAACCAGCAACGCAGACCCCGCTGACGCTGCGCTCGTAATTTGGTATCGTCGCCATCCCTTTCCGCGGCCGACAAACCGGAGCGGACCGCGCCAATGACACGTCCATTTCTCATCCTCATCGTCCTTGATGGGTTCGGTTGCCGCCGTGACCGCAAGTGGAACGCCATCGCCGAGGCTCGAAAGCCGGCTTTCGACCGCCTTTATCGGGAAGGCTCGTGGACTACGCTCGAGGCCTCCGGTCTCGCCGTCGGTCTCCCCCTCGGGCAGATGGGAAACTCAGAGGTGGGACACCTCAATATCGGCGCGGGACGGATCGTCGATCAGGACATCCTCCGCATCAGCAAGGCTTCGCGGAGTGGCGAGCTGGCGGCGAACCGAGTGATTGTCGAAACGGTGACCTCTCTCGTCAATCGCGGTGGAGCGCTTCATCTGGCTGGCCTCTTATCCGACGGTGGTGTGCATTCGTTGCAGGAGCATCTGCACGGATTGATCGATGCGGCGATCGCCAACGGCATGACCCTTCGAGACGGAGAGCCGTCGATCTTTGTCCATGCCATCCTGGACGGTCGCGACACGCCTCCGGTATCGGCGAAGAAATACGTCGGCGATCTGCTGGAGTTCATCGCCGGGAAACCAGAGGTCCGGCTGGCCTCGATGGTCGGTCGTTACTTCACGATGGATCGCGATCGCCGATGGGAGCGTGTACAGCGGGGTTATGAGCTGATGACCCTTGGAATTGGCGTGGAGTCCGCCGATCCGCTGGCCACGCTCGATCGCTACTACGATGCGGGCACCACGGACGAGTTCATGGAACCTATCTCGGTGATCGGCGCCGCAGGGGGCAAGGGAAGAGTCACCGATGGCGACGCTCTTCTCTTTTTCAATTTTCGTGCAGACCGAATGCGTCAGATCGTCACGTCGTTCCGCGACGACGACTTCAATGGATTTCCACGAGCCGTCCGTCCGCTCGCTAAGCTGCTGTCGATGGTCCGCTACCACGAGGATTTCGACCTGCCGGTCATCTTTTCGCCGGTGACGGTCATCAATCATCTCGGTGAGGTTCTGGCTAGAGCCGGTCTCCATCAGCTCAGAATTGCAGAGACAGAGAAATTCGCGCACGTCACTTTCTTCTTCAATGGCGGCTCCGACCGGGCCTCTCCGAATGAAGACCGCATCCTCATTCCCTCGTCGAAAGTGGCCACATACGATCTGAAGCCGGAGATGTCGGTCGTCGAGCTCGCTGCTCGTGTGGTCAAGGAAATCGAGGGGGGACGTTACGACGTCATCATTCTCAATATCGCGAATCCCGACATGGTCGGTCATACGGGCGTCATGAAGGCTGCCGTCGAGGCGGTCGAGGCGACCGACACCGCAGTGGCCTCGATCCTGGCGGCGACCGAGCGTCGCGCAGGTGTCGCTCTGATCACAGCCGACCATGGGAATTGCGAACTGATGTTCGATGAAGCGACACAGCAACCGCACACCGCTCACACTACCAACCCTGTTCCGTTCGTCCTCGTCGATCCACAGCACCGCTGGACGCTGGTCAAGGAAGAGGGAGCCCTGGAAAACGTCGCGCCGACCCTTCTCGACATCCTCGCCCTTCCCAAACCGGCGGAGATGACCGGGCGATCGCTTCTGCTCCGGACCGGAGCCGCAGAGTGATCGAACAACTGATTCTCGTAAGGCACGGTGAGACCGAGCACAACGTGCGTGGCATCGCGCAGGGGTGGAACGACAGTGGATTTTCCGAGGTTGGTGCGAGCCAGGTCCGGGCGCTGGCTCTGCGGCTGCGCGCGTTTGAGCCCACGGCGCTCTACACCTCGACATTGCAGCGGGCCTGGGCCACGGCTGAAGCGATCGGCAGAGAGACCGGCCTTTCTCCCATCGGCCTCGATGATCTCCGCGAGATGAATTGCGGCCGCTGGGAGGGGATGTCGTTTCTCAAGGTACGGGAAGACGACGCCGAATTGTACCGGCAGTGGATTTCGGACCCCGAAGCGTGCTGTCCCGGTGGCGAGTCGCACGCCGGTCTGCGCAGGAGAATGGAAAAGGCCATCGCTTCTATCGCCGCGGGCAACGGGAAGAACGTGAGGCCGATCGTAGTCTCTCACGCCACGGCGATCCGTGTGATCACGACCTCTCTCCTCGAGCTCTCCGTCCAGTCGGCTCGGGCGTTTGCCCAGGATAATGCGGCCATCAACGTATTCACCAGACGAGGTGGCCGCTTCGTGCTGAAGCTCTGGAACGACACGACGCATTACGGGGCGGTGAAGTCATGATGTTCGAACAGATCATCGAGGAGCTTACCGAGATCCTCAAGACCCGCGCGCTGTCGCTGTTCGGCCAGGTGGTCGAGCGACTGGTCCTGCAGTCACCGCCGCGGCTGGCGATGGGGGACCTGGCGACGCCGATGGCGCTGGAGCTGGCCAGAGCGCTCAAGCAGCCGCCGAGGAAGATCGCAGAGCGGATGGTCGATGGCATGGCCCTTCCGAACTTCGTCCAGTCCGTAACTGTCGAGGGAGCGGGCTATCTCAACTTTCGCCTCGATCGCGGCAGTTTCACGATCTCTCACCTGGCGGCGATCATGGCTCCAGCACTGTCCGGCGGAGAGCGCGTCATCGTCGAGCATACGAATATCAATCCGAACAAGGCCGCGCACATCGGCCATCTGCGCAACGCCATCCTGGGTGACACGCTGGTGCGCTGCCTGCGCTGGCTGGGAAATCGCGTGGAGACGCAGAACTACATCGACGATACCGGCGTCCAGGTGGCCGACGTCGTCGTGGCTTTCGAGCATCTCCTGGGGGAGGGAGTGGCGCAGGTAGAAGCCCGCATCGCCGATCCGTCCCTTCGCTTCGACTACTTCTGCTGGGATCTCTACTCGAAGATGGCGCAGTACTACCAGGACACGCCCAATTCACTGGAGTGGAGGCGCGAAACGCTCCATCGAATCGAGCATCAGGAGGGGCAGACCGCGAAAATGGCGGCGGTGATCGCGCGGGCCATCGTCGGTCAGCACATCCGGACGATGCTTCGGCTGGGCGTGGAATATGACCTCCTGCCGAAAGAGAGCGACATCATCACGCTTCACTTCTGGGATCGGGCCTTCGAGCTTCTCAAGCAGTCCGATTCGGTGATTCAGGAAAAGGAAGGGAAGCATGCGGGCTGCTGGGTGATGAAACTGGCTGACAGCGCGGAGTTTGAAGGGCTGGAGGAGCCGGACAAGATCCTGGTCCGCTCGAACGGCACGGTCACCTATGTCGGCAAGGACATCGCCTATCAACTCTGGAAGTTCGGCCTCCTCGACCGGACCTTCTTCTATCGTCCCTTCACCCGCTACAGTGATGGGCGAGTTCTGTGGGAGACCGCCTCGCACGACAATCCGGAAAACGTGGATGCTCCGCACTTCGGCGGCGCCGGACGCGTTTTCAACGTGATCGATGTGCGGCAGGCCTATCTGCAGAAAGTGGTGAAGGAAGGACTCCGCCTTCTGGGTCACTCTCGCGAGGCGGAGCGTTCGACGCATTTCTCGTATGAGATGGTCGCGCTCACGCCGGCCACGGCCAGGGCTCTCGGAATGCCGGTGCGCGAAGAGGATGAGTCGAAGAACTATCTCGAGATGTCCGGGCGCAAGGGACTGGGGGTGAAGGCTGACGACCTGCTCGACGCTCTTGTCTCGAAGGCGGCGGAGGCGGTCCGCACCGGCATGGGCGAGGAGCGCGAGGTGAGCGAGGAGGAGATCGGAACGCTGGGAGTTCAGATTGCCGTCGCTGCCCTCCGATACTTCATGCTCAAGTATGGCAGGAACAAAGTCATCGCCTTCGATTTCGGGGAGGCTCTGGCCTTCGAAGGCGACTCCGGGCCTTATCTCCAGTACTCGACAGTACGAGCGGACAATATCTTCCGGAAGATGGCTGCTCGGCAGGTGGATGCCCGGCTCGACGCGCATTCACTGAATGGCCTGACGATCGGCAAACCGCTCGGCGACGACTTGTGGGAGATCGTCCGTCTGAGTGCCGAGACGCCGGGAGCGGTTCGACGCGCAGTCGACTCGCTGGAGCTGTCGATCCTCACCCATCACCTCTTCGAGCTCGGGCAGAAGTTCAATTCGTTCTACCACAAGTATCCGATCCTCAATGAGCCCGATCCGGATGAGCGGCAGAGGCGCGCGGTGTGCGCGGAGGTGTTCCGGCGGACCATGACCGCGTCCCTCGAACTGCTGGGAATCGCGGTTCCGGCCAGGATGTAGACGTTTGCCGGGCCGCAGTGAGCGGTGCGACTTGCGGGAGCCGCTTCGGCCGCCGGGGGGTGGGCGGCTGGCCACGTTTCCCGCGAGGGCGCCCGAGAGCGGGCGCCCTCCACTTTTGCGTAACTGAGAAATATCCAAACTCCGGGGAGCGAGCGAGCAACGCTCGCTCGCCCTGCGGTTATTCGGCCTTCTGAACGTTCTCGGCCTGGAGACCTTTGGGTCCCTGTTTCACGTCGAACTGGACGCGATCCCCTTCGTTCAGGGAGCGGTAGCCCGACTGGTTGACAATTGCGGTGTGATGAACGAACACGTCATCGCCAGTATCGCGTTTGATGAATCCATACCCCTTATCGTTGTTGAACCATTTGACGACTCCCACTTCAGACATTTGCTGCCTCCATCGTTACTGCCGACTCCAGGGTAGTCGGCCATTGCCAAAACCGCGTGCCGCACGTTTGCAGCACGTACATCGGTTTCCGTGGTTGGTGCAAGCTTCGGGCCGTTTGACAGATATTTTTGCAAAAGAGTACACCGGGCAGTTCACTCCCTGAACCTCCTTCCTGCGGCCAGGCTGATTCACCAGATAAGAGCGCGATTGGTACCGATGCGCTCGAAGCCGAGAGATTCGTAGAGACGAATGGCCGGAGTATTGAAATCGTTTACGAAAAGCGTGACCGAGCGGCCGCCGTGGATCAACATTCCACAGAGCTCCGCGAGGGTCTGACGGGCGAAGCCGCGGTTGCGATACTGCGGGGCGGTCCAGACCCCCATGAGCTGGACGGCTTCCGGGGTCACGGCGGAGAACTCACACTTGAACGCGATTGTCCCCCCTTCCATGCGGATGATCGAATGGCGCTTCTCCACGAGCTCGCGGATCCGCTCGCGATAGCCGAGGGCGTCGCGATCGAGAGGATTGATTCCGACTTCTTCCAGATGCATCGCCGCGCACGCGGGCACCAACTGGTCCAGATCGGCGATCGTGGCGAATCGAGCCGACCGTAGCTCGACACCTCCGCGCATCTTCGTCAGAGCGTAGATCGGCTGATTCATGCGTACCACGCTCGGAGGATCGATCCGCGTTCGCAGGCGCTGCCATAGCGCGTCGACCAGATCCGCCGAGCAGATGATCGCCCGGACCGGAACCATGCGGTTCACGATCCGGTCTGCGATGAGCGCGATCGCCATTTCCAGCCGGTCGGGGTCGTCGCGCCGATCGGCAGCCAGTACGACATTCGTGCCGAGTGAGGCGATGCAGATCGTCTCCCGATCGCGCCGCACTTCGACGATCGGCGAGCCCGCGGCCAGGCCATCCTCGAGAATCCGTGCGATCAGAAAGACATTGAGCAGCGGGTCTCGCCGCAGGAAGCGAAGCGCCTCTGCTCCGTCGTTTTCGCTCAACGGCCGCAGCGACCACTTTCCGTCGGAAGGTATCGCTACCAAAGTTCGATCTCCTTACGCTCTCGACTGGCCGGCGCGATCTCCCGTACCGCCACACCCATCTCGTGTGACATCGAACGGACACTCCATGACGCGGTCCGGAACGCTTCCGCCGCTCTGCGATGCAAGAAGAACGCTGGAGCTCAACAGCGTTCGACCGGTCGAAGGATCTGTTACCTGACACCACGTGCGTTTCCTCGGCTTGGCGTCCGGTATGACGAGGCTGGCCGGAGCTCTGGAACATAAAGTTTCCCCGAGCCGATCGCGGCGAGGGCGATCAGGGCAAAAGTCCGGCGTCGGTCGGTCAGAGCTCGTTGCTGCCAAGGTAGGCTAATCCGTCGATCATTTTGTGCCACAACCCGCGATGCTTCCACTCGTCGAAGTGCCTTTCGTGAGACAAGCGCAGGTCGGCCTGAAAGTGCGCCCGCAGTTCCGTTGCCAGCGTCCGATCGATGACCCCCATGCTGATCTCGTCGTTGAGCTGGAACGAGCGATCGTCGAAATTAGTCGAGCCGACGCAGGACCAGATGCCGTCGACGATCAGGATCTTCTGGTGCAGCAGCGTCGGCTGGTACTCCCAGATGCGCATCCCGCGCTGCAGCATCGTCCCGAAATTGTGATGGCTGGCGTGCTGTACCACGGGACTGTCGGTGGCCACCGCCGCTGGAACCATGATGTAGACGTGAACGCCCCGCTTGACCGCCGCGGCGAGCGCTTCGATGGCGTCGGCGTCCGGAAGCATGTACGGATTCTGAATGATGATCTCGTGGCGGGCCGAGGCGATCGCCATGTAATAGAGGACCTGGACCGATGACGCGCTCCCGCTCGGCGAGGTGTAGGCCACGTGGGCGGACACGTTACCGGCGGTCACCGGTTTCGGGAAGAATCGGTCGCCCGCCGTAATCTCGCCCGTCTCCTCCGTCCAGTTCTCGCAGAAAGCGCTCTGAAGCCGGTTGACGACCGGCCCTTCGACTCTCAGAGCCGTGTCGCGCCAATGGTCCCTGTCCTGGGCATGGCCGGTCCACTGTTCGGCGATTCCGTGGCCCCCGATGAAGCCGATGCGTCCGTCGACGATGGCGATCTTGCGATGATCGCGGTTGTTCAGCCGGCCGAGGTTGCTGAAACGAATGGGATGGAACTTTCTCACCTGGCAGCCGGCCTTGGTCATCATCTCCAGGAGTTTGCCGTCCATCTTGTGGGCGCCGGAAGCGTCGAGAAGGACCCGAACCTCGACTCCCTGTCCAGCCTTCGCGGCCAGAGCCTCGGCGATCTGGCGGCAGATGTCGCCATTCCACCAGATGTACGACTCGAGGTTGATACTGAGTTTCGCGCCGTTGATGGCCTCAAGCAGACGCGGAAAGTAACCGTCGCCGTTTTCCAGCAGATCGACCTTGTTCCCGCTGTCGATGTTTCCACCGGTGAGGCCGACGATCGAGGGGAGCAGCACGCTGAACTCTCCCGGCTGCTCGACGCGCATATGGGTTTTGCGCCCGCGCTCGGTCGACCAGAGCATGACCGTAAGGCCGATGATGGTCACGAATGTTGCGATCACCATCACCAGCGGAACGCGAACGACCTTCGTCCCTCGCTTGTGCCAGATCGTCAGCTCGTTACTTTTTTTCGGGTCCGACATGGCCAACCCCCGTTTCCGACGGGAGTGTACCCGCAGGCCGCCTCCACATCAGTTCTGCCGTGATCGGCCAGTGATCCGAAGGGCCGATGCTGAAGACGCGAGCACTGCGGACGTCCCACCCCCAGTCGGCGAAGACGTAGTCGATCCGTTCGTTCATCAGGTGATGTGTGACCCCGATCTCCCGTCCGCAAAGCATGGCCGGCCGGGCGGCGATGAACGAGGCAACCTCAGGCGCCTCGGGCGGAGCGTTGAAGTCCCCTGTCAGAATGTAGGGATAACGACTCGATGCGACGTGTTTGGCTACGCACTCCAGTTGTTCACGCCGGTTTGACCGATTGAACTTGCCCCAGGTGGTCAGATGCGTGACATAGACATTCAGCCGGGTCCCGTCGATATCGATGACTGATTCGATGAGCGTACGCGGTTCGCCGACACTCGGAAGCTCGTGGACTATGGCCGAGACGATCGTGCCGCGCGTCAGCAGTGCGTTGCCGAACTGGCCGCCAAAGTTTTCATAGCTCCTGCCGAAGAAGGCGTGCATTCCGGTGATTGCCTCGAGCTCCCCCACCTGGTCGCGGAATCGAGACTGCCACGTACCGCGATGCACTTCCTGCAGGCCGACGATGTCCGGCTGGTATTTCCGAATGACCTCGGCGATCTGCTGGATGTGATCGGAGCGGTATAGCTCCGCGTGTCCCTCGATGTTGTAGGACATCACGATGAGGGGACGTTGTTGCTGCGGCAGGCCGGCACGCGTGGGGTACGAGACGGGCGCCCCTTCCGCGTCCCTCGTCTCATGCCGGAGGTTCGGATCGATCGGTTTCGGGCGGCACTCGCCGGAGCGAACGGTATAGACCGTGAAGTAGCGGTAGAGGAAGAAAAGGAGAAAGAGCAGCCCTGCAATGGCGACGAAGCGGCCCTTTCGCGAGGGCCGCGGCGCAGGTTCAGACGTGCTGCTGGTTTCCATGGTCGTTTGTTGCGTTAGCGAAATTGGTGCCGCGCCGCCGAGAGCGGGCTGACCACTTACAGTGCAGCCGCGGCACGATCGGCGATCACGGTCACATCCGGATGCAGGCGCAACGCGGACGCGGGAAAACTCGGATCGGGTTCCAATTCGCGAAGGCGGGCGACAGCGTCGCGTTTCTTCCAGCCGCTGGCCAGAACGATGATGGATAGGGACGACAGAATGGTAGCAATCCCCATGGTCACCGCCTGGCGTGGAACCTGGCCCTCGGGGAAGAGATCGGCATTGGCCCGGCGAGTCGACTCGGTCAGATTGACGACGCGCGTTCTCGAGTCGAAGGGCGTACCCGGCTCGTTGAAGCCGATGTGACCGTTGGTGCCGAGGCCGAGGATGGTGAGACCGAGGCCTCCAGCATCGGCGATGGCCCCTTCGTAACGGGTGCATTCCTGCCGGAGCCCTTCGTCCGGCGACAGGATCAGAGCACCATGGCCCGTGAGACCTGCGCGGCCATCAGGGATGTGCGCCCGTTCGGGCTGCACGTCGACATGGTCGAGCAGATGGCGCCGCATGTAGGTGTGATAGCTGCCCGGGTGCTCCGGGGCGATCCCGACATATTCGTCGAGATTGAATGTCGAGACGTCTCGGAAGCAGTGATACAAACGAGCGCATTCGGCCACGACGCGGGCATACATTCCCTGGGGCGTTCTCCCCGTTGGAAGTCCGAGAACGAGTTGGGGATTCTGGCGGATAGATGAGAGAAGATTCTGCGCGGCACGATCGGACAGTGCCTCGTAGTCAGCCACGATCTCCCACTTCACGAATGCGCGATCTCCTCGCCGCGGACGAAGACCCTGGAGGCCTCCAGCTTCGGAGTGAGGGCCACAAGATCTGCGTCGTAGCCGATCTCGATCCGCCCCTTGGTCGTGCCGACGCCGATCACATGCGCCGGCACCTCCGTCGCCAGTGGGATCACGGCATCGAGAGGAACGCCGGCCAGCTCGACCATGTTGCGCACGGCGTCCATCATGGTCAGCACGCTGCCCGCGAGCGTGCCATCGGCCAGACGCGCGGCGCCGTCGGCCAGGGTAATCTGCTGGTCGTACAGCGTGTAGTTGCCATCGGGCATCCCACAGGCTCGAACGGCATCGGTAACAAGCGTGACGCGTCCGGCCATGACCTGGGTGGCGATGCGGAGGACCGCTGGATGGACATGGATCCCGTCCGCGATCAGTTCGGCCGTCGCTCCGTTCGAGATGAACGCGGCACCGACCGGTCCGGGGCTTCGGTGCTCAAAGGGAGGCATGGCATTGAAGAGGTGTGTGAAGTGCGAGGCCCCCCAATCGATGGCAGCAACGGTCTGGCCGTAGTCGGCCTTCGTGTGTCCGATGGAGAAGACGATCCGCGGGACGAAGTGTTCGATGAGGGCGCGGACCCCTTCGACTTCGGGCGCCACCGTCATGATCCAGGCGAGGTTCGGCGCAAGGGCCAACAGCTCGGTTACCTCGTGGATGCTCCCTGGCCGGATCGCGGAGGTGGCCTGCGCACCGGCGCGAGCGGGATTGATATAGGGGCCCTCGAGATGAACGGCGCAGATCTCAGCGGCGCCGACGGCAAGCTCCGCGGATGCGGCTGCGATGGCGCGCACAGCGCGAAGCAAATCGGACTGCGACCCGGACAGGGTGGTGGCGGCAACGGCGGTCGTGCCATGACGGGCATGGTGCCGGAGCACGGACAGGCAGGCCTCGACCGATCCATCCATGAAGTCGTGACCGGCTGCGCCATGAACGTGGATGTCGATGAAGCCGGGAACCAGAAGATCGTCGAGGCGGTCCGCACCGGGCGGGCAGTGAGCGGATTCGACCAGATCGGTGATCCTGCCGTTCGCCACCGTGATGAGAACATCGTCGACGGCGCGGCCACCTAACCACGCCCGACCGAAGAAAAGCCGCTCTGATTTCTTAGTCATGGTCCTCGTCCAGCGATCATCGTTTGAGGAGCGAGCGGAGGTCGCCGCGCTTCTCTTCGAGCATTTGCCGGGCCACCTCCGCGCTCACTCCGAGCGCCGCCATGACGGTGGCCGCCCGAAGGTCGCCGTCTGCTCCCTGGACGGCGCGGAATGCGGCGTCGCGCGACGACCCCGATGCCAGCTCGACCATGCGGAGCGCTCGCCTGCGCAGCTTGTCGTTGGTAGCCGGCATATCGATCATGAGGTTCGAGTAAACGCGGCCCAGCAGGATCATCACGCCGGTGGATAAGGTGTTGAGAATGAGCTTCTGAGCCGTTCCGCTCTTCATCCGGCTCGAGCCCATGATCACTTCGGGACCGGTCTCCGCCACGATGGCGATGTCGACATCACGAGCGAGGGGTGATGCCGGGACCGAGGTGATGCCGACGGTCAGGGCGCCGAGCATGTTGGCCCGGCGCACGGCGGCGACCGTGTAGGGCGTCGTACCGGATGCAGCGATGCCGACGACCGCATCGTCGGCGCGTACCGAAAGGTTGACAGCATCGATGGCGGCCTGTTCATCGTCTTCGGCGCCTTCTGCCGCCGAGCTGAACGCGCCGGATCCGCCGGCCATCAGAACCTGCACTGTTTCAGGATCGATTCCGTAGGTCGGCGGAAGCTCGGAAGCGTCGAGCATGGCGATGCGCCCGCTGGTCCCGGCACCGGCGTAGAAAAGCCGTCCGCCGTGACGCATCCTGTCGGCGATCTGCTCGATGGCTTGTGCGATGTGCTGCCGCTCCGCGGCCACTGAGACCGTCACGCGCGCATCCTCTTCCTGGATCGCACGGACGATGTCGGGCGCCGTCATCAGGTCGATGTCGAGAGTGGAGTCGAGTCGGTCCTGGCTCATTGTCGATTTCAGGGGGGATCATAGCTTTGCTCGAGCCCAAAGTGACATCCACACGCGAGTGGAGCGGCGGCCGCTTCGGCCGGGGGGCGGGCGGCTGGCCACGTTTGCCGCGCGGGCGCCGAGAACAGCCTGCGCTCCAAAGATCCCGGAAACTCGTGAGCCGGGGTTTAGAATCGGCCGATGGCGGTTTCATGGCTTCAGAAGCTGCAGCTCTTCGTGCGGGGCTGGGGGCGGCGCCGTGACGCTGCGGCCCGTAAACGCGACGAAGAATTTCTCCGGAAGAATACGGCCTGGGCTCCCGCGCCGCCGTCCGCAGCTCCCCGGCAAACGCTTCAGGCGCCTGCGGAAAACCTGGACATCGAAGGGCTATGCGTGGCCTACCTCGACGAC
>JADGNX010000045.1 GCA_017883265.1 Thermoanaerobaculia bacterium
ACGCGACGCCCGCCACGTCGGCCGTACGTGCGACCGCCTGGACGCTGCTGGATGCTGTTTCAGCGGCAGCCTGTACGCCACCAGTTACGGTTGAGGCCGCTGCACGAACGCCTCCGGTCACCTGCTGCGCGATGGAGGCAGCGGTTTGAAGGTCTTTCGACAGCTGCGCCTCCTGGATGTCGTCGGGAGTTGGACGCTTCTCGGGCTCCGTCCCCGCCTTACGGTCGAGCATATGACTCGCGGCTACCGGAATACCCAGGCCTCCGATTGCCAGTGTGGCGCCGAGGACCAACGACGCGTACTTCCGAGTGAGGAGGCCGGGCCGGGCAGGCTTCACCTTCTGAACTTCCTGCCGCAGCCTCGATCGGTCGAAACCGTCGAGGAAGCGCTCCTGAAATTCGCGGCTGGTCTTGAGTTCGGTCATGATGCCTCCGTGCAGGGTTATTTTGCAAGAGGCGCACCACTTACACTACCTTCTAAGTATCTGTAACCATTTAGGTTATAGAAGCAAACATCGGGAAAGAAGCCTGCCAGCTTTGCGACTGTCCTCAAACGGGATAGACTCCGCAAGAATGACGAAAAACACCCGAATCGTGATGATTTTCCTGGTCCTGGCGGCCCCAGCCATAGCCGTCGGCCAGAGTCTCTGCGAGGACACCCACGAGCTCCCTGACTCGCTAACGGTCGGCTACTGTTTGGAACCCGATCAGCAGTTGCCGCAGTCCAAAGTGGTGCCGCCTGCGACGGCCCGTTACTCGGAAATCGCGGCCCGTCATCGCCTGACTGGGAATGCCAGCTATTACTCCGCATTCTTCGACGGTCGCAAGACGGCAAACGGTGAAATCTACCGAAATTCCGGGTTTTCCGCGGCGCATCTCACTCTTCCCCTCGGATGCTGGGTGGAAGTTCGCTCGCGGGCCACTGGGAAGGTCTTGCGGCTCCGGGTCAACGATCGCGGCCCCTACAGCGGCGGCTTTGTGCTCGACCTGTCCCGCGCGGCTGCCCGGGCGCTCGGCGTGGACGTCGCTGAGGACCGAAGGGTCGACATCCGCGTCATCGCCATGCCGGGCGAAGAGCCCGACCTGGTCGACGCCAGGACCGCAGGCGTGGCGACGGAAGAGCCGGAACCGGCCGCCGACCGCTGAGAGTGCCGGAGGGAGCTCTTTACGCGTCTGGCACGGCGATCAGTGCTGACTCGGAAATGTGACGCAGAATCGGCTGCCAGCTCCGGTAGCTGACTCCGCCGTTAACGATCCTCCGGTGCTTTCTGCCACCCGCTTCACCAGATAGAGGCCATAGCCGGGGCCGCCGCCCCGCGACTTGTCGAGCTTCAGCCCGAGCTCGAGAATCTGCGAGGTGTATCGCGGCTCGAACCCGATTCCGTTGTCCGCTACACAAAGGCTGTAGCCGTCCCCCTCCGGTTCACACGTGATGGAGACCTTGCGCTCCCCTTTCGGGCGATCGTTGAAGAAGAGAGCGTTCGAGACCAGGGCACCGAGCAACTCGCGCGTCTTCTCGGGATCCACGTTGAGGGTCGGTAGCACCTTGGGCACTTCGACGATTACGCCTCCCTCGTCAATGCTCAGCCCGAATTTGACGAGCACCTCTTCCACCAACTCGCTCATCAGGGTCGGCCGCGGCTGGCTCGGCTTCGAGAGGAGCTTCACGAGGTGGGACATGTCATCGAGCACGCGTTTCATCTGCTGCGCGCTCGACCGGATACGGCGGAGAAAATCCTTCCCTTCCTCATCGAGTCGATCTTCGTAGTCCGACATCAGGAGTTCGCTGAAACCGTCGATCGAGAAGATCGGTGACTTCAGATCGTGGGACAGGACGCTGAAGAAGCGTACGAGCTCGGCGTTCGTTACCTCGCGCTCAGTCGTTGCAGGTGCTGGGCTGGCTGCACTCAAGCGGTTCCCTCAGAAGGCGCCCGTCTGCAAGGTGCAAGCCATCCGTTCTCGGCCTCGAGGTGAACGGCTGACCAGGCATCCTCGGCTCACCGGATCTCCGCAATGGCCGGTCGTGACGGATCGATCGGTTTCGCAACGAGCCCACCGCAGCGGATACCGTCGAAGTCGGCTGGGATGCCGGGACCGTCCGGAGCGACCAGAACGTTCTCCAGACGGGCGGCGGCTGGAAGCACGACCCCGTGTGCGAGAACCGAATCGCGCACCACGGCACCTCGCGGAATGAAGCAGTCGTCCCAGGCGATCGCTCCATCCAGCGATGTTCCTGTCTTCACGACCGTTCTGTTTCCGAGAACGGACTTCTGAACCTGAGCACCCCCCTCGAGAGCCGCATCGCCGGCGCTGATGCTCCCGGTCGTTCGATCGGCCGTGGAACCGGCCGGGATTGGAAAGTCGCCGGCGATCATGAGCGCGGCGACTTCGAGGGACGCCGTGAAGTATCGGAGCGGCGTGCCGATGTCGAACCAGAGACCATCGTCGACCACACCGGCGATGGCTTCCTGCTTCTCGCGGAGCAACGGGATATAGACGTCTTCAGTGAGGCCGGAGAAGTCACGGTCCGGCAGGTAACGGAAGATGCGGGAGCTGATGACATGGCACCCCGAAAACATGAGGGCCTCTCCTTTGCCCTGGCCGATTCCGTTGATGAATCCGCGGTCGTAATAGACGCTGGTAAAGCCATCTCCGGCCGGAGGATGACGGAGCGTGAGCGCGGCCAGAGCATCGACGCTGCGTCGGGCCTCCACCAAGGCCCGGAAGGGCGGCAGTTGCACCGTGTCGGCGTTGGCCACCACGAAGTCTTCGGAGTCCTCGAGAATCGCTCGGACCTTCCTGATTCCTCCACCAGTTCCGAGGATCTCCTTCTCGAACGAGAACCGGATCTCGCATCGGCCCTGGAACTCCAGCCGGAGGTACTCCTCGATGACTTGCGGAAGGTGATGGAGATTGACGATGAGTTCATGGACCCCCGCCGCCAGCATGGTATCCACCCCATAGGCGATGAGCGGCCGGTTGCAGAGCGGGACCAAGGGCTTCGGCAGAGCGTAAGTCACCGGCCGGAACCGCGTTCCGAAACCGGCGGCCAGGATCATTCCCTTCATGCTCCGGGAAGCTGATGCGGATCGAAGACCATGTTCTCCGGAAGGTCGCCACGGGTCCGGCGATGCTGCCGGTAGAGATCAGCATACGTAGCGCGAATCGATTCATCCATATTCATTCCGAGCTCCGCGGCGATCTCGCGGATCAGCTCGATCGAGCCCTCGATCTCGAAGTATTCGCCGATCGGCGTCCGATCGAGGACTACCTCGGCATCCTTCAAACGCCACACCTCGCGAAACTTCTGATAGCGGAAAGCGGGGCGAAAACCGAGCGCCTCGAATAACGCCAGGGCTCGCTCGAAGCTCTCGACGCCGGTCTGTACCTCGTCGCGCGACTTGATTCCGCCTTCGATCGACGTCGGTCCCTTGTAGGTGGCGATTACGTACTTACCGAATTTCCGCACCCGGAGGAGGGAGCCCCTCGTCCGCAGCTCGCCGCGGCGATCAAGGACGATGTTGTCCTCGAAGGTCTCCGGATAGAGACGTTGCGCACCGGCATCGATCAGCCTGGTGACGAGCGCGGCTCGATCGCGCATGGCGAACTTCACCTCGATCTCCAACGGCATCAGGGAGCCATCCGCAGAACCTCGACGCCGGGAAGGAGGCTGCCGGCGATGAACTCGAGCGAAGCGCCGCCACCGGTCGAGATATGGCTGATCTGATCGGCATATCCCGAGGCTTTGACCGCCTCAACCGACTCCCCACCGCCGACTACGGAGATGCCATCCGACTCCGCCACGGCCCGGGCCATAGCCAGCGTTCCGCGTGCGAACTGTTCGCGCTCGAAGACCCCCATCGGACCGTTCCAGAAAATCGTGTTCGCACCGTGCAATTCCTTTGCGAACGCGGCAATGGTCTGCGGGCCGATGTCCAGAGCGCGTTGTTCGGCGGAGAGTCCCCGGCTCAAGTCCAGGGTCTCGACGCGTGCCGGAGTTTCGATCGAGTCCGCCGAAATGACATCGGTCGGCAGAACGATGCGTGCCCGGTGCGGTTGCGACATGATTCTGCGGGCCGTTTCGAGCGATTCCTTGTCGACGAGCGAGGCCCCCATGGCCACGCCCTGGCCGGCCAGAAAGGTGTTGGCCATTCCGCCGCCGATGAGGACCGTGTCTGCCCGGCCGACCAGCGCCTCGAGCGGCTCGATCTTACCGGCTATCTTCGCCCCGCCGAGCAGCGTCACGAAAGGGCGTTCGGAAACGTTGGTGATCTTCTGCAGAAACTGCAGTTCGCGAGCGAGCAGGAGTCCCCCTGCCGTGCGCTCCGGCCCCATCAACTTCGGAAGCGCCTCGATGGACGCATGGGCGCGGTGGCAGGCTCCGAATGCGTCGTTGACGTAGCTGTCGGCCAGCTCGGCCAGCCGGGCGGCGAATCCGGTATCGTTGGCCTCTTCTCCGGGGTAGAAACGGAGGTTCTCCAGGAGCAGAACCTGGCCTGGACCGAGAGCGCGGGCGGCAGCAACCGCCTTCTCCCCGATCGCTTCATCGCACCAAACCACCTCGGTGCTCAGGAGCTCCGACAGCCGGGCCAGGACCGGCCTCAGCGAGAATTTCGCGTTCCTCGTCCCCTTCGGTCTTCCCAGATGGCTGGCGATGATGATCGCGGCGTCGCGCTCCCGCATCATGGCCAGCGTCGGCAAGGTCTCCTCGATTCGCGTTGCATCGCTGATTCGTCCATCCTGGAGCGGGACGTTGTAGTCGACGCGATAGAACACGCGCCGGTTGCGCAGATCGAGCTGATCTACCGTTCGGATCTCAATCATGGAATTCCTCAACGCGACGCTGCGAGCGACGATTGTTTGACCCGAGCCACGTGCGCGATCAGGTCGAGGATGCGGTTCGAATAGCCCCACTCGTTGTCGTACCAGGAAAGCACCTTGTGCATGTGGGGACCAACGGAACGCGTGAAGGTAGTGTCGAGGATCGAGGAGTTTGGATTGCCGTTGAAGTCGATGGAGACGAGCTGTTCATCTGAGTAGCTGAGGATCCCTTTGAGGTCGCCGTCCGCCGATTCCCGCAGGACGCGGTTGATCTCTTCTGCGCTGGTGGCCTTTTCTGTGGAGAAGGTGAGGTCCACCAGAGAGACATTCGGCGTCGGGACGCGGACGGAGATTCCGTCGAATTTTCCTTTCAGTTCGGGGAGGACCAGACCGACTGCTGCTGCCGCGCCGGTGGAGGTGGGAATCATGGAAAGGGCCGCCGCACGTCCCCGGCGCAGATCCTTGTGCGGGAGGTCGAGAATCTCCTGATCGTTCGTGTACGAGTGGATCGTGGTCATGATTCCCATCGTGATCGTGAACCGCTCGTGCAGCACCCTGGCCAGTGGGGCCAGGCAGTTCGTGGTGCAGGAAGCATTGGAAATGACCTTGTGCTTCCAGGGGTCGAAGGCTGCCTCGTTCACTCCCATGCAGAGCGTGATGTCGGCATCTTTCGACGGAGCCGAGATGATGACGTGTTCGACGCTCCCGCGCAGGTGGCGCGCGGCCTTGTCGCGACTGGTGAAGCGGCCCGACGATTCGACGACGATCTCCACGCCCATCTCCTGCCACGGGATGTCGGCTGGATCCGGAAAGGCGAACACGCGTATCTCGCGTCCGTCGATGCTGACTCCCTTATCGCTGGCGGCGATGCTGTTTCTGATCGTGCCATGGACGGAGTCGTACTTCAGCAGGTACGCGAGAGTGGCCGCATCCGTCAGATCGTTACAAGCCACGAATTCAATATCGTGGCTGGCAGCCAGTGCCGCACGGACTACATTACGGCCGATACGACCGAACCCATTGACTCCCACGCGAACCATGTCTTTCCTCCATGAGCGATTTTCGAATTGCTGCGCTCAGCGCGGGCGCCGCTTCGTCGTGGCAATCCGCCTCGCTGGACCCTGACCGCGCCCGATCCTTCTGCGCCACACCAGCCAGTCCGGTAACCGAGCGTAGTATATCCATCGTTTGCCGTCAGCCTGCTCGCGCCAGACAGCTGCCGTGACTGCAAGATCGCGACCGAAGCGTTGCCGCACCAAGCCACTTCCGTCACCCGGGAGACCCGATTGCAAGCACCCATTCCACCGAGCCAGGTCGAACCGATACGCTGGGACGGCCAGCATCTGCTCCTCCTCGACCAGCGGATGCTGCCCCGTGAGACGATCTATCACTCCTACGATGATCCCGCCGGCATCGCCGATGCCATTCGAACGATGGTCGTGCGCGGAGCTCCGGCCATCGGGGTAACCGCCGCCTTCGGAATGGCCCTCGCTGCGCGAAACACAGCCGATCCGGCCGGATCGGTGCGACAGGCGGCGGAAACTCTCGGCCGGGCGCGTCCGACAGCGGTCAACCTGGCCTGGGCCATCAAGAGGATGCTTTCCCGTCTCCAGGCCGCTGCCGCCGACAATTCCCACACCGTCTACGACACCCTCATTGGCGAGGCTCAGAAGATCTTCGACGAGGACGTCGCGGCGAATCGCCGCATCGGCGCGTACGGTCAGGAGTTGATCGAGAGCGGCTCGACAATCCTGACGCATTGCAACGCAGGCGCGCTGGCCACCGCGGGATACGGAACGGCGCTTGGCGTGGTGCGAGCGGTGGTGGAAGCCGGGAAGAAGATCGCCGTGTTCGCCGACGAGACCCGGCCGTATCTCCAGGGCGCCCGGCTCACTGCCTGGGAGTTACAGCAGGATGGCATCGACGTCACGCTCATCACCGACAACATGGCCGGGCATTTCTTTCAGAAGAATACCTTCGACGCCGTGATTGTCGGAGCCGATCGCATCGCCGCGAATGGCGACGTGGCAAACAAGATCGGGACCTACACAGTCGCGGTTCTGGCCTCGGCCCATTCAGTTCCTTTCTACGTCGCTGCCCCGGTCTCCACGATCGACCCGGCCTGTCCCGATGGTCAGTCGATTCCGATCGAAGAGCGCAGCGGCGCTGAAGTCACCGAGGCTGGAGGCTGGTCGGCGGACGGCACCTTTCATAAGATCGGAATGGCCCCGCTTGGAATCGCGGTCCGGCATCCGGCATTCGATGTGACTCCTGCTGGTCTGGTCACGGCCATCATCACTGACCGGGGAGTGTTGCGAGGTCCTTATTCCGAGCCGATCGCAAGGCTGCTGGCGGCAGAATCCAGAAACAGCAGGACGGAAGCGGAAATCAGGAGCCCTGGCCTTGCAGATCCTTGACTGAGGCGACGCTCAATTCCGCCACGAGCCGAATCAGACGCCGTCCTTCCTCGTCGGAAACCGCGTAAGCTTCGCAGAGCACCTCGAGATCGGTCTCGTCCTCGTATGCCGCGACCGTGAACCCATCGTGCGGCTGCCTGGTCGTTGACGTGGGCGTTCTCCACCACATGTTTCCCTTCAACTTGTAGGATACGAGTCCGCCTATGCGCGACCGTCGGGCCCGCCCGAGGTCCGAAAGGATCGCGCTGCCGTCGATCCGGTCACCTTCGTAATCGCCTTTCGCATTCGCCTTCTGAGCGGCGAGAATCCGTCCGACGATGGTCGCCATCATGCTCTGCAGCGCGTGGCCTGTCTCGGCGGACAGATCGACGAAGCGGAGACCGGAGTGCGACACCGCGGTCCTGGTCTCCGTCGATGGATTGACCAGCCTGGAATGGACCGCCTCGCAGGTGAGATCGATCTCATACTGATACCAGCGGATCCGGAGGGTGGCCCTGTTTCCCGGGGAGATTTCTCCTTCGTGTTCGACCAGCGCGCCGCCCACTCCGAGATCGAGCACGAGCGCGGCCCCACCACTGAGTGTGGCGACCGCCGGATTCGCGAGACTGAGGCGCTGAAAGCGTCGACGGTCCGAGCCTGACACGGCCTTCAGTATCGCATAGAGACCGAGTGGGCGGGTTCAAGATTCCCTCCCGTTGAAACAGAGAGCCGAAAGGACAAACTCAGGCCCAATCGACGAAATGACCGGGCCGCCGACAAGCAAATGGCATAGGCTCTGCTCGAATCGCGGATTGAACCAAAGACCGCCGTCGTCGCCGAATCACTAAGCAAAGCAATCCGGCGTTGCGAACCCCATGGAGGTAGCTTGGCGGAATCACGGAAAGAGCGCCGCAGTCTGTGGCGCGTAGGAACTGAGAGCTCCTGGACGACGACCGTGCCGGCCGTCTTCATCATCGTCTCGCTCCTCTTTCTGGTGATCCTGCCGATCGTGATCGGACGGCATACCGCGACGATGCGCGCGGAGATCACCAGGGTCGCCGAACCGGCGCGAATCGGCGCCAACGCGATCCAGCTGGAACTGGCCAGCGAGTTCGACAACCTGATCGCCTTCCAGGTGACCGAACAGCCGCAGTACCGTCGGGCGTATCAGAAAGCTGTGGCCAACCAGGAGCTGCAGTACGCCCGAATGCGAAGACTGGCCGCCGGCATCAAGCCCGAGGTGGCCGCGGAG
Organism: Thermoanaerobaculia bacterium; assembly: GCA_017883265.1. Lineage (GTDB taxonomy): Bacteria > Acidobacteriota > Thermoanaerobaculia > Gp7-AA8 > Gp7-AA8 > JADGNX01. The sequence goes on from JADGNX010000045.1 coordinate 8,469, forward strand.
CTGGACATTCTTCTGGTTGACGCCCGGCGGTGGCATGAAGCGGTTCGAAAAGGGGAGTTTCTCGACCGCCCTCTGCCATCGCCCGTCTTCCTGACGCGGCTCTTCGAGCAGCATCCACTCTTCGAAAACACCCTTCGTGCAGCGTCCGATCTGCAGGTAGACATCCAGGTCGCGATCGACGACCGTCTGCAACGCATCCGCGATGTCGAAAAGCTCAACGTCTCACTCACACTCGTCCTGACGATTCTGGCCCTCACTTCGGCCCTGATGGTCGCTGGTCTCGGCCATCAGATGCGGCTGCTGGCGAAGGAGGCGGTGGCCAAGCGCCGTGATGCTCTCAGAGAGGCGAACCAGGCTAAAGCGGCCCGGGCCGATGCCGAGCGCGCCGAGAGGCGGAGCACCTTTCTGGCTACCGCCGGGCAGCAGCTGGGCGCCTCGCTCGATCTTCAGCAGACGCTCGATACCCTCGCCCATCTCGCAGTCCCGAACCTCGCCGAGATGTGCCTTCTCGATGTGATCGAGACAGCCGGACCCCGTCGCGCGGCGGCCGTACATCGTGATCAGCGCCGCGCAGAAGAACTGGGGGTCAGCGTCGGCAGGCCGGTCAGCGCCATGCCTGAGATCTATACGGTCGCAATGAAAGGGGGCCATCCCCGCACGGTGAACAAGAGTGGCCCCGAGCTTGGTCAGATCATCGGGGGCCCCGCGGGAGACGAGATCGCAAGCACCTGCGGCTCGCTCCTGATCGTTCCTCTCGTCAACCGCGGGCAGACCCTGGCGGTCATGAGCATCGCGTCGCCAGCCACTCGCCCCTTCACCGATGACGATTCAACGCTGGCAGCAGATCTCGCACGGCATGCTGCACTGGCTGTGGACAATGCCCGCCTCTACCTCGAGTCGCAGCAGGCGGTTCGCGCGCGCGAGGAAGTTCTGGCGATCGTCTCGCACGATCTCAGAAACCCCCTGAACGCGATCACTTTGAGCGCTTCCCTCTTGAAATCGGCGCCCATCGCTGACTCCGACGACGCCGAGCAGATCGATGTCATCCAGCTCTCGGCCCGGCGGATGAGCCGCCTCATCGAGGACCTGCTCGATGTGACGCGGATGGAAGGGGGTAAATCGCTGCCGATCGTTCCCCAGCGCCTCGACATCGACTCGCTCTTCCGGGAGGCTCACGAGATCTTCCGGACTCAGGCTAATGCGGCATCGGTGGCCCTCAACTGCCACATGTCAGATGATCTTCCGGATGTCTTTGCCGACCGGCATCGAGTCCTTCAGGTCCTTTCAAATCTGATCGGCAACGCGATGAAATTCACGCCGGCGGGAGGCGCGGTCGATATCGCCGGGATGGCTCCAGGCGCTACTGAGGTGATCATCTCGGTTTCCGACAATGGCCCGGGAATCCCGAAGGAGAACCTCTCCGACATCTTCAATCCTTACTGGCAGGCCAAGCGCACCGCGCGCATGGGAGCAGGTCTCGGGCTGCCGATCGCCAAAGGAATCGTCGAAGCGCACGGAGGCCGGATCTGGGTCGAAAGCCAGCATGGGAAAGGGACGTCTTTCTCCTTCACCCTTCCGGTCTTCCTGGAAAATGCGAAAAAGGATGAAGCGGGAAAGCCTGCAGTAGTGGTGGCGTAGATTCGGGGCCGATAGAGGAACCGAAACGACGAGGCTCCAACGGCAGCTCGACTGGCGAGATGCCTGCCGTTACGTCAGATACCGACGGAGGGCCTCATCGATCGACGGCTTGGCCTCAGCGCGCCGCGGCGACGTTGAGATGCATGTGGAGAGAGGACACAAAGTGGCGGTCGACTCGCCGCTGATAGAGCATGCGGCGGGTCGCTACGCGCTGGATATAGTCCACTGTCTCCCGAAACGGCGGAACGCCTCCGAAGCGGGCGACGTTGCCTTCGCCGGCGTTGTAAGCCGCCAGCGCCATCCTCTGGTTTCCTTTGTAGCGATCGACCAGGTATCGAAGGTATCTCGACCCCGCGCGGATGTTCTCGCGGGGATTCATCAGGTCGTCGGCTCCCATCAGCCTGCCGGTCTCCGGCACGAGTTGCATCAGTCCCTGAGCGTCTCGTTGGGACACAAGGGTCGGTCGAAAATCCGATTCTGATTCGATGACCGCGGCAACCAGCTCAGGCGCAAGGCCGTTGTTCCTCGCCTCGCGATAGATAACCGAACCCCAGGGGATCTCGCTTCGAAAGAATTGTTCCTTGGCCACCTCGAGATTGAAGGCCGGAAGTTTGTTGTCGCTCGTCATGAACCCGGCCTCGATTTTCGGTGTGATCAGCCGAAGCCGCGAAGAGGGGGACACCTCGGCCCTGCTGCTCACCAGCTCGTCGGCGAGATTCATAGCGTCGATCGGATAGAGCGCACCGAAGGCAAGGGGTACCGCGATCAGCAGAGCCGCCGCACGCTTCCTGATCTGTGAGACGGCGAAGACCAGCGCCCGTTCCACCCTCAACTCGCCGAAAAAGCGTCTGGCGCGGTGACGCTGACAGGAGCAGATAACGCGGTAATCGTGAGGAGGTTTCCACGTCGGCAACGACCTGTCTCGATACACCGGGGCAGTTGTCACGGGTGCCGAAAAAGGCAAGATTCCTACCAGCTTGCCTGGGGACGCCAGGTGTTTACGGGCATGGAAGGTGTAGATTGGCTGTGCGGCTGAGCCCGCCAGACAAAGACGAGTCCGACCCTCATGAAATGGAAGGTCGAACGAACCCGCTGTCGGGTCTTGAACGCTGGCAGAAAGCACGGTGGCAAAGCTCCTGGACAATTTGAAACCTGGTTAGTTAGCGATGGCCGAGAACCCGAGTCGGATTCGGCGGTGTGCCTTCAGCGCCCTTTCGGCGCCTCCGGTAACGGCTGCATCCCCGGCGCGATCCACCTGTGGCGGATACGGCGGCTTGCAGAGTCTGGAGCGGTGGCTCCCGGTGAACGGTAACGCAATCATGCCGAGACGTCCTGGAAGGTTGCTTCTTACGTGTACAGCCACCACGTCGTTCCGCCGCAATCATCGGACCCCGTGCACGCCACCCCGAGGACTTCACTGTACCAGTGACCAGCCCCATCAGCAAACCGCTATAGTTAGCCACTCACCAATTTGGGAATGCGCATACCCTCTCTGGTCGCGCCTCGAGGCTCGCTCCTGCCGAAGGCGATGGAGTCCCAGCCGCCGAGCCTTGTTGGCCGCATGGAGCAACGGTCGAGACGATCGACGACCCGGTGCCTCGTTCATCGTGCACAACCCGAGAGCCTGCGCCCTGACGACAGCCCGCGGGAAAAGCGAGGGAAATCGCCGCGCTTTGCGATCCGATTCGGTTGAGAGGCTGAACCGGGCAACCGCCCGCCGGCGGCCGAAAGCGGCCGCGGCTCCCGCACGCGAACGCCCACGCGCGGTCAGACTTCGTTCGTCGCGCTCCCCTTCTTGACCGGCCGCGAGGAACGCGGAATGGATCCGATCACGGTCCAGTCGTGCTTGTGGACGACGACCGGCTCGCTCTTCGACGGCCAGAGCTCGACGGGGAGGTAGTAGTAGCCGTCCCCGAGAACCCGAGACTTGATGGCCAGATCGCGCATGCTCTTGCACAGCCCCTTCTTTCCGCGGATCGCTCTTCGTTCCACCATGACGCCGGTCGCTTCCCCGACGCCCTGATAAATACTGATCTCCGCGCAAAGAGAATTCACTAGCGTCATCGTCTGCTCCAATTCTCCCGATCCGGCGTCACGCGCCCGCGCTCCCGTCTGCGCCGAGCATGCAAAGGACTTCAGACTGACGAAGCAATAATTGCGCCGGTCGCGAAAAAACATTCAGCGTACAACCACTCCGATTCGCAGGTCAGGCGGAATGCCTCGGTCTCCGCCTTCGGGAGACCGCTGGTACGATGGCCTCATGACCCGAACCAAGCGAGTGCGAAAACCGCGGAGCTGGCAGAGCGATGAACCGGCAAAAACCCGCGTCAAGATGACCCGCGAGCGGCGCCGGGCACTCTTGCATGACGCCGGCGATCTGATCTGGCGATCGCGCAAGCGATTGCTGCTCGGCTTCCCCCTCATGTTCATTAGCCGTCTCGCCGGCATCGTCCTTCCCTGGACGACCAAGATTCTCATCGACGACGTCATCGGCAAGGGAAGGCACCAGCTGCTCTGGATGCTGGCGGCCGTAGCTGGGTTGGCGGCACTGGTCGACGCGGTGAGCTCGTTTGCCCTCAGCCAGCTTCTGGGGATTGCGGCGCAACGCTCCATCACCGACCTCCGAAAGCGCATTCAGCAACATCTCCAGCGATTGCCGATCCGCTACTTCGATTCGACCAAAACAGGCTCTCTCGTCTCGCGCGTCATGAACGACGCCGAGGGCGTACGAAACCTCGTCGGCACCGGCCTGGTGCAGCTCTTTGGCGGTCTGATCACTGCCGTACTGGCCATCGGCATCCTTTTCTACCTGAGCGCTAGACTGGCGTCGATCATCTTCGGGGTCCTTTTCTGCTTCACCTTCATCCTCTACTGGGCCTTCAAGACTCTCCGGCCGATGTTCCGCCGGCGAAGCGAGATCAACGCCCACGTCCTGGGGCGTCTGTCCGAAGGGCTTTCCGGCATCCGGGTGGTCAAGGCCTATCGGGCCGAGCGTCATGAAGCGCGCGTGTTCGCCGAAGGGGCGCACGATCTTTTTCGAAATGTGCTCGGAACGATGACTACTGTATCCGGCGTGGGAGCCTTGTCGAGCATTCTCGTCGGCATCGTCGGAATTGCGGTACTGACAGTCGGCGGCCGGGAAGTCATTTCCGGCCATATGACGATCGGTGGACTCATCTCTTTCACTCTTTACCTCGGCCTGGTTGTGGCGCCGGTCGTTCAGATCGTTTCGATTGGCAGTCAGCTGTCGGAGGCATTTGCCGGTCTCGAGCGAATGAGGGAGATCCTCGCGGAAACGACCGAAGACGCCGCCGACGCCGAGAAGAGCCACATCGCCGATGTAAGAGGATCGGTCGAGTTCAGAGACGTCTCATTCGAGTACGCTGCCGGTACACCTGTACTGCGCGGCGTCAGCTTCGTGGCTCCCGCCGGCACATCGACGGCGCTGGTCGGCCCTTCCGGATCCGGCAAAAGCACGTTGATCTCATTGATCGCCGCCTTCCATCGTCCGACGACCGGCATGGTCCTGGTCGACGGAATTGATCTGGCCGGCTTCCGCCTCCAGGACTACAGACGACACCTCGGGATGGTTCCGCAGGACTCATTCCTGTTCGCGGGAACGATCGACGAGAACATTGCGCTCGGAAATCCGCGGGCCACCACAGACGAGATCCGAAAGGCCGCTGGCATCGCCCACGTCGACGAGTTCGCCGAGAGCTTCGCTGAGGGATACCGAACCGTGGTCGGAGAGCGGGGAGTGAAGCTGTCGGGTGGCCAGAAGCAGCGGGTGGCCATCGCCCGGGCTATCGTGGCCGACCCGAGAATCCTCATCCTGGACGAAGCGACGTCGTCCCTCGACAGCGAGAGCGAGGCGCTCATTCAGGACGGCCTCAACGTGTTGATGCAGGGTCGTACAAGCTTTGTCATCGCGCACCGCCTGTCGACAATCCGCAAGGCCGATCAGATCCTCGTTCTGGAGGAGGGACAGATCGTCGAACGTGGCACTCACGATCAGCTCATCGCAGCCGCAGGTCGTTATCGCTCGCTCTACGAAAAGCAATACGGCGTGGTCGTGAACCGGTTCATCAATCCTGGGGAAGAGGTGCACGATTTTCAAAGCCTGCCGAAAAGCGCAGACGGTTCGACCTCCCGTGGCTGATCGCTTCCTGGTGCGGGGACCCTTCTGGCGATGACCTCGGCTCGCGCGCGCGCAGCCCCTCGTTTCTGCGGTATCGGCATCTCGTGGAGACGGGGACGGCAATCGATCCGTTTGCATTACGCATCACCGTTGAAATGCTCCGCGACGGTGCGTCGTTGACGGTCTCATGGCCGATGCGCGGAAACGACTGACCGCGAATGCCGCGGGCGACTTCTTCGTCGACGCCAGCTGCATCGATTGCGACGCCTGCCGCCAGATCGCTCCCGCCGTGTTCCACGACGCCGGCGATCAATCTGCTGTCTTCCATCAGCCGGCATCTCCAGGCGAGTTGCTCGATGCTCAGAAGGCGCTGGTCTCCTGTCCCACGTCGTCGATCGGCTCGATCGGCCGCCACGATGTGCGGCCGGCGATCGCCGCGTTTCCCGAAAACATCGAAGGGGACGTGTTCCGCTGTGGTTTCACCTCGGAGGCTTCCTTCGGCGCCTTCGCCTATTTCATTCAGCGCTCCGATGGAAATGTTCTGATCGATTCACCGCGTTTCGCCGGGCCGCTGGTAAAGCGGATCGACGCACGTGGAGGCGTAGCGGCGATGCTGCTGACGCACGCCGACGATGTGGCCGATCACACCCGTTTTCAACAGCGATTCGGCTGCCGGCGCGTTCTCCATCGCGCGGACGTGAGGAAGGGGACCGCTTCGGTCGAGGAGCAGCCGGAGGGAATCGAGCCGTTGCCTCTGGGCCGCGAGATCGTGATGATCCCCACCCCCGGCCACACTCGCGGCCACGCTGCCTTTCTCTACCGCGATCGCTTTCTCTTTACCGGCGATCATCTGGCCTGGGATGAAGCAGGCCACCGCCTCTATGCTTTCCGCGGCGCCTGCTGGTATTCGTGGGAGGAGCAGACCCGATCGATGGAGCGCCTTCTCGATTACACGTTCGAATGGGTGCTGCCCGGCCACGGCCGCCCGATTCACCTCGCCGCGCCGCATATGCATCGCGAGCTCGAACGCTGCGTCGCCTGGATGAAGACGCGCTGATCCTCGGCCCGCAGCAGGTCGAGGGGGTCTAGTGGTCACTGGCGCTTCTCTTGCTCGAATGCGGCCGGGAGCCACCGGCAGATGAAGGTCAAGAGCATCGTGACGCTGTTCAAAGAGACATTCACTGAGTTCATGGACGATAAAGCTCCGCGCCTCGGTGCGGCCCTCGCGTACTACACCATCTTTTCCATCGCTCCGCTGCTGCTGATCGCCATTGCCGTGGCCGGAGTCGTTTATGGCAGACAGGCTGCGCAGCACGACGTTCTGGCACAACTGAAGGGTCTCCTCGGTGACGCGGCAGCAAAAAGCATTCAGGAGATGCTCGTCAGCGCTTCCAAGCCGAGGAGCGGCAGGATCGCCACGATCGTCGGGGTCATCACGCTCCTCTTTGGAGCCGCTGGCGTTTTCGGCCAGCTCAAGGATGCGCTCAACACGATCTGGAACGTCGAGCCCAAAAAGAGAGGCGGCTTCACCGGCATGGTCAGGGATCGCTTCCTCTCCTTCGCCATGGTCTTCGGAATCGCCTTTCTTCTTCTGGTCTCGCTCGTCCTCGACGCGGCCCTGAGCGCGGTGGCCAAGCATGTCGGTTTGCCCGGGGGAGAGACACCGTGGCAGTTCCTCCAACTCGGCGTCTCTTTCGGCGTCGTCACCGCCCTGTTCGCACTGATCTTCCGCTTCCTTCCCGACACGAAGGTCGAATGGCGTGATGTCTGGTATGGCGCATCGTTCACCTCGTTCCTCTTCGTGATCGGCAAGTTCCTGCTCGGCATTTACTTCGGAAGGGCTGCTGTCGGATCGGCCTACGGAGCTGCGGGGTCGCTCGTGCTGCTCCTCGTATGGGTTTACTACTCGGCCCAAATTCTCTTCTTTGGAGCCGAATTCACCCAGGTCTATTCACGCCACCACGGCAGCAGGAAGGGCCAACTCGCTGCAGCCGGCAATTCCGAATCCTCAGCTGCGGCCGAAATCTCCGGTCCCATTCCGGCGGTGACCTACAAGGCGCAGAAGGCTTCATCGGGAAAGATCAAACTGGCCCTCGGCGGCATCATTGGCCTCGTCGTCGGCGCGATTCTCGGTGGCGTAATGGCTCTTCTTGCCGTCTTCAAGTCGATTCGCAGGCTCCTCTAAGACACGACGTTCCGCGATGAGCCGGCGCTCTTCCATGTTTGCGCTCATGGCGCGCTCATTACGATTCGACGCCGGCGCTGGTAGATTGGCATCTGATGCCGAACCCTCCCGCGCCATCGCCGCAACGACGACTTCCGGTTCTCAGGATTGCGGCCGTCATTCTCGCGGTCGGGTCCCTGATCGCTGCCTGGCATTTTCTTCCGGTCGCCGAGTGGCTGCTCCATTTCCAGCGGTACGTGCGGGCGGCCGGGGCTCTCGGCTATGTGATCTACGTTCTGGTTTACGCCGCCTGCTGCGTTCTCTTTGTGCCCGCTTCCATTCTGACGCTCGGAGCGGGTGCCCTCTTCGGTCTGGCCGCCGGAACAGCCGTGGTGGTGATCGGCGCGACCCTTGGCGCCATCGGCTCGTTCGCTCTGGCCCGAGGACTGATGCGGAAGAGGATCGAAACGATGATTGGACAAAGCGGGCGCTTTCAGGTGCTGGATCGTGCCATCGCCAGCGAAGGGTCCAAGATCGTATTTCTCATACGCCTG
>JADGNX010000046.1 GCA_017883265.1 Thermoanaerobaculia bacterium
TCCTCCGGAGAGGAACTGCTCGTAGCTCCGGATCAGGTCGATCGAAAACGGATTTGCATCAAATGCCTCGGCGAAATAGCGCTGGCGATCGTCGCTCTGAGCGGACAGCCGCGCCATCGCCGCCAGCGCCGTCGGATCGTCGTTCCGCGCCGACAGAACCAATGCATACTCGGCGCGTGCAGCCACGACGTCACCCCGCTCTTCGTAGATCCGCCCCAGCCGCAGGTGCGATCGATTGAGGAGCGATATATAGGAGCTGGCATTGCCACGCGCGGTCGAGTAGATCTCGAAACTCTCGGCTCGCGCGATGTCGTCCCGCAACGGTTGAAACTGCGGCGACTTCAGCGCTTCGATGACGGACCGTAGCAACGCCGTGGCCTCGTCACGAGAGTGTGAGTCCATTCCATCGAGAAGCGCCGAGGCCAGGGAGTACTGATACACCGCCAGATCCAACCGGTGGGCCACCGAATCCGCCGCCGCGAGGGCGCTCTGTGCGATGGCCACCGCGTTTCGCGCGCTTCCGATCGCCTTTTCCGGCAGGTTCCCAAGAGACATGGCCGTCGAATAGAGATTCCAGATGCGGCCGGAGTCGCTGCCATAGCGGATCGCCTCCTCCAGATCGTCAAAAGCCTCAGAGGGGCTCCCGAGTTTGGCTCGAGCCAGACCGGCATAGGCAGTCGCGGTAGCATATCGTCCGAGAGCGGAGTCGCGTCGGGCGACGATGCGCTCGTGCTCAGAAAGGGACAACGCCCGACCGTATTCGGCCCTGGCCGCCGCCGCTTCCCCGCGGGAGGCGCGAACGTCGCCAAGGTTGAGGTGCGCGGAGAGCTGCGAGAGGTAGTCGGTAGCGCGACTTGCCTGCGCCTCCATCTGCTGGAGCTCGAAATCGGAGGCGACACGGGTCTGGGCAGATGCGCTCCTGACAGTCAGGCCGGCCGCGAGCACCAGGAACACGAGCGCGCCAGCGCGGGATGAAAGGCTGGAGATCATTCGGCGAAATACTCCTTCCTGGCGCTGGTGATCGAGAGCGTGCGGCGCCGGGCCTTTACTTCGACCTTCCGCCAACCCTTCGCGGTTCCGTGACTCTGATAGGAGAGCGTGTAGCGGCTGTTGATGTCATTGATCAGGGAGCGCATCCGATCGCCCAACCCGAGCCGATCCGACGTGATGACCGTGCCGCCGGTATTGCGCGCCGCCATCCGGAGAAACGGGGAGGTGCTTCCCAGGACGAGCGCGTCGACCACCACACTCGCTCCGCTGATCCTCTCGAGTGCGCGGGCTTCGCTCAACTCGCTGTTCCGGTCACCGCCATCCGTCACGACGATGGCCCAGGTTCGGCGGCTTCCGCCGAGGGAGGCGACGGCATCGCGCAGCGACGTACCGCCGGAGGGCGCGACGTCGCCCACCATGCGGCTGACGCTGGACCCTGGTTCGACATCCCGCGGGAGGGCGACGTTGTGGTTGAAGAGAACGATTTGCGCCGTATCGTCCCTGCGTAGCATACCGAGCGCGAGATCGACAGCGCTGAGCGCGGCGGCCAGTCTTCCTCCTCCCATGCTGAGGGAGCGATCGATGAGGAATACGAATCGCCCCGGCGGACGGTCCGCCCGTACGTCGCGAATGGCTTGCACGACGCCGTTCTCCCTGACCTCCAGATCGGAAGGGCCGACGACCTCTGACGATCGGAGCCTCAGCGGAATCTCGACCAGATCGACCGAGATCGATTCGCTGGCAGAGAGAGCCGCGGTTCGAACCTCGGCCGTGTCGTCGTTCCTGAAATGGTTCGAGCGGACATGGGCGACGATCCGATGGGAGTCGAGCGAGGTGCCGAAGTCATGGGAGATGCGAAACGGAGGCTGGCGAGCTACACCGACCAGAACGCCGTCGACAAGGAACTCGACGCGATCGACGGCAAGCGCATCCGTCTGCACTTCGAGAACGACGGGTCCGACAGCCTGCGAGCCGTTCTGAGGCGATACGAAGCGAACGTCTGCAGCACGGGCTGTTACAGCCGCGAGGACCATGATCATCAGAGAAGAGTGAAGGGTGAAGGGTGAAGAGTGAAACGAGGCGCGAGAATGAAGAGTCACGAATGCAGGGAACGCGCGGTTCGGTTCTGTTTATTTTCACTCTTCACCTTCATTCTTCACCCTTCACTCTTCCTTCTCACCCTTCTTTCCCGCATACAATTGAAGTATGGAACCGGGACCGGAAGTCTCCTTCGGACCCTACAAACTGATCTCGCGTCTCGGTGCGGGAGGCATGGGCGAGGTCTGGAAGGCCGAGGACACGCGCCTCGGTCGCATCGTGGCCATTAAGATTCTTCCCGAAGCTCTGGCCAACGATCCGGAGTCGAGGGCCCGCCTGCAGCGCGAGGCACGCACTGCCGCGCACCTCTATCATCCGAACATCGCCACCATCCACTCGATTGAACAGGATGGCGAACGGATGTTCATCGTCATGCAGTACGTCGATGGAGAGCCGCTGTCCAAGGTCATCGAGCGCGGCGGTTTGCCGGAAGCCGACATCTGCCGGATCGGCAAAGGGGTTGCCGACGCTCTGGCCGAGGCACACGCGCACGGAGTCGTTCATCGCGATATCAAGCCCGACAACATCATGGTCTCGGCCGGCCGGGTCAAGGTTCTCGATTTCGGCATCGCCAAGCAGGTCGGACCGGAAGCGATGAATGCCAACGGCCCCACAGCCTTCATGACCAAGCAGGGGATGATCATTGGGACGGTCCAATACATGTCTCCCGAGCAGGCTCTCGGCAGACATCTCGATTTCCAGACCGATATCTTTTCCCTCGGAGTGGTTCTCTATCAGGCCGTGACCGGAAAGCTGCCGTTTCGGGGAGAGTCGATCACCGAGACCATTACGCAGATCATCCGCGACGAGCCGGTTCCGACTGCTCAGGCAAACCCGCGGATCGCGCCAGGTCTGGCGGCGATCGTCGATCGCTGTCTCAGGAAGAAGAAAGAGGATCGCTTCGGGTCAGCGGCCGAGCTGGCGGAGGCGCTCGATCGACAGTTCGGCGCCTCGACCACCGCACCGGCCGACCTTCCTGCCTCTCCAGCCAGCCAGAGAGTCACCGTGGTGAGCGATCCGACTGCGTCGCTTGGAACAGCGCCGGGAGCCGAAGCGCCAACGCTGCTCACCGGTTCCAGGCAGGTGGCGCCGGCGAGATTGCGATGGATCGTGCCGTTGACTGTGGCCATTGTCGTTGCTGTGTCGGCGGCAGCGGCGTGGCTCTATTTGCGGAGCCGGGAACGGGCAGAAACGCCTCGAACCACCAGCGTGCACGTGGCTGCGCCGGCACGTGCAGGATCGACTATGACGGTCAGTCCGGCTCCGTCTTCGACAACCGACGACGAGAGAGCGGCAAAAGGCACTCCCGGAACTCCGGCCACGTTGCCGACCGAGCGATCCTCGATCGAGAATTCAACCTCCTCGCGCTCCGCGTCGAGCGATCAGAAGGCGTCCGTGCAGGAGGCCGGAAGGCCCTCCGCTGCACGAGAGGGTGACGGCGGACGGATTGCCACCGAGAGTCCGAAAGCTTCTGCTGCCGTGCTCGAAGCTCCGGCGAAGCGCGTGCGCTCCGAGGCTCGGAGAGAAGCGAATACCGACTACAACGGAGCGATGGAAATGCTTGCTGCCGGTCAGGTTCCGCGAGCGCGCCGCATGCTCGAGTCGGTCATCAGGAAAGATCCGCATTACGCGCCGGCGCACCTGCGGATCGGAGAGATGATGCTTACCAATCAGAACCAGGCTGGAGCCGGGGAGCAGTTCAGGCTGGCGCTCGATGACAGCAGCCGGCTCACGCAGCGCGATCAGGCGCTGGCGGCCATCGGCGCCGCCGTCGTCTCGCACGACCTCGGGACGGCGCGACGTCTGGCGAAGGATTTCGCCGCCCAGCATCCCGATGATCCCGAGCTGCGCTCGCTGCGGCGGGCCATGGGAGAGGAGTCGCGCGAGGAGCGGGGCGAAGAGCCTCGCCGCGGAGTAGGAAAGCGTCGAAAACGGCCGGAGTAGAACGGCACGCCGGGAATCCCGAACTACAATGCGCGCCGTCATGTCTGTCGACCCCATTCTGCTGGCGCGCGAACTGATCGATACCCCTTCTCCAACGGGTGACGAGAAAACCGTCGGCGAGCTGATCGACGGCCGGCTGACCTCTCTCGGCTTCGCCACAAGCCGGTACCCGGTCAGCTCCAACCGGTTCAATCTCCTGGCGAGGGCAGGAGGACGTCCGCGAGTAGTCCTCTGCTCGCACATCGACACGGTTCCCCCCTGGTTCGCGGCCCGCGAAGAGGGGGAGTACCTTTTTGGTCGGGGAGCCTGCGACACGAAGGGAATCATCGCGGCCATGATCGCGGCCGGGGAGAGGCTCCGACAGAGCGGCGTGCTCGATTTCGCCTTTCTCTTCGTCGTCGGGGAAGAGACGGACTCGGCGGGAGCCAAACAGGCAAATCGGGATCTGGCCTCGCTCGGCTCGGAATTCGTCGTGGTCGGGGAGCCGACGGAGTCGAAGTTCGCGCGCGCCTCGAAGGGGGCCCTCACGGCATTCGTCCATTTCGACGGCGTTGCCGCGCACTCTGCCTATCCGGAGCTTGGCGACTCGGCCATCGTGAAGATGACGCGCGCGATCAACGAGATCAATCATGCTGAATGGGGATTCGACGAGGCCCTCGGTGTGGCCACCGCGAACGTCGGGGTGGTACGAGGCGGCGTGAAGCCGAACATCATCCCGGACTCCGCGGAACTGGAGATGATCATTCGCACGGTCGGGTCGCCTGAGGACGCTCGGGCCATGCTGGAGACAATCGTGGGACGCCATCACGGGCGCATCACGGAACATCGCGGCAATCCGCCGATGTTCATGCTGGTTCCCGAAGGGGAGCCGTCGCATGTGGTGGCGTTCAATACGGACATTCCACATCTCGGCAATCTTGGGCAGCCGCTTCTGTTCGGACCAGGGTCGATCCTCGACGCGCACGGCGCGTCCGAGAAGATCCGGAAGGACGATCTGGTCGCTGCAGTGGCGACCTACGAGCGTCTGGTCCGATCGTTGTTGGGGTGATCGTTTGTCATGCGGCTGACTGATTCTCACTGCCACCTGGCCATGCCTGATACGGGCGACGCCGCGATGGCCCTGGAACGGGCCCGCGCGGCGGGGGTCGTCGGCATCGTCGTTCCCGGAACGCAGCTGGACGACGCTCCCGCCGCCGTCGCCGTGGCCCAGCTGCACGCCGACGTCTGGGCCGCGGTCGGGTTTCATCCGCATGAGGCGAAGGATTGCAGTGACGAGGCGTTCGCGCGCATCGCCGAGCTGGCCCGCCAGCCGAAGGTGGTGGCCATCGGTGAGGTCGGGCTCGACTACCACTACGATCACTCGCCGCGGAAAACTCAGCGGTCCGTTCTCCTGCGCCATATGGCGCTGGCCCGCCAGCTCGACCTGCCGGTGATCATCCACAACCGCGAGTCGACTGCCGACCTCCTCGAGATCCTGGAAAGCGAGGATGCGCGCGGGACGCGCGGCATTCTCCACTCGTTCACCGAGTCGGCTGATGTCGCTCTGCGGTTGATCGAGCTGGGGTATTTCATCTCGTTCTCGGGGATCATCACCTTCAAGAGCGCGGACGCTCTGCGCGAGGCCGCGCGCAGGCTGCCGCCGGAGCGAGTCCTCATCGAGACCGACACTCCGTATCTCGCGCCGGCGCCGTTCCGCGGGCGGCCTAACGAGCCTGCGTTCGTCGGGCGGGTGGCCGAGCAGCTCGCTGCGCTCTGGAACCTTCCGCCTGAAGAGGTAGCGGAGCGCACCACCACAAATTTCGAGACGGCGTTCCGCGTTAAGATTCCAGCATGACGCGCCCCGATCTCTCCGTTGTTTTTCCTGTTTATAACGAAGAGGAAAATATCCCCGTTCTCCTCGAAGAGATCCGTGCTGCGCTCTCTCCCCGGCCCTGGACTTACGAGATCGTCGCCGTCAACGACGGCAGCACGGATCGGAGTCTCGAGGTCCTCCTGGCCAGCAGGCGTGATTTTCCGAACATGCGCATCCTCTCATTCGAGAAGAACAGCGGGCAGACCGCTGCGCTGGATGCGGCGTGGCGCGCCGCGCGAGGAACGTGGGTCGTTTCCCTCGACGCCGATCTGCAGAACGATCCTGCCGACATCCCCGCCATGATGGAGCGGCTCCAGAGCAGCGCATCGGACATGGTCATCGGCGTCCGGGTCAATCGGCAGGACACGCTGGCCCGGAAGATTCAGTCACGCATCGGAAACGGAGTGCGCAACTGGATCACCGGTGACCAGATCACCGACACCGGCTGCTCGCTCAAGCTGGTGAGCCGCCAGGCTGTCGATCGTGTGAAGCTCTACACCGGGATGCACCGTTTCCTGCCGACTCTGGTAAGGCTCGAGGGTTTCAAGGTGGTCGAGATGCCGGTCAGCCATCGGGCACGACGTTTCGGCATCTCAAAATACGGGGCGATGAATCGGGCAGCGCGCGGCCTGGCCGACTGCCTCGCGGTGCGATGGATGAGCAGCCGGATCCTGCGGTACAAGGTCCACGAAGAAGGCCAGTCGTGAGCCTCGATCCGCGAACCTGGGACTTCTGGGTCGGGATCGGTTTCCTCGGTCAGTTCGTGTTCGCCGCCCGCTTCATCATTCAGTGGGTCTCGTCTGAGCGGAGTCGCCGCAGCGTGATTCCGATCGAGTTCTGGTATCTCTCCCTGGCCGGCGGTGCCGTCATGACCATCTACGCCATTCACCGCCGGGATCCGGTCTTCGTGGTAGGGCAGGGCTCCGGACTCTTCGTCTATATCCGCAACCTGATGCTGATCCGGCGGCACAAAGGCGGAATAGGTCCTGGTGAGGAGCAGGTATGAGCCCGCTTTCCCGACTCCGATGCTGACCGAAGCGCAACGCCAGACCCTGCTTGCACTCGCCCGACGTGCCATTGCCGCGGCTTTCGAGGGTACGCCTCTCGAAGTCGACGGCGAAGCCCTCGACGAGGATCTGCGCCGGCTGGCCGGTACCTTTGTCACCCTCCACGAGGGCCAACGCCAGCTCCGCGGCTGCATCGGCTCGGTCGAGGCCTACGAGCCGCTGTTTCAAAGCGTCGCCTCGAATGCGGTCAATGCCGCGTTCCGCGACCCTCGTTTCAGGCCGCTGACACCCTCGGAGCTCCCGAAGGTGAGTCTGGAGATCTCCGTCCTGACGCCTTTTCAGAAGGTCGAGCACGTCGACGAGATCGTTCCGGGCCGGGATGGTCTCCTCGTCCGCCGGGGACGCAACGCCGGACTCCTCCTGCCTCAGGTCGCTGCCGAGTACCGGTGGGATCGGGAGACGTTCCTCTCCCAGACGTGCGTGAAGGCCGGTCTCCCGCCGTCCAGCTGGCGCGATCCCCAGACCCGAATCGAGCGATTTTCGGCCGAAGTATTTGGCGAGTAAGCCATTGCCAAGGCATGGTTTAGTGCCATGGCACTCCCATTGAGCGGGCTCAGCCGCAATAAGCGTCTATCGCGCACCGTTACCTACCTCGACGCAGCAGTTATTTGCGCCAGCGATTCATCGAGCAATCCGACGAGGGGGAACTCCATATCTGATGCGAAGCAATCGCGTATCCGAATCCGTCTGTCGCCAGATCGCCCGAGCTCGCAGTAGGAAGAGCTGGATCCACGGCCGGCGCATCGCCACCGTCACGCTCGGCGCCGCCCTCTCCATCGGAGGTGTGTCGGAGGCCTTCCAGAGCGTTCACTTCATCGTCCGTAAGGACCTCGACTCGGTTCGGGTCGTCCGTCAGGACGGCTTGCACAAGGAAGTCGTGGCACGGCTGGGCGATGGATTCACTGCGAATTCGCTCTTCAAGATCTCGGGTGTCTTTCCTCAGCGATTGGTCTCACGCGAGCTGCGGCTCTTTGATAAGGGATGGGTGGGCGATCGTGCCGGCGAGGGCCTCTTCCGGACCGAGCTCACGATCGTCAACGATCACATCCGCGGCGACTTCTTCGCCAACGCGGTCCCGTTCGGCGGTCTGATCCATGCGAAGTCGGCCAAGTATGACGTCGATCCCGCCCTGGTGGCTGCCGTCATGGAGACCGAGTCGAGGTTTCGCTCGAACGCTCGTTCCCAGGTCGGGGCGCAGGGGCTCATGCAGCTGATGCCGCGCACGGGGCGCTGGATGGGCGCGAGGAATCTGTACGATCCGGAACAGAATGTCGATGCCGGCACCAGGTACCTCAGCTATCTTTCCCACCGGTTCGACGGCGACCTGAAGAACACCATCGCCGCCTACAACGCCGGCGAGGGGGTCGTGCAGCGGTACGGCGGAGTTCCTCCTTACCGCGAGACGCGCTCGTACGTGGCCAGGGTCATGTCGCGATATCTGAAGCATCAGGCCAACCTGCGAGAGTTCAACGCCACGGTCACGGCCGAGCCTCCGGTCACGGCTGAGGCCCTGGTCCGCTGATCTGTCTGATTTGACACGCCGCCGGACCGTGCGATAATTCCATGTCTTAGTGCGCCCGACAATTGGGAGGGGATGTATGGTCAGTGTGCGACGGGTGGTTACCATTCTCCTGTTAACGTTTGCTCTTTCTGCGTCTGGTGCCGAAAAGAAGGCGCCGGCCACCAAGACCGACCCACCGCGGAAGGCCAGGAGCACGACGACCTCCTCGACGCGGCCACCGCGCAACCTCCACCTGGTTGGCGACCATTGGACGCCTTACAATCCGCCCGATCCTTCGACCTACTCTCCGACCAGCAAGACCTACAAGATCGTCCGCGGCGATACGCTCTGGGCCCTGGGCGCAAAATTCTACGGCAACGCCTACCTCTGGCCGCAGCTCTGGGAGTCCAACACCTGGGTCACCGATGCGCATTGGATCTATCCAGGCGATACTCTTCTGGTGGAGGGGGAAGCGGCGGGCAAGGCCGCGAAAGCTACGGCCTCTGCGACCACTGTCCACCCGGAGGTGATTCCGCAGCCCGAAGCGACTACCGGCGAAACCATCACAGCGGCTGCAGGGCCGGTCCTCGGTCCCCCGGTTGCACTCGGTGGCGAGTCCGATATCTTCTGTTACGGCTACATCGGCGATCCTGATGAGCCGATGCCGAACGCAGTCTCCAGCTTCGAAGACGTCGAGACGAAGTATGTCGTCGGAGCCCAGCGGCAGGACATGGGCGCCGCCGTGCCAGACATCATCTTCATCGACGGAGGGACGTCGACCGGCATCGTTGCCGGGGAGACGTACATCGTCGTCTCCCGTGGCGCGATCGTTCAGAACCCGCGGACGAAAGAGAACCTCGGTCGTCAATATAACTATAGAGCCCAAGTGAAGATTCTCTGCGCCACCGAGAGCCGAGCAACAGCGATCGTCACGCAGTCATGTCAGGATCTGCGCGTAGGCGATCGTCTCAAGCCATTGCCGTCCGTTCCCATTCCGCTGGTGCGAATCGCCGCCATGCCGACGGTATGTGATCCGCCGAGCGGCCGCACGACCGGCTTCATCGTCAACGCCAAGGACTTCAAGTACCTCCTCGGCGAAGGCTCTCTGGTCGAAGTCAATCTCGGCAGGGCGGAGCTGGTGCAGCCTGGCGATTTCCTGACCGTTTTTCGCGACAGCACAGTTCCGGGCACCCCCCGTCAGCTCCTCGGGGAAATCGGCGTCCTCACCTCCGAGAACCACACGGCGACCGCGAAAATCGTCCGGATGCGCTACTCGATGGAGATCGGCGACCGCGTCGAGCTCAAGTAGCAACCCGGTCTTGATCGTCCCGGTCCCCGGCGAGTACAAGCACGGATGTGGTACGGATGCGGACAGCGCCGCGCTCGCTCGTGCTAAAATCACGAGTCCGGGTCCATAGCTCAGCGGTTAGAGCTACCGGCTCATAACCGGCAGGTCCCAGGTTCGAATCCTGGTGGACCCACCAGCACGGGCGATGGCGACGAATCCATACTATTCCGCAGTTCCCGCCACGGAGCGCCGGCGCTCCGCGGCGGGAGCTTCGCACTGCACAGGCGTTCCGAAAACGGAACGCCTTTTTTCTTGATGGAGGTGCTGTTGAATCACGACGTCGAGAAGTTGTGGGAGCTGCAACAGGCGCTCACGGAGCTGGGGTCACTCGAGCACCGGCTGACCATCAAGCCGGAGGAGTTCTCCTCCGTCGACGACCAGTACACGGCGGCCAGCGACGAGAGGGGGCGCCTCACGCAGTCAATCGAGGATCTTTCCCGCGAGCGCCGACGGGTCGATGGTGCCCTTCAGGATCAGCAGGAAGTCCTCAAGAAGTATCAAGGGCAGCTCATGCTCGTGAAGAACCAGCAGCAATATGCCGCCGCATGGAAGGAGATCGACGGAGCGCGCAGGCAGGCCAAAGAGCTGGAGGAAGCCGAGCTCAAAGTCATGGCCGACGTGGAAGGCGCCCAGCAACAGATCGAAGATGGAAGCGGAGGTTTCGACCAGCTCAAGGAGCAGTACGAGCAGGCGCACGAAGCCTGGCAGCATTCCCTGGGCGACCTTCGCACTGAGATCGAGAAGCTGCGCGTCAAGATCGAGGCGATCGAGCAGAGCGTTCCAGAATCGCTCAAGCGGGAGTTCCACAAGATCTTCAAGCAGAGGCAGGGAATCGCTGTGGCCCGCGTCATCAACGAGTCGTGCGGTGCGTGCCGCGTTCACATCCGACCGGCGGTCAGCCAGCAGCTCAAGCGGGGCGAGATGGTGTTCTGCGAAGGCTGCCGGCGGCTTCTGTACGGCGAAAAGGTCGCACCCTGAAAATCACGGCGTTCGTCGATGGCGCCTCGCGTGGCAATCCCGGCCCGGCCGGCTATGGCGCCTTTCTCACCCTGGACAGCGGTGAGATCATCGAAGCCTGCGGCTACCTCGGCCGCACGACGAACAACGTCGCAGAGTACGCCGGACTCCTCGAGGCGATGGAGCTGGCCGTGACGGAAGGGGCCGACGAGCTCGTGGTGGTCTCCGACTCGCTGCTCCTGGTCAATCAGATGCTCGGCAGGTACCGGGTCAAACATGAGAATCTGATCCCGCTCCATCAGAAGGCCAGAATCCTCGCCCGGCGCTTCTCGCGTTTCTCCATACGGCATGTCCTGCGAGCGGGGAACAAGGACGCCGATCGCCTTGCGAACCTGGCCGTCGACCGCGCCAACGGGAAGCTGGTCGAGCGGCGGAGTGCAGATGTCCGCTGAGACGATTCAGGCCAACCTGGCGGAGATCCGAAGCCGTATCGCCGCGGCATGCAGCCGGTCGGGACGGCAGCCCGCGGAGGTGACTCTCGTCGGCGTCACCAAGACTCTTCCGGCTGCGGCGATCGACCAGGGCGTTGCCGCCGGGATCACGGACATCGGCGAGAACCGCGTGCAGGAAGTGCGGGATAAGATCGCAGACGTCGTATCGTCGCCGCGCTGGCATCTCATCGGTCACCTTCAAAGCAACAAAGCGAAGGATGCGGTACGCCTCTTCGACGTCGTCCACACGGTCGATTCCGAAGGTCTGGCCGGCCGCCTTGCTGCGGCCGCGCGGGCTGAAGGGAAGCGTCTCGAGGTGCTCCTTCAGATCAACATCGCTCTGGAGTCGCAGAAGAGCGGGATCGGTGCCGATGAAGCCGACCGGCTGGCTGGGGCCGTCAGCGCTCTGGATGGCATCCTCCTCACCGGCCTCATGACCATGCCGCCCATCGCCTCGCCCGAAGAGAGCCGGAAGTGGTTTGCCGAACTGCGCGATCTCCGCGATCGCCTGCAGGTCAATCATCCCTCGCTGGTGCAGCTTTCGATGGGGATGAGTGGAGACTTCGAGGTTGCCATCGAGGAGGGTTCGACGATGGTTCGCATCGGACGGGCCATCTTCGGGAGCCGCGGCTGATGAATCCCGGGAATGCGCTGCTGGCAACGACGCTGATGGCGGTCGACTGGGTGTTCCAGGCCATCGAATGGCTGGTCCTGGCCTGGGTGATCATCTCCTGGATTCTCTTCTTCACATCGCAGTCGTCGTTCCGCTGGCGCTACAAGGGGGCGTACGTCCTCCTCTCGCAGCTCAACGACATCTTTTCCCGCATGACCCATCCTCTGCTGCGACCCTTCCGGCGCATCCTGCCCCCACACAAGACGGCCGGCATCGACTGGTCGCCGCTCCTTCTCCTCTTCGCCATCTGGTTCGTGCGAACTTTCCTGCACCTGGCGTTCGGACCTATACTCGTCCGGTGAATCGCAGTCAGTATCGGCCTTCCAGCCGCCGCTCGGACCTGGTTCGAGTGACGAGCGGTCATTCCGCCGATTTCTGACTGCCGATGACGCGGGTGTGCGAGGAGGGTTCATGCAGCGACTGTCTCCACTGGAGATTCAGAAGCAGACGTTCTCGAAGGGCTTCAAAGGCTACTCGGTCGATGAGGTGCGGGCTTATCTGCACATGGTGGCCGAAGAGATCGAGCGGATGGTCAAGGAGCTCGACCGGCTCTCACGGGAGAACGCTCACTTTCGAGAAGAACTGGGAGAGCATTCCGAGCGCGAACGGATCCTCAAGGAAACTCTTCTCTCCGCCCAGAAAGTCTCCGAGGAAGTAAAAGCCAACGCCAGGAAGGAGGGGGAGCTGATCGTGAAGGACGCCGAGCTCCTCTCCGAGCGTCTCATCTCTCAGGCCATGATGCGCGTGGGCGACCTCGAGCGGTCCATTCAGGAGCTCAAAATCGAGCGAAAAGGGGCGCGCAACAAGCTGCAGACGCTCCTCGATACCTTCCAGCAGCTCCTGGCCCTCGACGTCGAGCAGGAAGTGAACGAGCAGCCGATCACCGCCATGTTCCGGAAGATGCACGAAGGGAAGTAAGTCCTTCACGATGTCTCTGCTGATCCGCAACCTCTCGCAGATCGCGTCACCAGCAGGGCCGACCGGTGTGCGTGGCAGGAAGATGGGGCAGCTCCGCACGTGGGGGCGCGACTCGGTCATCGTGATCCGCGAGGGGCGTTTCGCCTTTGTCGGATCGCAGTCGGGCATACCTGAGGGTCTGCTGGCGACAATCGACAACGACGTCGATGCCAGAGGCTCGACAGCGGTTCCCGGGTTCGTCGATTCGCATACCCACCTTCCGTTCGCCGGTCTTCGGGAGTCGGAGTTCAACCGGCGGATCGCCGGTGAGTCGTACGAAGAGATCGCCGCCAGCGGAGGGGGGATTGCGGCTACCGTGCGGGACACCCGGGCCGCGACGGAAAGCGATCTGACGACACTCGTAGTGGAACGATCGAAAACGATGGCGCGCTACGGGACTACGACCGCCGAAGCGAAAAGCGGATATGGCCTGAACCTCTCCGACGAGCTCAAGCAGTTGAGGGCCATCCGATCGGCGAGAGGCGAGGCCTCGGTGGGTCTGGTTTCAACCTGCCTGGCGGCTCATGACTTTCCGCCCGAGGCCCGAGGGAGCACAGAAGGACGGGAGAGGTGGTTGCGATTGATCACGGACGAGATTCTGCCGGCGGTCCGCCACGAGGATCTGGCCCGCTTCGCCGACGTCTTCGTCGAGCGCGATGTCTATACCATCGAGGAAGGCCGGCGCGTTCTAACCGCCGCCGCCAGTCTGGGATTCACGCCGCGCATCCATGCCGACGAGCTCAGCGACACCGGCGGCGCCTCCCTGGCCGCAGACCTCCACTGCGCTTCAGCCGATCATCTGATGCACATCTCGAGCGACGGAATCGCATCGCTGGCGGCGTCCGACACCGTCGCCAATCTGCTGCCGGCGACCACCTTCTTTCTGATGGGCGATCGCTACGCGCCGGCGCGCAAGCTCATCGAAGCCGGGGCCATCGTTTCGCTCTCCACCGACTGCAATCCGGGCACGTCGATGACCGAATCGATGCAGATCGTCATGCAGATCGCCACGCTCCGTATGCGGATCACCGTCGAAGAAGCTCTTACTGCAGCCACTCTGAACGGCGCCTTCTCACTCGGCCTGGCGGGAGAGATCGGATCGATTGAAGAGGGCAAGCGAGCCGACTTCGTCCTGCTCGATGCCCCGAACTACCTTCACCTCGTCTATCACTTCGGCGTCAACCTCGTGCGTGCCGTTTACCGCGACGGAGTGCAGGTGGTTCCTTGAGCCGCGTGCCCCTCAAAGCCTGAAGCACAGACACTTCTGTCTGTGCGCCTCTTCTCCTGGCCTGGATCACAGACAGCACAGACAGAAGTGTCTGTGCTACAGGCCAGCCCGGAGGCGCAACTCACTGCTGGGGCTCATACCCGTAGAACTGGCAGATCCGTTCATACAGCCTGATGCCGATCGTGGCCTTGGCCTCGTGCGTGCAGCCCGCCACATGTGGCGTGACGATGAGACGAGGGTCGTCCGGCCATCGCAGCGAGGGGGGCTCGGGGTCGTAGACGTCGATGGCCAGTCCGGCCAGTCGGTTCGCTTCGAGCATACGAAGGGCGGTGGGGAGATCCAGCACTTCACCACGACAGGTATTGATGACCAGGGCGCCTTGAGGCAGGAGCGCCAGCTCCTCGGCGCCCACCAGCCCGACGGTTTCACCGGTGAGAGGAACGTGGAGCGAAAGGATGTCGGCCGAGGCGATCAGCTCCTGGATCGAACGCCGGCGAACGGCGTGCCGGACAGCGAAGTCGTCGTCGACGAGGTAGGGATCGAAGGCCGCAACGTTCATTCCGACGTGCGATGCCAGCGCCGCTACGCGCTTCCCTACCTCTCCCAGTCCGACGATTCCCAGGCGGTAGTGGCGAAGCTCGTGGCGTGTGGCGCAATCGTCCCGGGCCCACAGGCCTTCGCGCATCTGCCGCGAGTAGAACGGTACAGTGCGCGTCAGACTGATCATGAATCCGAGGACCAGCTCGGCCACGGCATCGGCATTGATTCCGGGAAGGCTGATGAGCGGAATGCCACGCTCTGTCAGTGCGACTTTGTCGACGTTATCCGTGCCGCTCGTTCCCTGGGCGATGAGCTCCAGCGAAGGGCCGCTATCGATCACCGCCGCCGTAACGCGGTTGTAGTGCCGGGTTACCAGCACCTCACAAGGGCCCACTGCCGAGCGGAGGCTCTCTTCATCGCGAGCGATCCGCTCCTGGACCGCGAACCGCGGGTCGGCCCTCACCCGAATGACGAATTGCGGATCGACGTCTGCGGCGATGAGGAGGCGCTTCGGCACGAGCCGTAGTGTACATGCGACCGGGAACCGTGATCGGCTCCGTGCATCCGTCGGCTGGAGCTACCCAAGAATATTTGAGATTTGTGAGTCTAGAACCGGGCTCGGGCTCGGGCCCGGAAAAGACATAAAGGCCTTTTCGAACGCATCGCACCGATGCACACGAGACTCTTCAAATCCTGACGCCCCATGGAATGAACCACCCGCGCCCCCGCCCGGGCCCGCGCCGGCTCTTGTCGTTAAAGCCTGAGAGAGAAATCCTCAGACTTCGGCTGCTAGAATCTAGAATCGCCGC
Source organism: Thermoanaerobaculia bacterium (assembly GCA_017883265.1). Classification (GTDB taxonomy): domain Bacteria; phylum Acidobacteriota; class Thermoanaerobaculia; order Gp7-AA8; family Gp7-AA8; genus JADGNX01. The sequence continues at coordinate 15,456 of JADGNX010000046.1, forward strand.
GAGATGCCCGACTTTGCTCAGACCACGCTGCCGCTCGTGCCGCCCGCGGCGGACGGCCGAAGCGACCGCCCGTCCACCCGGCTCCCGCGGAGCGTTTCGCGTTTAGGGACGGGCATCCATCGTTTCGGCCGCAAGCATGCTCTGGCCCTTCTGGTTGCCGGGCTCTTCAACGTGATCGTCTTCTTCCCTCTCCTCTTCATGGGACGAGTCCTCTCCCCCAACGATGTCTTTCTCAACTACGACCCATGGGCGATTTACCGCACTACCGAAGTTCAGAATTCGCTGCTGAACGATCCGCCGACGGCCTACCTGACCATGATGTCGCTTCTCAAGAGCGACTGGCGGTCGTTTCATTGGGATCGCTACGTCGGATCGGGCATACCTGGATTTGGGTCGGCCTACGCCGCAGTGCTGACGCCGCTCGTGGCCCTCCCCACGCTGCTCCTTCCGCTTACCGGTGTCTACTCGGGGATCATCTTTCTCAAGCTCAACGTCGCGTTCCTCTTCGCCTATCTCTGGCTGCGCGAGGAGCGTCTGGGAAAAATGCCGGCGGCAATCGGAGCAATCATCGTCGCCGGAGCCGGGATCTACAGCGTCCGCTGGCTGTGGCAGGCCACCAACGCGACGGCGCTCTATCCGGCCATGCTCTGGAGTGTCCGGCGCGGTTTTGCCGGGAAACGCAATGCGCTCTGGCTTCTGGTCGTGCTGGGGCTCAGCTACGCCTACGCGGGGTTTCCCGCGGCAATGGCATATGGGGTCTACATGACGGCGGCGTACGCCGCGTTTCTGGCGGTGCGCGAGCGGTTGCTGCCGCTGCGTGCCGCGGGCGGATTTGTTGCCGCAGCCGGAATCAGCCTGTCGATCTCCAGCCCCTCCCTGGCTGCATTCGCCGCCCTCATTCAACGGTCCGGGTATCTCGACATTCGCAGTGAGCTGAGCAGCCGCTACTTCTTTCCCTCATCTCACTGGCTCAGTTTCCTTCTGCCTCAGCGACTCGGCAATAACGCATTCAAGAACTGGGTGGGCGACCCTCACCTGTACCTTCTGAACAACTACGTCGAGGCCACCGTCTACGTCGGCATTCTCACGCTCCTGCTCGCTCTGTGGGGCGTCTTCGATCGGCGCGCGCGCTCCCGTGGGTTCTGGAGCGTCGCGGCGGCGGTCATTCTCGGTTGCATGTTCGGCGCGCCCCTCATCTCTGCGCTATTCGCCGCACTGCCCGGATTCCGGTATTCGCCGCTGCCGCGCACCGTGGTGCTGCTTCCGGTGGCTCTCGGCTATCTCGCTGCCGCCGGCTCGAGAGTGATCCACAACGGACTGATGACGCACAACCCGACTCGCCGCTGGATCGCTGCGACAGCCCTGATAGCAGCAGGCCTCTTCTGTTCCGGGGACAACGCGCTTCTCGCCGGGAACTTCTTTCCCTACCTCGAGCCCGCTGCGGCCGAAGTGAGGGCGACGCCGGTCATTCAGTTCCTGCGGTCGC
>JADGNX010000233.1 GCA_017883265.1 Thermoanaerobaculia bacterium
AGTCGCATTTCCAAACCAGAAACCAGAAACCAGAAACCAGAAAAAGGCCGTTCTGGTTTCTGGTTTCTGGTTTCTGGTTTGTACAATCTCGTCGGTCTGAGGCAAAGCCTCGCTAGTCTCTCGACTCGATCCGATAGTTCGGAGCTTCCTTGGTGATGACCACGTCGTGCGCATGGGACTCCCTGAGGCCGGAAGCGGTGATCCGGACGAACTGGGCCTTGGTCCGCAGCTCCTCGATGGTCTTCGACCCGGTCAGCCCCATCCCGGAGCGCAAGCCGCCGACGAGTTGCGGCACCATGGCCCCGAGCGATCCCTTGTAAGCGACCTTCCCCTCGATCCCCTCCGGCACGAGCTTGGTCACATCGTCGGCGTCTTCCTGAAAGTAGCGGTCCTTGGAGCCCGCCTGCATCGCGCCGATCGAGCCCATACCGCGGTAAGCCTTGAACGTCCGCCCCTGATAAAGAATGGTCTCGCCGGGTGCTTCGTCCGTTCCCGCGAAGAGCGACCCGATCATCACCGCGTGAGCGCCGGCGGCGATCGCTTTGGTGATGTCACCGGAGAACTTGATGCCGCCGTCGCTGATGATCGGCACGCCATGCCTCTCCGCTGCGCGGGCACACTCCATGACCGCCGTCACCTGCGGCACGCCGGCGCCGGCCACGACCCGGGTGGTGCAGATCGAGCCCGGTCCGATACCCACCTTGATGGCATCAACGCCGAGATCGATCAGGTCGCGGGCCCCCTCGTATGTGGCGACATTGCCGGCGATGAGGGGCGTATCCGGAAAGAGCTTCTTGAATTGCCGGATCACATCCATGACGCCGGCGGAATGAGCGTGCGCCGAGTCGATGACTACCACATCCACTTTCGCGTTGATCAGGGCCCTGGCGCGATCGAGCCCTTCCTTGCCGACGCCGATGGCCGCTCCGCATCGCAGGCGGCCGAGCGGATCCTTGGCCGCGTGCGGGTAGCGGCGGGCCTTCTGGATGTCCTTGACCGTGATCAGCCCCTTCAGATCGCCATTGCCGTCGACCACCAGCAGCTTCTCGATCCGGTGGGTGTGCAGGACCTCGCGGGCCGCTTCGAGCGTGGTGCCGACCGGGACCGTGATCAGGTTCTCTTTGGTCATCCGCTCGGAGATCGGCATGTCGAAACGGGTCTCGAAACGGAGGTCTCGGTTCGTGAGGATCCCGACCAGCTTGCCGTGCGCATCGGTGACCGGGACGCCGGAGATCTTGTACTTCTCCATCACCTCCAGGGCCTCCGAGATGCGCTGCCAGGGCCGCATGGTGACGGGATCGACGATCATGCCAGCTTCGGAGCGCTTGACCTTGTCGACCTCTTCGGCCTGAGCATCGATCGCCATGTTCTTGTGAATGACGCCCAGACCCCCCTGCTGGGCCATGTCGATGGCCAGCCTGGCCTCGGTGACCGTGTCCATGGCCGCGGAGAGGATGGGGATGTTGAGATGGATGCCGCGCGTCAGGTCGGTGCCGGTATCGACGAAATTCGGATGGATGTCGGACCTGGAGGGCTTGAGCAGGACGTCGTCGAACGTCAGCGCCACGGGGATCGGGTCGGCGAATCGCTCCGAGGGGAGCGGACGCTCGTCCACTTCATGGATGTCGATCCGTCCGACGACCGGGCGACCGTCGAGGACTACGGGGTTCTCGCTCATGATTACTCTCGCTCCCAGTAAATTGAGTATAGAACAGGGAGCGATAGCATCGAAATTGCAGACGGCGAACCCCGTGGTCCGGCCGATGTGCTCAACACTGGCGCGCGGCGGGGTCTTTGTCCGCTCGCTTCTCGAGCATCCAGGTCGAGGGAACGTCCTGGACTCCGGGGAATGCATGCGTTTCCAGATCGAACAGCGACATCTGACAGACCAGAATGGAAGGCCTATCCCGTCCAACGACGTGAGCCTGGTGAGCTTTCATCTGTTCGAGGCCGGCGATGCGGACCAGGCCATCCGCCTCTTCATCCACCGTGACGGCGCCGCTCTGGTCGGGGAGATCCTCCGCTTCCCCGGCTTCCAGGCCGTGGCTACAGTCCGGAAGACCACCGGCGTTTACACCCTGCAGGTCGGCCCGACAAGCCAGTCCATGTCGGCGATCGTCGACTAGCTTAGCAACCAGGTTCTTGAGCCTTCTGTTGATTCGCCTCTCCCTGTCGACGGAAACCGGGCTTGGGTCCGGGCCCGGGCTCGGGACAAAGTCGGTTGAATCGACGAGAAGGAACTGGTTCGCGCCCTCAGCCATGCCTCGAGCCGATGCGCCGGGCGCAGATCTTTTCCCGGGCCCGAGCCCGCGCCCGGCCTTTGGGCGGCGGAATCGAGAACCTCAGGGACCCCCGACCACGGCCTTCAGCTTCCCGACCTCGGCATCGCCCGGCCGCTCCCGCTCGAGACGCGCGATCAGAGGGCGCGCTTCGTCGAAGCGCTTCATCTCCGTGAGGATGGCAGCTTCGTTGAACGCCGCCTGAAAGTCGTTCGGCTGCGCAGCAGAGACGCGGCGGAATGACTCCAGGGACTTTTCCATCTGGCCGCTGTTGCGATAACAGATGGCCAGGTCGGTGCGCACTTCCGCCTGCTCCCGGACCTTCAGGGCACGCTCAAAGTAGTCGATGGCCTGCGGCCACTTCGAGACATCCATGTACATGTTGCCCAGCTGAAGGAGGGCTGCAACGTTCGACGGTTCGCGCGCGATGGTGGCCTTGAGCCCGTCGATCTGCTTCTGCACCGCGGCCATCCCTTCCATCGACCCCGGCCCCGCTGGTGGCGCCTCCCCGGCCGCTTGCGGCGCGGGTGAAATCTGGCTGTCCGGAGACATGCTCGCAGCGGCCACCTTCGATTGCGCCAGCTTCGGACCGATGACCATGCTTCCCAGGATGAGTCCGAGAAGAAAGCCGCAAGCCGTGAAAACGACATTTTCCTTCGACATGACGTCTGGAAGGATGAAGGATGACCGCTTAAGAGCGAAGAGAAAACTCGCTCCGGTGGTCATCTTTCCCCTCACCCGTGGCTGATGATCTCCTTCAGCATCTCGTCCTGCAGGTGATAAACGGCATACACGCCGACGTGGTAGCGGTTGAAGAGAAACGAGAACGCGTAGATTTTCCCGCTCTGGGAGTGCACGTAGCCCGAGAGACCGACGACGCCGACGATATAGCCGGTCTTGGCATAGACCTGACGGGCGTACGGGGGATGTTTGAGTCGTTTTCCGAACTTCGAGTCGGGATCGCCCGAATACGGCATGGAGCTGACGAAATCCTCCCGGTACGGGCTCTTCCACATGTAGCGCAAAAGGTGAATGAACGCGTCCGATGAGGCACGATTGAACCGCGACATCCCAGAGCCGTCGGCCTGGTGAAACTCCTCCGCGGGCACGCCGAGCCTGCCCGTCAGCCAATCGGTCACCGTCTTCGTTCCCGCGGCCCAGGAGCCCTCATGGGCGCGCTCTGCGCCGATGATCTTGACCAGCTGTTCGGCATAGTGGTTCTGGCTTTTCTTATTGATGACGTAGACGATCACGTTCAGCGGCGTGGCGTGCTGCGTCACGAACCGCCAGTCGGTGCGGGCGTCCTTCGGCGTCAGGACGATCCTTCCCTGGACCTTGATCCCGTTGCGGGCGAATGTCTCGTTCGTCACTGCAGCGAAGTAGTTGACCGGGTTCATCACCGTGACGAAGATCTCGGTCGGTCCGGATCGCGCCGGTACGCCGCCGCGCACGATGACGTTGTTCGTGCCGATGCGGCGCGTGATGAATGGCAATCCCCGGCCGGTGATGCAACTGTTCTCGACATTGAGATAGGAAGTGGGAGGCTCGAGAGTGACCACGGCCCGCTGACCCGGTTTTCCAGGAACCACCCTGACCTGGACGCAGCCCTCCTGCAGCGAAAACGCGGAGATCGGCGCCTCGTACCAGTTGACGAGCTGATCGGTCGGCCAGGTGGGATGGATGTACTCGGAATCCATATAGCCGTACTCGAAAATGAGGTCCCCGCGCACGGTCTTGACGCCGGCTTTCTTCAGATCTGTGGCCCATCCCGCCAGCACTTCGGTCGCATGGCCATCGTGGAAGCGCCCTCCGACGGTCGGATCGCCATGGCCTGTCACCTTGACGTCTCCGGTGAGAGTGCCTGTCGCATCGACCCTCCCCCGCATCATCACGGGCGTCGTGACCTGAAAATTCGGCCGCAGCATGTCCAGAGCTGCCGCCGTGGTGAAGAGCTTCATATTCGAAGCCGGGGCCAGCGGCACATGAGGGTTCCGCTGCGCTACCACCGCGCCGCTCTCGACTTCCACGACCTCGATGCTGGCGTCACATCCACGCGCGACGCCTCCGTTGACGAGGGAGTTGATGCGATCGAAGAACGTCACGCCGACCGCCGTCGGGAGATCGGCGGCCGGCGCCGCCCGGACACCCCTCTTCCTGGCAGCCGCACGGTGCCTTTTCGTCGCACCGGACCCGGAGCTGGGGTTCAGAAACAGAAGTAGCGATACCAGAAACGAGGTTACGACGAGGTGCACGCGTCTGACGGTCATCGATCTGCAGGATACCTTTCCGAAACTCGGCTGCACAATTTGCAAGTCACCAGCCAGAGGCGAAGTCGGCTTGGGTGTACCTTCGAGGGCGCCCCCCTTCTCCGAGACCGCATAACCTCCCTACAGGCGTTGAAAGGGCTCCGGCAGAGCCAGTCGAATGCGCTGGCGGAGGACCTCCGGGCAGCGCTTCCTGATGCCGTGTTGAACTTCTTGAGGCGAGTAGCGGCGGCTGAAGTGGGTCAGGACAATCCATTCATTCTCGAAACGCTCTGCGTGATCGGCCACATCGTCGAAGTGGATGTGCCGGTACTCGACAGCGCGGTCCCGATGGTCATCGGAGATGAACGAGCACTCGATCACCAGAACGTCGGTCTCGAAGAGGGCAGGCGAGACCTCGAAGATGCCGCGGTCGGTGTCCCCCGTGTAGAGAAGCAGCGAGCGGCGCACTTCTTCCGAGGGATCCACGCCGCTGTGGCGCAGCTCGCTCAGCTCGTGGCCCGAGAGTCCTGAAAGTTCCGCGCGGAGTTTGTGGCGGATCTCCACGAATTCGTACGCATTGGCCGTCACCCGATGGGTGGCCCGATGGGTCACGACCTCCAGGTCCCGCCGCACATTCACCACCGAGCCGGGAGCCAGGCCGTGCAGATTCGTGTCGTAGGCAACGCCTTCCAGCCGCTCATGGACGCGCATCAACTCCTCGAAGTCTGAAAGCGCCTCGGCCGGTACGTAGACGTCGCCCGGCGGAAGCCGCTGCAATCGGCGCTGCCCGGCATAGAACGGGACGCCGAGGGCGTGATCGAGATGCGCATGCGTGATGAAAATGTGAGGCACCCCGACCAGCACGTCCGGGCACCGTCCGATATCGAGCGAGACGCCGAGCTCCGGCACGCGGAACCATGTCTCGTTCCCCGCTTGCGATCGCCCCTCGATCGTCAGTCGCCCCGCATCGATGGAGCACCAGGCCTTGTCGGAAATGTTCACGCTCAAGGGACAGAGTACGCGCGCCCCGGTCTCCCCAAGCGGCCATCCCTGAGCTCGAGATCACCCAGGCCGTGCGAATCGTACCGGTGGCCAATCACCTTTTCAGCCCCTCGATCACAGCCGGCAGCTCCCGGAGGTCGGCGATGGTCGCGTCGGGGATGATCCGGAGACCGTGATCGATCTCGGGAGCCACGGCCGTTCCTCGCGCCGGCGGGGTGAAGTGGATCCCGAACATGCCGCATTGCATGGAGCCGTGGACGTCGGCATAGATGTTGTCGCCGACGAAGGCGATCTCGTCGAAGGGGAGCGCAAGCCGCTCTCGCAGGGCCTCGAAGATGGA
>JADGNX010000234.1 GCA_017883265.1 Thermoanaerobaculia bacterium
CACCGGCGCAGATGAGAAAGAGGGTCGCGGCGGCTACGCACTTTGCGAATCGGCGCAGCCAGACGGGGGTTTCATCGTTATGAGTCATAGGTAACGGGGTCCGAAATCAGAGCGAATCAATGAGGTCAGTTTCATGTTCCTGCCAGCCGATCGGAAAATCGAGCGACCAAATTGAGACTCTTCGCGCCCACCCGCCTACCAGATTCCCAGCTAACGCTCGGAATGACAAACCAGGGCTCCCGCCCCTCGTTCTCCAACGCGAATTCTATACGCGAAACATCCTCACGCCTTGTCACAATCCGCCCGTTCCCGTCTTCGGCATGCTCGAGAGCGGCACCGTCGGCGGCGGAGCGGTCACGGGCGCCGTCGCCGGAGCAGGCGCTGCCGCCGCCTCGACCTGCGGAGCCATCGACTTGAGCCAGGCATCGAGCTGTTCTTTCGTCTCCACGAAGAGCTGCCCCCGCATACGGTAGTGTCCGAGGCCGCAGAGCTGCGCACAGGCGATCTCCCAACGAGCCGCACTCTTCGGGTCGGGACTCAGCTTGACGGGGGTGAAATGAATGGGAAAGTCGATCCCCGGGATGGCATCCTGCTTGACGCGCATCACAGGCAGAGAGAAGTCGTGAATCACGTCCTTCGATGAGAGATGGACGAGGACCGGGCGATTGACCTCGAGGTGGAGTTGATTGAGCGTGATGACGTCGTCTTTCCCGTACGGATCGGTTGGATCGAGTCCGAGTGGGTTGGAAGTTGAGATCAGCTCGACCTTCGCTTTTCCGAAAACGCCGTCGGGACCGGGGTAGTGGATGTTCCAGGCGAACTGCTCGGCGACGACCCGGACTTCGAGCGGATGGGCGCCCGAGCTCGGAGGAGTGACCCACTTCGACCACGCTGGGATGGAGAACCCGAGGAGCAGGACCACTTCGATCACAGCGACGCCGGCCTCGGTGTAGGTCGAGAAGTGCGACGTCGTGCCGTGGTAGTTCGCGCGCGGATTGCGACTGGATCGGAATCGGAAAAGAGCGTAGATGAAGTAGGCGCCCCAGCCGATGAAGAGGATCAGCATCAGCCAGTGGACCAGAGCCGAGAGAAAATCGAGATGCGGTCCATGCTCTGAAGCATCGACCGGCATGTATTGCGCCAGAAAGCTCTCCATCGGATCGGTTCTCCCCTAACTCGCCTGCCCGAAGCTCAGGATGATGTCTTGCTGCCACGCCAGAGCGGCGCGCCGCTCTCGACGACGTGGAATTGCTCGCGGAACCTTCTCAACTGCGCCGCCCGCCGCCAGAAGCTCCAGAAGAGGGCTACGAATCCGAGTTGCACAAATCCGACGACTGCCAGGAGGAAAAGAATCCCATTGCTGGCCCCCTTCGTCATCGGCGAGCCGGGCGCTCCATAGCAGGAGGGACAGGCATGCGAAAGATGCGGAAAGGCGATGACCATCAGGATGGCAATCGCAAGAACGCGCATCCCTTTCATGGCAGCTCCTTCAGCTTGCGAAACGTCTGTGATCCGTAGGCCACCAGAACGACTCCTCCGAGGATGAAGACGATGGCCATGCCGAGAGCGAGGTTACTCCTGGCGCTGACGTATTCATGGATCCCCCACACGCCGACGAAGAGCGTCAGCAGCACGCAGACCACGATGAAGACGATGTGAAAAATCCTGAGAGACATGGCTTAGCGCCCGAAGGTGTCGTAGTGGTGTCCCCATGGACCCCAGAGGAGCATGGCGAAGAAAAAGACTGTCAGCGCCAGAACGGCGTAGATCAGCTTCTTCTCCGACAGCATGTGCATGAAGTAGCCGGCCACCAGAAATCCTTTGACGCAGGCGATCGACAGGGCCACCAGGATGGCCCAGCGGACGTCGAGGTGCAGGTAGCTGACCGCAACGGTGGCGATCGTCAGAACGGCCAGACTGCCGAAGACGGTCAGGTAGACCCGGATCTCCTTCCGGATGTGTTCCGGATCGTTGTGATGCATAGGGTTCGGTACGACGCTGTCGGCAATGGCTTCCTCAGCGGAAACGTGCTCCGACGCGATGTGCTCACTCATGCAGCCTCCTAGAGAAGGTACAGCGTCGGGAAGAGGAAGATCCAGACCAGGTCGACGAAGTGCCAGTAAAGACCAACCACTTCGATCCGGTTCACGTAGCGCTCCGGCTCCTTTTCCCACATCTTGAATCCCGGTCCCGACAGATAGGCGAAAAGGATCATTCCGCCAAGCACGTGTAATCCGTGCAGCCCGGTCATCGTGAAGTAAAGCGCGAAGAAGTTGCTGGTACTGGGAAGATGGGGCGGCACGGCCGTGAACTTCGCGTAGTACTCGATCGTCTTGATGATCATGAAGCCGAAGCCGCAGGCCAGCGTCGCCAGGAGCAGCAGCCGCCCGCGCTTCACATTGCCGAGGCGGAAATTGGCCCAGGCCAGGACGACCGTCACGCTCGAGGCGATGAGGATGAAGGTGTTGAGCGTGGCCAGAGGGATGTTGAGCCCCTCCTCCCATCCGCGCGGCCAGTGCTCGGCGCTGGTGCGGATCAGAATGAGCGACGAGAAGAGCGCCCCGAAGAGCATCACCTCGGAGGCCAGAAAGAGCCAGACGCCCAGCTTCGCGTTGTACAGCCCCGTCTCCGGACGGGCGTGAACGTTGTACGGGATCTCCAGCTCCACCGTCATGCCTCCTTCTGTGCCACTGCGCTCTGGACCAGCATTCCGCCGCCGCCCTGCGGCTCTTCACCGGTCACGGCATGTTGCGGGATGAAGTCGGTCTCGGAGCCTGGAACGCTGTACTCGTAGGGTCCGCGCCGCACTACCGGCAGATGCTCGAAATTGCCGTGGGCCAGCGGGGGTGAGGTCGTGGCCGCCCAGTCGAGCGTCGTGGCCTGCCAGGGATTGGAGTCGACCAGCTCACCCCACTTGATGCTCTTGAAGAAGTTGATGATGAACGGCACCTGACCGATCAGCAGCAGCCAGGCCGATACCGACATGAAGACGTTGGTCTTCAGCACCGGCTGCGCGTGCGCGTACTGAGCGCCGCCGTCGTAGAGGCGGCGGGAGACGCCGGCCAGACCCTGAATGAACATCGGGAAGAAGACGCCGTTGATGAAGATCAGCGACATCCAGAAGTGCAGCTTCCCCAGACGCTCGCTCATCTTCCGGCCGGTGATCTTCGGGAACCAGTAATAGATCCCGGCAAACATCGCGAAGATCGTTCCCGGCGCGACTACATAGTGGAAGTGGCCGATGACGTAGTAGGTGTCGTGCAGATGGATGTCGGCTGCGGCCAGTCCCAGGGGGAGGCCGGTCAGCCCGCCGATCCCGAACATCGGGAGGAATGCGAGGGCGAAGAGCATCGGCGTGTTGAAACGGATCGAGCCGCCCCATAACGACAGGAAGAGAGAGCTGAGGATGATGACCGAGGGGATGGAGATGATCATCGTCGTGGTCTGGAAGAAAGCGCTGATGGCCGTTCCCATACCCGTGAGGAACATGTGATGGGCCCAGACCACGAAGGACATGAAGCCCAGGAAGACGGTGGCGAAGACCATGGACTTGTAGCCCCAGAGCGGCTTCCGCGTATTGTTGGCGATGACCTCGGCCACGATGCCCATGGCCGGAAGAATGAGGACGTAGACCTCCGGGTGCGCCAGGAACCAGAAGAGGTGCTGCCAGAGCAGCGGATTGCCGCCGCCGGCATTCATGAGGCGGGTTCCGCTGACGACCAGGCCGCTCGGCAGGAAGAAGCTCGTTCCGGCCAGGCGATCCATCAGTTGCAGCACGCCGGCCGCTTCGAGCGGCGGAAAGGCCAGCAGGAGCAGGAACGAGGTGACGAACTGCGCCCAGACGAAGAACGGCAGGCGCATGAAAGTCATCCCCTTCGTGCGCAACTGGATGATGGTCACAATGAAGTTGACCGATCCGAGCAGCGACGAGGTGATGAGGAGGATCATTCCGAACAGCCACCAGGTCTGGCCCTGGCTGGCTATGACTGAGAGCGGCGGATAGGACGTCCAGCCGGACTGCGCGGTGCCGCCCGGTGCCGCGAAGCTGGCCAGCATGACCAGGCCGCCCGAGAGGTAGCACCAGTAGCTGGCCATGTTGAGCTTCGGAAACGCCATATCGGGCGCTCCGATCTGGAGGGGGACCAGATAGTTGCCGAAGGCGCCGACGGCCAGAGGGACGATGGCCAGAAAGACCATGATCGTTCCGTGCATCGCTCCGAGCTGGTTGTAAGCCTCGGGGAGAAGGTTGCCGCCCGGGGCGCGCGTCTCGCCGAGAACCTTCATGATGCTGAAGGCATGGCCCGGCCAGCCGAGTTGGAGCCGCATGAGCAGCATCAGGCTGAAGCCGAAGAGAAGAAAGCAGAGTGCGGTGAAGCCGTACTGCAAGCCGATCCATTTGTGATCGGTGGAGAAGACGTAGGTGCGCCAGAAGCCGAGGGGATGATGTTCGAGCTGATGGTGCCGCTCCTGCTCCTTCTGCACGCGGATCGCTTCGCGCAGCGCTTTTTCAGCGTCGCGCGGTGCGAGCCACTCTCTCCCCACCCGGACCTGTCGTTTCTCTGCCACGAGGCCTCCTCCACGAAAATCTGGACGCGGGGGCGTTTAGCCCTTGAAGGTGAACGCCACCGTCTTGCTCTCTTTCGCTCCGACGGTGATGGGCTGCTCCTGAGTGCCGTACTTCTCGTGCCACGCCACGAGCGTGTATTGCCCCGGCGGAAGATTCGGAATGGTGAAGGAACCGTCTGCTGCAGAGACCGCGTAGAACGGGTGCGGCATGACCGCCATATAGGAATGCATCCAGCCATGCACGTCGCATTTCATTTTGAATGGGGTCATCTCGACCTTGTCGAAATGCTTTTTCGAGACCATCCCCTGTACCGGTTGTCCCTCGTTGAACTGATTGTTGACGGTCGGCATGGCGTGGATGTTGTGAAGAGTGGCATCGCTGTTTCTGATGTCGAGCGTCTGCCCTACCTGGATCCCCTGCACGTGCGGATGATACTGGCAACCCTTCTGATCGATCAGAGCGTCCGTGGCCGGAGTGGGAAACGTTCCCTTGATGTCCTTGATATAGACAAAGACGTTGGCCAGTTGACCGGTCGGGCTGACCACGACATCCTCGTCCGCCACCGGAGCGGAATGCTGCGACTGGCAGTAGGGGTCGGCCGACATCTGGATGCTGGCCGCCTTCGGGGCAACGCCATCGAGCTTCACGCTGCCGGTGATGTTGCCGGCGTCGGCCGCAACGGCGGCCGCAGCCGGGGCCGGCGCCGTCCCGGCGGTGGTAGCCGCAGCCGGGGCCGGCTCCGCGCCGTCATCCGCGCCGTCGTCTTTCGCGGAGGACTTCTCTCCCCCTCCGCAAGCCACAGCGGAGACGACGATCAGGGCAAACAGCACGGCCAGGAATCTCTTCATACTCATCGATTTTCTCTCCCTTGGAATGGCTCTCGTGTGCGTCTTTTTCTCGAATCGGTCTGAACAGCCGCGGAGCGGCGACATCTACGTAGCCCAGCGCGTCAGCGCTGGGTCAGAGGTCGCCCCATGAAATCTCCAAGCCGCAGAGCGGCGACATTTCTCTTGAAGTGAATCATTTGGATCACGCCGGATCTCCCAGATTCAACGCACGTTTCCGAGCGAGGATGTCGCCGCTCCGCGGCTCGGCTTCAATTGAGATTACCGACTCCCCGGTTCCAGCGCTCACGGGCCTGTTTCCCAACGCCGGTTTGACTGGTATCACGACTACACGCCCGCACAACGAGCACGCTGAAGGCGTGCCGGAGATTAGCCGGTGGCAAGCGCCTTTGGCGCGCCGCCACCGGAACCGAACGGCAACGACAGTCGACCC
>JADGNX010000235.1 GCA_017883265.1 Thermoanaerobaculia bacterium
GCGATAGACATAGGCGATCCCGCCGCTCAGTGCGCGCCATTCGACCCGCTCGAACCTCGCGGCGGTCCTGACCAGCTCGGCAAGCTGATCCCCGCATGGAAACGTGCCGGCTGAGCGCTCCAGATAGTCATAGGCCTGGCGTCGGCCGGTGATCCAACCTCCTAACCGGGGAAGGAGATGTTTTCGGTAGAAGTCGTACAGCCGTCCGAAGAGCGCGCTGCGTGGCTGGCCGAACTCGAGGATCAACACCCTCCCGCCCGGGCCCACGACTCGGGCGAGCTCCGAGACAGCCGCGCGGGGATCGCCGACATTCCGGATGCCGAAGGAAATGCTTGCCACCTCGAACGACTCTGAAGCATACGGAAGTCTCGTGACATCGGCGATCTCGAACCTCAGACCCTTGCGATACCGCGACCCCTTTTGCCGGGCCAGATCGACCATCTCGGGCACAAAGTCGGTCCCCGTGACCATTCCCGTCTCTCCCACAGCGTTCCGAAATGCGATGGCCAGATCACCGGTCCCGGTCGCGCAATCGAGAACGCGATCTCCGGGCCGGACGCCGGACCATCGCACCACTCGCCGCCGCCAGAGATGATGGATCCCGAGCGACAGGATGTCGTTGGCACGGTCGTAACGGCCGGCGATCGCGCGGAACATCTCGTGGATTGTTCCCGGGTCGGGGCCGGGGGGCGTTCCTGCCTCAGGAGGAATCGGTTCAGTCATCGTGCCGGGCCAGCGCAATCAATCACAGGGCTTTCTCGTTCGCGCGTGAGAAGCGATAGCGTCCACTCGCAAGCTTATCGCAGGATGACTGGCGATCAGCGGAATGGCAAAAGGGGATCGAGATCCGTCGAAACGCCTTATCGCTCGAGCTGGCCGCCAAGGCGCCGGATCGGCCGTCGGATACAATCGGTGCGTCCAATGCGCGACTTCGCCTTCATCCAGATCGCTCCGGGACGTCTCTTCGTAGGTTGGGGTCCATTCGTTAATGCACCGATGCGGCGCCGCGATCAACCGGCGTTCTACATCACCGATTTCTTTCTCAGCGATCCGCACCCGTGGCGGCATCCGGAGTCGAGCCAGGAGATGGCGCCCGCGGAGCTGGCCGCCCTCTTCGAGAACGAGGGGCCACCGCCAGTGGAGTGGACCCCCGTGCAGCGCGACCAGTTCGGCGAGCTTTTTGTCTCGGCTCGAGCAGGGTTCGATCGCTGCGATTTCAAGAAAATCGTCCCGGTAATGTTCGAAGCGGGGCGTCTCGGGGCCGGAGCGCGGCCGTGGGGCCATTTGTTGTCGCGGCTGACCGGGATGCCGCCGGGCATGTGGGCTTATGGCTTCTCGTATCAGAACCACAACTTCATCGGCGCGACGCCGGAAGTGCTCTTTCGCTCGAGCGCCAACGGTTACGAAACCATGGCCCTGGCGGGCACGCGGTCCGCGGAACGCGCCACGGAACTACTGACCGATTCCAAGGAGTTGCGCGAGCACCGTCTCGTAGTGGACGACATCGTGCAGCGACTCTCACCCTTCGGCGACGTCGAGATCGGCCCGCTCGACGTACTGCATCTCCCAGCCATCGCCCACCTCCTGACCCGTATTCGCTTCGAAGAGCGAGCGGGAGACTCGATGCCGTTCGTCGACATGATCCGCCGGCTCCATCCGACCGCCGCTCTCGGGGTGAGCCCGCGCACTGAGGCTGGCGAGCGATGGTTGCGCGAAGCGGATCGCAACGTGAAGCGCCGCACATTCGGCGCCCCCTTCGGCGCGGAATGGCCGGATCGCGCAGGCCTTGCTCTGGTGGCCATCCGCAACATCTATTGGCATTTCGACAAGATTCGCGTTGGCTCCGGAGCCGGACTCCTCGTCGAAAGCGTGGCGGAGCGGGAGTTCGAAGAGCTCGCGCAGAAGCGCGACCAGGTCAAGAGCTTGTTTGGATTGACCGACGATCTCCGCACGAGCGCGCCTCTTCCTGCCGTCAGCGGCGCGGAGAAACAGTGATTGGGTCCACCACGGCCAATGTCCAACCTCGATGTCGCAAAATCTGTCATCGCCCTGGCCTGCCGTTTCGGCGCTGACGATTTTTGCGTCTGCGCCGGCTCGAGGAACGCGCCCTTGTTGGCCGTGCTGGCGGAAGCCAGAGGGGTGCGGCTGTTCTCCTTTGTCGATGAGCGCAGCGCGGCGTTCTTTGCTCTCGGGCGCGCGAAGCTCCGCCGGCGTCCGGTGGCCGTCATCACCACTTCCGGGACTGCCGTCGCCGAGCTCTTGCCTGCCACGATCGAGGCCCACTACGCCGGAGTGCCGTTACTGCTGATCACGGCGGACCGGCCGCGCCGCTTCCGCAACACCGGCGCCCCTCAAGCCATCGAGCAGGAGGGAATCTTTAATGCCTACGTCGAGCAGTGCGTCGACATAGACGTTTCTTCGAACGAAGCGGCCAGTCCTTCCTGGAGCGGGAGGCGACCCCTTCACATCAATGTGGCGTTCGACGAGCCTCTCATCGACGGGCCGATCCCGTCGGTTCTGTTCGAGGCAGCGGAGCCTGTTCAGAGCCTTGTGCCGCCGCCGAGCCGGCGCCCCATCGACGAGGCACTTCGCGGCTTTGCGCGGCCTCTGGTGATCATCGGTGGCCTGCAGTCGGCCGCACGGCCCGCGGTTCGGCGGTTCGCGCTCCGGCTCGGTGCCCCGGTGTATGCCGAGCCGCTCTCCGGGCTGCGCGAAGACGCCGCGCTGGAGCCACTCGTTCTCCGCTCCGGGGAGAGAATCCTCGAGCGAGCCGCGTTCGATGGAGTGCTGCGGATCGGCGAAGTGCCGGCGCTCCGCTTCTGGCGCGACCTGGAAGAGCGTCATCGTGCTCTTCCTGTGGTCAGCGTCAGTGAGTTGCCCTTCGCCGGTCTCAGTCGAGGGGTCGTGGTGCAGGGCGAGGTCTCTGCCATTCTCGACGGCGTGCACATCGACGCAACTTCTCCGAACCCGCAGACCATGCGGCGCGACCGCGAGATGGCGCTCCGAGTCGAGGGGCTCTATGATCGCGAGCCGCACTCGGAGCCCGCCCTGGTGCGAGCACTCTCGCGGCACATCCCCGCGCGGTCTCGAATTTTTCTTGGCAACAGCCTGCCGATCCGCGAGTGGGATCTCGTGGCAACTCGCCAGCCACAGGAGTGGATCCTCGACGCGAACCGGGGAGCGAACGGCATCGACGGAGAGCTCTCGACGTTCCTCGGCCAATGTGATCGCTCGTCCCCGAACTGGGCGCTGGTGGGTGATCTGACCACGATCTACGACCTCGGTGCGCCGTGGATCGTAGGGCAGCTGGAGGCCGATCTTCGGTTCGTCATCGTTATCCTCAACAACGGCGGCGGACGGATCTTCTCGCGCGTCGCCTCGCTACGAGCGATCGATCCACGCGCGCGCGAAGCGCTCATCGAGAACGAGCACTCAATTCACTTCCGCAACTGGGCGGCCATGTGGGGCCTGGAGTACGCCGCGACTGACGGAGCGGACTCTCTGCCGAGCTTCGAGCGCGGTGTTCTGGAAGTAATGGTCGATCAGGACGCAACGCGGCGATTCTGGACTGCCTATGACCGGCTATGGGACGCGTCGTGATCTGGGCCCTTCACGGGTTTCTCGGCGATGGCGAGGACTGGGCGTTCCTGCGGCGGCCGATGGGACAGCTCGGTTTGACGATTGTCAGCCCCAGCCTTTTCGCGGCGGACGCGGACGGCGTCAACGCAGCGCTTCGGATCGACCCGGCAGGCGAATCGATCGAGCAGTGGGCCGATCGATTCGTGCAAGTGGTCCGCGACTGCGACTCCGCTCCCATTCTCGCCGGGTACTCCCTCGGTGGCCGGCTGGCGCTGCAGTCGTTGATCCGCCATCCGGAGGTGTTCCGGGCTGCCATGATCGTCAGTGCAGGACTCGGCATCGGGGAGGCACTCGAACGGGAGAAGAGGCGGGCCAGTGACGGGGAATGGGCTCTCCGATTCGAAGGCGATCGCTGGACCGAGCTTCTCAATGATTGGAACAGCCAGCCGCTGCTGCGCCATAGCGTGGCATTCGAGAGAGTAGAATCGGCCTTCGATCGGCGGCGGCTCGCCGCGGCACTTCGCGCCTGGTCACCGGCAGTGCAAATGCCTTTGGCCTCTCATCTTCCTCACCTCGAGAACGCCGTGCTCTGGGTGGCCGGCGAACGGGATGAGACGTACGCGAACATCGCGATCAGCGCAGCCCGGTCGATGGTCAGCGCGAGTTTGTGGATCTGTCCGGACAGCGGACATCGCGTCCTCGGCGAGCAACCCGGCCTGCTGGCAGAGCGGCTGGGGAAGTTTCTGAAAGAGGCCGTCATTGAGTAATCCGGACAATGAAAGAAGGAGCGAGAGGGGCGGACGACGACATGTGGAAATCGATTCAGAAGTTCGAAGACATCAAATACCAGCGAACCGAAGACGGAATCGCGAAAATCACCATCAACCGGCCTGAAGTGCGGAACGCCTTCCGGCCGCAGACCGTGTCCGATCTCAAAGTGGCGCTCGATCTTGCACGCGACGACGCGGAGATCGGGGTTGTGATTCTGACCGGACAGGGCACCGAGGCGTTCTGCTCGGGGGGCGATCAGAGAATCCGGGGAAAAGCGGGATACGTCGATAAGAGCGGCGTGCCGCGGCTGAACATCCTCGACGTGCAGAAGCAGATTCGCAGCCTGCCCAAGCCGGTCGTGGCCATGGTCGCCGGATATGCCATCGGCGGCGGGCATGTGCTCCACGTGGTCTGTGATCTGACTATTGCCGCGGACAACGCGCGGTTCGGCCAGACGGGACCAAGGGTCGGGTCGTTCGACGGCGGGCTCGGATCGAGCTACCTGGCGCGCATCGTCGGACAGAAAAAAGCGCGGGAGATCTGGTTCCTCTGCCGGCAATACGATGCCCGGCAGGCCCTGGAGATGGGTCTGGTCAATGCAGTGGTCCCCCTCGAGAGGCTCGAGGAGGAGACGTTGCAGTGGTGTCGCGAGATGCTCGCACTCTCGCCGATGGCCCTGCGCTGTCTCAAGGCCGCGCTGAATGCGGATTGCGACGGCCAGATCGGCCTTCTCGATCTCGCCGGCAACGCCACACTCCTCTATTACATGTCGGAGGAGGCGCAGGAGGGGCGCAACGCGTACGTGGAGAAGCGGAAGCCGAACTACAAGAAGTTTCCGCGCTTGCCATGATGGAATAGTGTCGTGATTGCTCGCTCTGATCTAAAGAAGCTGGCCCGGGCCCGATTGAAGGACGCACAGATACTTCTGGCAGGAAAGCGATATGACGGCGCAGTGTACGTATGCGGATACGCAATCGAGCTTGCGTTGAAAGCTCGGATCTGTGCTCTTCTAAAATGGTCCGGTTATCCGGATACAAGAGGGGAGTTTGCTAATCTGACTTCATTCCGCACGCATGATCTCGCGGTCCTTCTGAGATTGAGTGGTCGTGCTGACCGTATCCGAACGAAACATTTGATCGACTGGTCGGTTGTAGCTGAGTGGGACTCTGAGAGTCGTTATCGGGTCATTGGGACTGCCAAACAAAAGGATGCAGCGATCATGATCGAGTCATCGACGAGTCTGATCAGGGTTCTATGAATGATCTAGCTGGGAAACTTTCGATTCTTCGAGCAAGGGTGGCCGGCAACGGACACCTTGCGTTGCTGGCTGCTTTCCCGCTGGAATCGCTTCCGGGTACGTGGGACCTCGTTGTTTCGGCGCCCTGGATAACTGCCCGAAAGAAGCAGGCGCTCGACATTCTGATTACTGAACTTCGGGAGATTTTTCGCATCGACCTCCTTCCGTTCTCGAAGATCGCGACCCCCGAA
>JADGNX010000236.1 GCA_017883265.1 Thermoanaerobaculia bacterium
GAGGTGCCATACGACTTCCTGCGCAAACGGCTGACCGTCCTCGTGTCCGGTCCCGCGGGGAAACTGATGATCACCAAGGGAGCACTGGCGCAGGTGCTGGAGGTGTGCACGACCGCCGAGGATTCGAACGGGACCGAGCACCCGCTGGAGAGCGTGCGAACGAAGATCGAGACGCGCTTCGCCGCGTACAGCAAGAACGGCCAGCGCACGCTCGGACTGGCGCGCAAGAAGCTCGGCGCGACGACCCGGATCGGCAAGGTCGATGAGACCGGCATGTGCTTCATCGGCTTCGTCCTCTTCACCGATCCACCCAAGCCCGGCATCGCCGCGACCATCCAACGGCTGCGGGAACTGGGGGTGAGCCTGAAGGTCATCACCGGAGACAACGCGCTGGTCGCGGAGTCGGTCGCTCGCCAGATCGGCTTCGAGACTCCCGAGATCCTGTCGGGCGGAGAGCTGCGGAACATGAGCGATGGCGCGCTCCTGCATCGCGTCGACAAGGTGAACGTCTTCGCCGAGGTCGAGCCGAACCAGAAGGAGCGGATCATCCACGCACTGCGCAAGGCTGGGAATGTGGTCGGCTACATGGGCGACGGAATCAACGACGCCTCGGCTCTCCATGCGGCCGACGTGGGACTATCCGTCGAAAGCGCGGTAGACGTGGCAAACGAGGTGGCTGACATCGTCCTGCTCGAGAATAACCTGGATGTGCTGATCGACGGCGTACGCGAAGGCCGTATCACGTTCGCAAACACATTGAAGTACGTGCTGATCGCCACCAGCGCGAACTTCGGGAACATGTTCAGCATGGCCGGCGCCTCGCTGTTGCTGCCGTTTCTCCCTCTACTGCCGAAACAGATCCTGTTGACGAACATGCTCACGGACATGCCGGCCATGACCATATCGAGCGACGGCGTCGACGATGAGATGCTGGCCAGACCGCGACGGTGGGACATTAGGTTCATCCGCTCGTTCATGCTGACGTTCGGCGTGCTGAGCTCCGTGTTCGACTACCTGACGTTCGGCGCGCTGCTGTACCTCTTCCACGCGAACACCGACCAGTTCCGCACCGCATGGTTCGTGGAGTCTGTGATCTCCGCCTCTCTGATCCTCCTGGTGGTACGCAGCCGGCGGCCGTTCTTCCGCAGCAGACCAAGCCGGCGCCTGCTGCTTGCGACGCTCGGAGTGGTGGTGGTCACCTTGGCGTTGCCCTACCTCCCATTCGCCACGATCCTCGGCTTCACGCCACTGCCGCTGAATTACCTCGGCGTGGCGGCGCTCATCGTGACGCTCTACATCGTCTCGGGAGAATTGGTGAAAAGGTTCTTCTATCGGCGGTTCGATCGGACTCCTTCGCCCGCGGGCTGAGCTCGGGCTCGATGGCGATCGATGCCGAACAGGTCTCTCCCCGCGCGATGGCGTCCGCGGTACAGCCGTGGGTCTTCGCGAGCGTGCCGTAATACTTCCAGGTCATCGAAGACATCGCGCCGGAGCTGGATCAGCTCATCGAGCGCGCCGTCTGCCTGCTGCGTGAACGGATCGGGGAATGATCGAAACGCGGCGTCCTGACACGTCTTCGAGAGCGTGCCGTAATACTCTTAGGATAACAGAGCTCTTCAGGAAACCTATGTACCACGGAGCCGCATCTGCTGGCACCCGTGTGCAATGTGCCAGGCGAGATTCAACGTCCTGCTTGTTGACTGGCAAATTGCTGCGGCTTCTCATCGAACTTCGTTTTGCAGCCCTGTGCGCAGAAATAGTAGGTAGTGTCCTGGTATGTGGATTTCAAAGTTGTCTTTTGATCGTCGACCTTCATGCCGCAGACAGGATCCGTATGTGTGGCCATCGCTTCATCTCCTCTAAAGTTGCAGCGTTCAAGTTGTGGAGCGTTCGCTCGTTGTGGGGAGATCGGTAACCTGCACATGTCTCGCCAAGTAGGTCGATGCCGGCTAACCGTTGCCAGATCGGAAACCATTGGCAAGTGAATTTGTGGCTGATGCAAACAACTCGGCCATTGCCTCCCTCGGCGTAACGTGAGGTCGAAAGGTGGGTCATGCGAAGCGCCTTGTGGTCGAAGTGAGTGAAAGAATTTCGCGCCGGTTCAGGGTCACCAGCTATGTGACATTGGTTACACGCCGCTATGCTCGGCAACACTGGGGTGGAATTCACAAGGAGTGCAGATTGCTATCCTTCGTGATGCATTCGACAACACTGCCCGGGCACAGGAGCGCCATGGGCCGCTTTCTTGGCGGCGCGGCGCTGTTGCTGCTTCTTGTCGGAGTGGTGTTCGTGCCGCTCTGTACCGCGGCGGGTCAACGGGCCATGCCCTGCTGCCAGCACGCGTCCTCGCCTCTGCCATCATCCGCCAGTCAGCATCGCTGCTGCACGATCAGCCCAGGCTCCAGCGACACCCTTGCGATTTCTCCGGCCGCCACTGAGCACGGCTCGCCCGATGTGGCTGGAACCACGGCAGCACTTGCGTTCGCGCCGGTCCACAATCCGCACGTCAATGCCGAGCTGGCAACGCATGTCCTGGGTTCTCTGGACCGCCCCCTCCACATCCTCAACTCCGTCTTCCTGATCTGATCCACGGCTTTCCTTCGCGCTCGCGTCCCATAAGGACGCCCCACGCCTACGCAAGGAGGCCGCTCCGTGAAGCATCCCATTCCTGTCATCGTGTCCGCGCTGCTTTTTGCAGCGGGCAGCGCGCTGGCCGGTGATCAGTCATCCCCTCGTGCCACGCTGCCCGATCCGGCGCTCGACGCGCTGGTGCGCACAGCGATCGAGAACACCCCTGAGCTGGCCGCAGCACATGCCGCCGTCGAGGCGGCGCAACTGCGGGTGGAGCCGGCAGAGACGCTCGGCGACCCGTCTCTGTCGACCACCTACCAGAACGACGGCACCTCACTTTCGCTCGGAAGGGCCCAGGGTAGCTTCATCGGCCTGATGCTGAGTCAACCGCTGCCGTGGCCGGGCAAGCTGGCCCTGGCCGGGCAGACCGCGGCGAGCGAGGCCCGCGAGGTCGAGAGCGGAACGCTCGGCCGTGCAGGGCTGACCATCGAGGCGCGAGTCCGCAACGCGTGGTACGACCTGATCCTGGCCCGGGCCATCGATCGTCTCATCGAGGAGCGTCGGGACACCGCGCGCCAGATCGAGGCCACCACCCGCGATCGTTACGCAGCCGGGCTGGGAGTGCAGCAGGACGTCCTTCGTGCGCAGGTCGAGCTTGTGCGCATCGACGAGCTGAAGGCCGCGCAGCGCGCGCTCATCACCAGCCGGCTGGCCGAGTCGAATCGGCTCCTGGGTGTCCTGCAGGATGCGGCGCTCGACACGCCTGCCGATCTTCCCGGTACCAAGCCGCTGTCGCCCGCCGCCAACTGGATCTCGAGTGCGCTTGCTCGCAGCCCGGAAGCGGCCGCGGCACAGCAAGGCATCAAGACGGGGCGTCTCCGTGTGCAGATGGCGAAGAAAAACTTCCGTCCCGATTTTGTGGTGAGCGGCGGCTCGATGTACCGCGGCAACTTCGCAGAGGGGCCGATGTGGCAGGTCGGCGTCGGCGTCTCCCTTCCGGTCTGGATCAACAAGAGGCAAAAGAACCAACTGGCGGAGGCGCGGGCCCGTGTCACAGAACAGACGGCCGAGACGGATGTGATTGGTCGGGAGCTGGAGCTTCGCACTCGCGAGCGGATCGCGCAGCTGGAAGGAGCGAATGAGGTCGCGGTGCTGTATCGCGAAAAGATCATCCCGCTCGATCAGCTCTCGTACGAATCAGCATTGGCGAGCTACCAGGCCGGCAAGGTGCCGTTCATCACCGTCTTCGAGGCGGTCAACGTGCTGTACAGCGATCGCGCCAGTTACCTCGGCCGGCTTGCAGAGGCCGCGAAATGGCGCGTAGCCATCGATGAAGCGGCCCTCCAGCCGACCGCCATGGGCAGTTCGCCGGCGAGCGGTGGAGCGGCCGCTTCGGGCATGAGCGCACAGGCTCCAGCATCGTCCAGTTCTTCCTCCAATTCAGCTTCGACTTCGATGAGGTAATGATCATGAAAACCAAACTTCCCTGGATTCTCGCGATTCTTCTCGCAATCGCGCTGGTCGTCGTCGTGGTCGCGCGGCCTAACGGAAAACCGTCCGTCACCAATACCGCGAGCGGAGGCGAGAAGAAGGTTCTCTACTGGATCGATGCGATGAACCCTGGCCACAAGTCCGATAAGCCGGGGAAGGCGCCCGACGGGATGGATCTCGTTCCTGTGTATGCGGAGAACGAGACGACGAGCGCAACGGCACCAGCGGGCCCGAAGAAGATCCTCTATTGGGTCGATCCGATGCATCCGGCCTATAAGTCTAACAAGCCCGGCATCGCACCCGACTGTGGCATGACGCTCGTCCCGGTATACGACGAGGGAGCCGGCCCGGCGACATCGACAGTCACAGGCTACTCGAACGTCAAGCTCTCCTCCGAACGGCGGCAGCTCATCGGCGTACAGACCGGCATGGCCGAGATGCGCTCCTTAGGACGTTCGGTGCGGACGGTCGGCCGCGTCGCTGTCGACGAGACACGCCTTTACAAGATCTCGACGAAGTTTGACGGCTACATCGAGAAGCTCTACGTGAACGTCACCGGACAGCAGATTCGAAAAGGACAGCCGCTCTTCTCGGTCTACAGCCCCGACCTCCTCTCGACGCAGCAGGAATACCTTCTGGCCATGCGCGCGGCCAGGCAGTCTCCCTCGCTGCTGGTCGCGGCACGCCAGCGCCTGCTCCTGTGGGATATCACTCCCTCAGAGATCCGGCAGCTCGAGCGCACCGGCGCGGCACGGAAGTCCGTCACCATCTATTCGCCGGCCAGCGGATATGTCCTCAACAAGATGGCGGTCGAGGGTGCCCGCATCACTCCCGGTGAGCCGCTCTTCGAGATCGCGAATCTGGATCACGTCTGGATTCAGGCAGACGTCTACGAATCCGAGTTGCCGTTCATCCGGCTCGGCGCCTCGGCCACCACGACACTCTCCTACATTCCTGGTCGCACCTGGACCGGCCGCGTCACCTTCATCGCACCGACCGTCGATCCGATGACCCGCACAGTCAAGGTTCGCAGCGAGTTCGACAATGCGGACGGCGCGCTCAAACCGGAGATGTTCGGCGACGTCGTGATCGAGCAGCCGGCGCGACAAGTCGTCGTCATACCGGATTCCGCGGTCCTTCAGACCGGCACACGCTCGGTCGTATTCATTGTGAACGGCGATGGCACGTTCGAGCCTCGCGAGGTCCAGACGGGAACGAAGAGCGGCGACTTCATGGAAGTGCGCAGCGGCATCCAGGCCGGTGAAAAGGTCGTGACGCAGGCCAACTTCCTCATCGATTCCGAGTCGCGGCTCAAGGCAGCACTCGCGCAAATGACACCAGAAACCAGAAACCAGAAACCAGAAGGAGCGACCAATGCTCAATAAAGCGTTGTCAGCGCTTCGCCTTCTTGATCAAAGAGACAAGAATGGCGCTCAACTGAGCGGTTTCATCTTTCAGGGGCGGCAGTTTCTTTGGATTAACGATGCCGGAATGTTCAAGCAGTTCGATCCAATAGAGCGTTTCCTCCAACTCCATCAGACCAGCGTTCATCTTCGCAGCATATTCGGCGGGCGAACGACTGCGAATCGCCTCCCGATAGTGAGCACCGACGGAGGTCCCGCTGCGAAGCAGCTGGTCACCCAACACCCGCGCCGCGCCGCGCTTCGCCAACGAGTCGTGCAGCTTAATGATTCGCAATGCGTAGCTTCGAGTGCGATCCTTCAGATCCTGCATCGCCTTATCAAACCAGAAACCAGAAACCCT